>NZ_JAHBDB010000015.1:0-98739 GCF_019956105.1 Pseudomonas sp. BF-RE-25
ACCTGTAGGAGCAAGCTTGCTCGCGATGGGCGCTAACGAAGACGCGTGTTATCTGGATAAGCGCGGCGATCGTGAATCCATCGCGAGCAAGCTTGCTCCTACAGACAGCTGGACGCAGTCGCTACTCGGTGGGGGCTAATTGATCCAGCGCCCGATTCACCGCCAACTCGCCCAGCATGATGACTTGCGCAATCCCCAGCAGGGAGTTGCGGCATGTTCCGTCCAGTTGATCCGCCAGGTCCGTCGCCATGACATTGGCCGATGCCAGGGATTCACACGCATGGGCCAACAGGGTTTCGGTATCGAGCTCCGGGTTGACGATGAACAGGGTGGTGGGTGTTCGCGGAGTGGATTTGATGTGAGCGTTTTAGGCGGCAGGGTTGAAGTAGAAATCGAGGGCGCGATTGACAGCTTCGCGATGTGCTTCTGAATCGGGATTGTCTTGCGGCGATGCCGGATCGGTGTCCGGTGGATTGGGCGTTACTTTGAACATTACAGGTACTCCTAATTAAAAAAGGAGCCTTCACCCTCGCTACCAAACGATGGGTGGCGGCCATACGCGGGTTGGTAGACCGGTAATTAGGAACCCGGCGCCCCCGAGGGAGCCCTGCGCATGGCCACCATAAAACAGAGACTAAAAAGGTCTGCTAACAGTGACGCAATGCGCCTAATTGAACCGGGCTACCAAACCCCATCGCTGTATTTTTCAGCGACCGGAAAACGATAAAGCCCAAGATCAAGGCGCACAAGCCGGCGGATTCTGGCGCAAGCGTAGGCAATGGCGCAAGGCGTTGTAGCCTGCGCGAAGTAACACAAAGTGTTTTTAAACAAGCGTCGTTAAACATAAGCAGGCATTGCTAAACATCGCGGAAAACATCGGATATCTCTTCAGGGTTGGCGGCCCCGCGCGCGCCTACACGGACCCTATTTTTGACTGAGCGCCGCTATCGATACGCCCGAAGCAACGAAGGTGAGTCCTGCCCCTACGTTCAGGCCATTTATCAGCCGTGGCCTCTGACGCAAAAAACCGGACAGCGCCGTGGCAAATACGCCCATAAGTGCGAATCCCACTGCCGTAAGTGCGGCGAACCAGATGCCGTACACCAGCATCTGCACACTCACCGAGCCGCGTTGTGGATCGACGAACTGCGGGATGAACGCAAGGACGAAAAAACCAGGCTTCGGATTCAGAGCTGCCGAGAGGAATCCCGTGAGGAAAATGCTCGGCAGTGATTGCCGGGCCGCTGGCTGAAAGCTGATCAGGCTGCGAGAACGCAGGACTTTTATGCCAAGCCACAGTAAATAACCGGCACCGATAAGCTTGACGACCCAGAAGGCAACGGCGGACGTCTGCATAAGCAACGTCAGCCCCAGCGAAGCGGTTGCCACATGAAAGAGAATTCCCGCCCCGGAGGCCATGCCCGAGACGATAGCGGCAATCCTGCCCTGACTGAGTCCACGGCCTACGGCCAGCAGATTGTCCGGGCCTGGTGCGATTACCAACAGCAAGCACGCGGCCGTGTAGGCAAACCAGACGTTGATCGGAAACATGGCATTCTCCTTAAGCCTCACCGAGGCATCCATCCTCACGTAGCGCCAGACTGTGCTCGTGCCAGGGCGCAAAGTCAAAGCCACGGCATTTGTGGTTGCCGAACGGTTACGCGTGTATCGAGTGATGGATCCAACAGGGGGTCGTCACGTCAACACCCAATACCGGGCAAATGCCTGACCGTGGGCTATAACCAATGGGGGGAATCGCCGGGAAGTACGCCCATGAACATGCCCACACAAACGCTCCAGTCCGAAGAGGGCGATGTGCGCTTGAGCTCGCGAAAGCAACCGTTCAATCTGCTGCGCTGGTTTTCCCTCATCAGCATGGCGGTGATTGGTACGGTGGCGGTGGCGCTGGGGGCTGTGTCCACGCGATTTGTGATTACCGAGAGCGTGCAACGCGATGCATTGCTGACCTCACAGTTCATTCAGACGATTGCCTTGACCGAGGTGCGCCACGTCTCGATTCCCAATGTGCGCAGCATGGGCGAGCTGCTGGACCCGCGCAAAGACAAGGATTTCCCCGACGTAGACCCGATGGCCCGCGCCAACGCCCGGGGCGAATTTCTCGACCACATCGAGCACTTGCCTGACGTGATCCTTGCCAACATCTACGCCCCCGACCGCATGGTGATCTGGTCGACCAACCCGGCATTGATGGGCACCACGATCCATGCCGACGAAGACCTTGAGCGCGCATTCGTCTCCAGGACGGCTGTGTCGGCCAGTTATCACGACGTCGACAAGTCACGCATGGAGCAAAAGTTCGTCACGCCGCCGGAATTCATCTTCATCGAAAACTACGTTCCGCTGTTCGATGCCGACGGCGAGCACGTCACGGCGATGGTCGAGATCTACAAGGAACCCGAGGACCTGATCAGCCGCATGGAGCGCGGTCTGGTGCTGATATGGCTGGCCACCGCACTGGGCGGCGGGCTGATTTATCTGGGGCTGTACTGGATCGTGCGGCGTGCGGCGATCCTGTTGGCGGCGCAACAAAAACAATTGATCACCAACGAAACCTTTGTCGCCCTGGGTGAGATGTCATCGGCGGTGGCCCACAGTTTGCGTAACCCGTTGGCGACCATTCGCTCCAGTGCCGAACTGGCGCTGGAGTTCGACAATGGCCCGGCGCACCAAAACATCAACGACATCATCGGTCAGGTCGATCGCATGTCGACGTGGGTCAGGGAATTGCTGCAATCCTTGCGCCCGCTCACCGATGAACCGGAACCGGTGAACCTGGTGGCGGCGGTGCACGACAGCCTCATGGCCTTCGAGCAGCAGATCGCCAAGGCCTGCGTTCATGTGGTGTTCGAGCCGAAGGACACGCCCATGGTCCTGAGCCAGCAGATGCAGTTGACGCAGATACTCAACCGTCTGCTGGCCAACGCGCTGGAGGCCATGGACCAGGGCGGCACGCTCACCGTCATTCTGGAGCCGGATGCCCGAGACGTCAGCGTGGTGGTGAGCGATACCGGCAGAGGCATGAACGAGGAACAGCGCAGCATGGCTTTCCGGCCGTTTTTCACCACCAAGCAAGGCGGGCTCGGCGTCGGGCTCGTACTGGTCAAGCGGATTATGGAGCGCTGCGGCGGTACGGTGAGCCTGGACAGTCGCGAGGGCGAGGGCACAAGTGTTCGCCTATCGTTCCAACGCAGTCCCTGAAATGGGGACGAACTTTCCCCGGTTGCGGGTGTCATTCCCCAGTCGTTTTTTGGGGCGTGGCACATTGATGTTGATAAGCCATTGTTTCCACGAACATTAGTGCGTTTGTACAGGCTGTTGTAAGTCTGGCGAGCTCCTTGCAAAACCCCCATTACCCCCTTCACGACTTCGAGGCGGCTGGTGATGGACAGAAAAGCGCTGCACCCCTGCAAATGGTTTGGTCTCCTGACGCCCCTGAGCGTCTTTGTGGCCATGACGCTCAGTACAACGAGCCTGCGCGCCAGCCCGATCGACGACGAGGGGCAGCCGGGACCGTCCGATCCTTCGGCGTATCACGACGAGCCGGCTGACAAAGCAGGTGCCTTGAACGCCATTTTGACCATGCCCCCCGCCAACCTGGATGCCTTCGACTTGCCGGCTGGCGTCAAAGGTACCCGAGAGACCCCGCTCAAGGAAAACGTCCTTCCGCCGGCGATACAGACCAGCTTCAATTACCCTACCAACGGCAAACCCAGCCCGTTGTACGGTGCTCTGCCGTTCACTCAGCAACTGGTGCTGTTCGAAGAGTTCGGTCCGGAAAAACTCGACCCCACCACCCCGGCGGCGCAGTTGCCGTTTCCACCGGCCGCCATCGGCCCGCTGCCGCAACAGGATCCCACCAGCGTCGCTCGCAGCGCTCCGCCGAGTGCGGCGCTCGACGCTTTTATGCGGCAACCCGGACTGACCCCGTTCCCCAGCCATTATTCCAACGTGGTCGACCGCAACCCTTGGCAGAAGCAGATCGAATTTTTCCTCAACCGGCGTATCGGTTCGTCGGCTGAAGGCCGTCCACCAGGAAAAGGCTGGTCGCACCAGCGCTGGAACGAGTTTTACCCGCAGATCGCCTACAAGACTGTGCAATCCGGCGCACGGGTGAATACCGGGTTGCGTGACAGTCGTCAGATGCACCGCTATGCCATGGGCGAGTTTGGCCCCGGTGGCCTCTATTACAATGTGGCTGGCCTGCCGACGACCGTAGGCACCGCCAAAGGCGTCGATGCGCGTTTTCACCCGAAAATGCCGGTGCAGAACCACAAATCGGTCTGGACCTTCGACGGCACCTTGCCGCCAAAATTGCTCATGGTGCGTTACGGACAACCCGTGCTGATGCGCCATTACAACGCCTTGCCGATCGACCCGTCGGCGAACATGGGTTTTGGTCTGCACACCCTCAGCACCCACGAACACAACGGTCACCAACCGGCGGAAAGCGACGGTTATGCCAACGCATTTTTCTTCCCCGGGCAATTCTACGACTACCGCTGGCCGATCCAGTTGGCCGGCTACGACAGCATCAACACCAAGGCTGAGGACCCACGTGCAGCTTTTCCGTGCTCGCCGGGCGAAACCCTGTGGACCAACGACCTCATCCCCAGCCGCAAGACCTGCGACAACGGCACGATCAAGATCCGCGGCGACTGGCGCGAAACCATGAGCACCCACTGGTTTCACGACCACATGCTCGATTTCACCGCGCAGAACGTCTACAAGGGCAACGCGGCGATGATGAACTACTACAGCGCCCTGGACCGTGGCAATGAAGCGGTGAATGACGGCGTCAACCTGCGTTTACCCAGTGGCAACGCCTTGCCTTGGGGCAACCGCGACTACGACGTCAACCTGCTGTTTGCCGATAAAGCGTGGGACAAGAACGGTCAACTGTGGTTTAACCCGTTCAATACCGACGGCTTCCTCGGTGATCAGGTGCTGGTCAACTGGCAGTGGAAACCGGTCCTGGATGTGCGCGCCCGCAGCTATCGGTTCCGCATGCTCAATGGCTCGGTATCGCGCTACTTCAAACTGGCGCTGGTGCGCGAGATCAAGGGCACCGGTGGCGAGTTCCCAGGGCCTGTCGGGTCAGGCTTGTCGTACGCCCGCGTGCCGTTCCACATGATTGCCAACGACGGCAATATCATGGAACACGCCGTGCCGTTCGACGGCACCATGGACCTGGATGCCGACGGCGATACTCAAAATCACAACGCGATCCTGCCAACCATGGGCATCGCCGAACGTTTCGACATCATCGTCAACTTCTCGAAAAACGGGGTCAAGGCGGGCGACAAGCTGTTCTTCGTCAACCTACTGGTGCACGAAGACGGCAAGGGCCCGGAAGAACCCGTCGCCCTGGCTGACGTGCTGTCCGAGAAGTACAAGGCCGTCATCAGGCAATCCAGCAAGGGGCCGAAGTGGGAGGATGGTGATCCGGCGATAGGCAAAGTGTTGCAATTCAACGTCAAGGCCTATACCGGTCAGGACCTGGCCATGGACCCGGCGGCCTATGAGCCGGCCAAACCGGGCAAGGCTGAAGGCCTGGTGATGATCCCGCTGAAAATTCACCGCGATAATGTGGCCGACAAGGCGCTGCTGGCCAAGGCCCGTCATCGCACCTTCACCTTCGGTCGTTCCGACGGCACCGATTCGGCGCCGTGGACAATCAAGACCGACGGCGGTTTCGGTTTCAGAATGGACCCTCGTCGGCTGAACGTCTCGACCAAACTGGCCTCCGGTCCGACCGATGCCGGCGCCACGGGCTTCGGTACGCTGGAAGTGTGGAACATCAAGCTCGGCGGCGAGGGCTGGAGCCACCCGGTTCACGTGCACTTCGAGGAGGGGATCATCCTCAGTCGCGGCGGCAAGCTACCACCGGAATGGGAAAAATGGGCACGTAAGGACGTGTACCGCATCGGTCCGGAAAAGGACGGCCTGGACAGCGTCGAGATTGCGATCCACTTCCGCGAATTTGCCGGGACGTACATGGAGCACTGCCACAACACTCAACATGAGGACAACTCCATGTTGCTGCGTTGGGACGTTGAGAAACCGGGGCAACTGCAATTGATGCCGGTTCCGCTGCCGAGTTGGGATGGCGTGCGCTACGTGAACTCTGCTGCACTGCCAACCTTCCGCACCGGCGATGGCTACGGCCCACAAGTGGTGATCAAGCCATGATCCGCAGGGGAGCCGACATGACACTGCACACGCCGCGCTCCCGCGCACTGGGTATGCACCTGATTCTGGTACTGGTGACGTTTCTGCTGGCCAGCCAGGTGCTGCTCGCTCATGAAGGCGCACTGTCGCCGTCGCCGACGGATTCGGCGACACCCTGGGGGCGCGATTACTTTCCCAACACCTTGCTGACCGACCAGGACGGTCGGCAGGTGCGTTTTTTCGATGACATGATCAAAGGCAAAGTGGTGGTGATCAACTTCATCTTCACCACGTGCAGCGATTCCTGCCCGCTGGAAACCGCGCGCCTGCGTCAGGTGCAGCAGTTATTGGGGCCCCGGGTCGGCCAGGACATTTTTTTCTACTCGATCAGCATCGATCCTTTGAGCGATACACCCGAGGTGCTCAAGGCCTACGCGCAGCGCTTCAAAGTCGGACCGGGCTGGCAGTTCCTCACCGGGGAGTTCGAGGCCGTCACCGACCTGCGCAAAAAGCTCGGGCTGTTCATCGAGGGCGTCGACAACGGTCGCAGCAAGGACCACAACCTGAGCCTGATCGTCGGCAACCAGGCCACCGGTCGCTGGATGAAAGCCTCACCGTTCGAGAACCCATGGATCCTCGCCGATCAGTTGGCCAATACCTTGCAGAACTGGAAGCAACCCAGTGTTGAAGAAAATTATGCCGATGCGCCCGAGATCCGCCCGCCGAGCAACGGCGAAGAGTTGTTTCGCACCCGTTGCGCCTCGTGCCACAGCCTCGGGCCGCAAGACGGGCAGGGCATCGGCATGCGCGCCATCGGCCCGGACCTGATCGGCGTAACCCGTGTGCGCGATCCCGCCTGGCTCAATCGCTGGATCCGAGAACCGGATCGCATGCTGGCCGAAAAAGACCCGATTGCGCTGGAACTGTTTCAACGCTTCGACAAAATCCCGATGCCAAACCTGCGCCTGGATGAGAAAGCGGCGCAGTCCATCATTGATTTTTTGCAGGAGGAAACCGATCGTCAGCAATCGTTGCAAGCGGCGCAGGTGCCATAGCGGCGAATTACTATCATTGAACCGCCGACTCGATCAATGACACCTACACTGATGCGAAACGCCACTGAATAGGCTTCAAGCCAGTACCGAATTCAGGACCCACCATGCAGATACTCGAACAACAAAAAGTACCTGCTCCGTCGAACCTTCCGGCGGGGGAATGCACGAGCTGGCGTGGCGAGTTCAATCTGCTGCGCTGGTTTTCCTTTGCCAGTTTTTTGATCATTGCCGCCGTGGCGGCGGGGCTGGGGTACATCTCCACCCGTTTCGTGGTGGAGGAGAGCATCGAGCGCGATTCCATGCTGACCGCGCAATTTATCCAGGCCATCGGTGCTGCCGAAATTCGCCACGCATCGATTTCCCCGGAAAGAACCATGGGCGAAATGCTCGATTCTCGCCTGGATAACGCCCATCCCGACGTGAACCCGGGCGCACGTGCTGCGGCGCGCATCGAGTTTCTCGATCATGTGGCGAACCTGCCGGACCTGCTGTTGGCCACGGTGTATGCCCAGGATCGCACCGTGGTCTGGTCGACCAACCCGGAGCTGATCGGCGTACGTATCGAAGACGACGATGAACTGGACGAATCTTTCGAAATGAAGGAGCCCGTTTCCACCAGCTACCACGAAGTCGATGAAGAACGTCCCGAACAAAAACTGTTGCACGAGCCCCAGTACCTGTTCGTTGAAAACTACATCCCGATGTTCAACGCCGACAAAAGCAAAGTCATCGCCATGGTCGAGGTCTACAAGGAGCCTACTGATCTGGTTGAACGTATCCAGCGCGGTTTCAAGGCCATCTGGCTGGCCACCGTGCTCGGTGGTGCCGCCATCTACTTGGGGCTGTTCTGGATTGTGCGGCGTGCGGCGAAGCTGATCGAGAGTCAGCAGAAACAGCTGATCGCCAACGAAACCTTCGTCGCGCTGGGGGAAATGTCTTCGGCCGTGGCCCACAGTCTGCGCAACCCGCTGGCGAACATTCGCTCCAGCGCCGAACTGGCCCAGGAAATCGCCAGTCAGAGCGCGCAGAAGAACATTGGCGACATCATCAACCAGGTCGATCGCATGTCGCGCTGGGTTCGCGAGTTGCTGGTGTCGTTGCGGCCGGTGAATGACGACTACGAAACCGTAGACCTGGTGCTGGCCATCGACGACACCCTGAGTGCCTTTGACGCGCTGATCAAGCGCTCCGGTGTCGAAGTCCGGTTCACGCCGCAGGTTTGCCCACCGGTCGTCAGCCAACAGGTGCTGCTCACGCAAATTCTCAATAGCCTGTTCGCCAATGCCCTGGAAGCCATGCCCAAGGGCGGCGTGCTGAGCATCGATATCGAGTCGCCGCAGTCCGGACTCTTGCGCATGACCCTGAGCGATACCGGCAAGGGCATGACCAAACAGCAGCAACAAATGGTTTTCAAACCGTTTTTCACCACCAAACAAGGCGGGTTGGGTGTGGGCCTGGCCCTGGTCAAAAGAATAATGGAGCGTTTTGAAGGTTCGGTCGAACTGACCAGCCAAGAGCAGGAAGGAACCCGCGTTTGTCTGAACTTCAAAGTGGCAACGGGAGGGGAATATGGGGTACAGCATTCTGCTGGTCGAGGATGACGAAATCCTCGCCGGGAATCTTCAGACCTACCTGGAACGCAAAGACTTCGAGGTGACGGTCTGCCACTCGGCTGAAGATGCGCTGAAGCAAATGAACACGTTTGCCCCGGACGTCGTACTGACCGACAACTCGTTGCCGGGCATGAGCGGTCACGATCTGATCCAGAAGCTGCGTATCAGCGCGCCGGACCTGAAAGTGATCATGATGACCGGCTACGGCAATGTCGAAGACGCCGTGGTGGCGATGAAAGAAGGTGCGTTCCATTACGTCACCAAACCGGTGGCGCTGCCGGAACTCAAGCTGTTGCTGGACAAGGCCCTGGCCACCGAGCGGATGGAGCGCACGCTGTCGTTCTATCAGGAACGCGAAGCGCAGAAGTCGGGGGTGCAGGCGTTGATCGGCGAATCGGGGCCCATGGTCTTTCTGAAAAACACCATCGGCCAGTTGCTCGATGCCGAGCGCCGGATGGCCAACGCCGATTTGCCGCCGGTGCTGGTGGAAGGCGAGACGGGTACCGGCAAGGAACTGGTGGCCCGCGCGCTGCATTTCGACGGCCCGCGCAGCAAGGGCCCGTTCATTGAATTCAACTGCGCGTCGATTCCCTCCAACCTCGTGGAGTCGGAGCTGTTCGGCCACGAGAAGGGGGCATTCACCGACGCCAAGGACCGTCGCGTCGGCCTTGTGGAAGCGGCGGATGGCGGCACCTTGTTTCTCGATGAAGTCGGGGAAATGGACCTGCTGCTGCAAGCCAAACTGCTGAAGCTGCTGGAAGACCGGACCATTCGCCGGGTCGGTTCGGTGAAGGAGCGCAAGGTCGATTTGCGGGTGATCAGCGCAACCAATTGCAACCTTGAACAAATGGTCCAGCAGGGCAAGTTCCGCCGCGACCTGTTCTTCCGTTTGCGCATCATTTCGATCAAGGTGCCGCGCCTTTATACCCGTGGCGAAGACGTCCTGTTGCTGGCCCGGCACTTCCTCGCCATCCACGGCAAACGCTATGGCAAACCGAACCTGCATTTCAGCGAACAGGCCGAAGAATTGCTCATGAGCTACAGCTGGCCGGGCAACGTGCGCGAGTTGCGCAACATGCTCGAACAAACCGTGCTGCTGGCCCAGTACGACACCATCGCCGCGCACCAGTTGAACGTCTGCCTGAGCCTGGTGGACGAGCCGGTGGCGATGCCCGAGGCGCCCCATAACGAAGTGCGCCCGGCGTACAACGGCAACGAGTCGATGAACCTGCCGGAGGTCGAGCGCGACATGGTGCGCAAGATGCTCGACAAGACCGACTGGAACGTCACCAAGTCCGCACGGTTGCTGGGTTTGAGCCGCGACATGCTGCGTTACCGTATCGAAAAACTCGGCCTCGCCCGCCCGGACAAACGTCAGTGGTAGACGGGCGTCGCCTGGCCCTGTCGACTGAGGCAGGCCAGCAGGCACGTCGGGTCGACGACTTCTTCGTTCACGTAGACGCCGAGTTCCGGGTCATAGGAGCGGATGAACACCCGGACGGTGGCATCCGCGACGGTCGGCAACCGTGAGTCGGAGAACACGTGCTCGCTGGAGATCGGGATGAAATCCTGCGGCGCCGTGGGAATGTACGAGCGCGGTGGCACCGTGCTCAGCGTCGGCGGAACGGGGTGGGCGAACGGCTGGTTTTCGCCGTAATAGTTGAACTCGCTGCTGTACCCGGACGGCGGCGTCAGGTTGTCATCCGCGTGAACCCCCGTGGTGGCGGTCAGGCAGAAGATGAGCAACAGCGTCAAATCGGTGTGTTTCATGGCTGCACCTGCGAAATCGGTTGTCCCGCAATTCCCCAAGGCCATTAACTATAGCTGCCGTACGGGGGCGTTGCCGGCTTACAACATTCCAACAAACGCTACATGGGTTTTTCAAAAACGCTGATCTAGACTCGGGCCGGTCTGATAAACCCGAGTTCTGGAGCGTGCAATGGAAATGCTGACCAAAGAAAAAGCCATCGCCAGCAACCGCGATGCGTGGAATGACTCTGCCCGACACCACAAAGACAATCCCGAATGGCCGTCACTGTTGAAGGCTGTGGCACTGGGCGATTTCTGCTGCATCGACGACACATTGCGAGGCGTGCTGGAGCCGGTCGGTGTCGACGGCAAGGACGTGGTGCAACTGGGCTGCAACAACGGCCGCGAAAGTCTTTCACTGTTTGCGCTCGGTGCCCGCAGCGTCGTCGGCGTTGACCAGTCCGCGGCGTTTCTCGATCAGGCGCGGGAACTGGCTTCCCGCTCGCCGCACGCGCCTGAATTCGTCGAGGCCGACATTCATCACCTGCCGAGTGAACTGCACCACCGGTTCGATGTGGCCCTGATCACCATCGGCGTATTGGGCTGGATGCCGGACATTGGCGAATTCTTCCACCACGTCGCCCGCACCCTCAAGCCCGGCGGGGCGTTGGTGGTGTACGAAACCCACCCGTTCCTGGAATTGTTCGACCCCGAATCAGACGATCCCTTTCGCCCGGTCACTTCGTACTTCCGCCGCGAACCTTTCGTGCAGGACCAGCCGATCGTCTACGAAGGCAAGGTCGAACAGCAGGCCGCGACGTCCTACTGGTTCGTCCACACCCTCAGCGAGATGTTTACCGGCGCCATCGAAGCGGGGTTGCAGATCAGCCACTTCAAGGAGTATCCGCACTCCAACCGGGAGGAGATTTATGATCAGTATCAGCAACGAGAGGCGCAGTTGCCGTTGTGTTTTACGTGGGTGGGGGTGAAGTGCTGAGTTTTTGAGCCGAAAATGAGTTGCCCCTATCGCGAGCAGGCTCGCTCCCACCTTGATCTTTGGCACAACGAAGATCCAATGTGGGAGCGAGCCTGCTCGCGATGAGGCCCTAACGTGCAACGCAAACCTGAAATCTGCCCCAACTCCAGTTTCGCTGCAGCTATCCTTTTCCCCACGCCCCTCAAACAGGTTCACCCATGCTTTCGGTCCAAGGCGTTTTCAAAAGCTACGCCACTCCGCAAGGTCCGCTGTCGGTGCTGCAAGGTGTCGACCTGACGCTGAAATCCGGCAGCAGCCTGGCGCTGATGGGCGAGTCGGGCAGCGGCAAAAGCACCTTGCTGCACTTGATCGCCGGGCTGGACAAGGTCGATAGCGGCAGCATTCGCAGTGGTGAGCATCAGCTTGAACGGATGAGTGAAGGGCAACTGGCGAACTGGCGACGCACCGAAATCGGCCTGGTGTTCCAGCAGTTCAACCTGATCGGCAGTTTGCGCGTGGAGGACAATCTGGCGTTCCAGGCGCGGCTGGCGGGGCGGCATGATGCGCGCTGGCAGGCGCATCTGGTCAAGCGCCTGGGCCTGGGCGATGTGCTGCGGCGTTATCCCGAGCAGTTGTCCGGCGGCCAGCAACAGCGAGTCGCGCTGGGCCGGGCGCTGGCGTCGCAACCTAAACTGCTGCTGGCCGATGAACCCACCGGCAGCCTCGATGAAGCCACCAGCGATGAAGTGCTGAAGTTGTTGCTGGAACTGCTCGACGACAGTCCGACGACGTTGTTGATGGTCACCCACAGCCCGAGAGTGGCCGAGCGACTGGCAGAAAAAGTGGTGCTGCACCGTGGCCGTCTGGCTGGCGCGGACGAGCACTGAGGTGCGGGTCTTTCATGAGACGTTGCGGGCGCTGCTCAGCCATTGGCGGCAGCACCCGGTGCAGTTTTTCAGTGTGCTGACCGGGCTGTGGCTGGCCACCAGCCTGCTGACCGGCGTGCAGGCGCTCAACAGTCAGGCGCGGGATAGTTACGCGCGAGCCAGTCAGTTGATCGGCGGTGAGCCGCAGGCCAGCCTCAGCGCACCCGGTGGCGGGACTTTTTCTCAGGCATTGTTTATCGAACTGCGCCGCGCCGGTTGGCCGGTGTCGCCGGTGCTGCAAGGGCGGGTGACGCTCAAGGGCCATGAAGACCAGCGCTTGCAACTGATGGGCATCGAGCCGGTGTCGCTGCCGGCCGGTTCGGCGGTGGCCGGGCGGGCATTGGACATCGAGCAGATCGTCCGGTTTTTCAGCCCGCCGGGCAGCACCTGGATTTCGCCGCAGACGTTGCAAGCGTTGGGCATGGGCGAAGGCGAGCAGCCGCTGACGTTGAGCGGGGCGACATTGCCGCCGCTGCATGTACAAACTGACATGGCCCCCGGCGTGTTGCTGGTGGATATCGGCTTCGCCCAGCAGATTCTGGGGTTGCCGGAGCAACTGTCACGTCTGCTGCTGCCCAAGGATTTCACCGCCACCTTGCCGGATCAGTTCAAAAGCCAGCTCCAACTCAAAAGCAGCGGCGAAGAAAACAACCTCTCGCGCCTCACCGAAAGCTTTCACCTGAACCTCGATGCCTTGGGTTTTCTGTCTTTCGTGGTCGGCCTGTTCATCGTTCACGCGGCCATCGGGCTGGCGCTGGAACAACGCCGAGGGCTGCTGCGAACCTTGCGCGCCTGTGGTGTCAGCGCACGGATGTTGATCGCTTGCCTCGCCGTTGAACTGGGCGGCCTGGCACTGATCGGCGGCCTCGCCGGCGTTGCCAGTGGCTACCTGCTGGCCAGCGTGCTGCTGCCGGATGTCGCCGCCAGTTTGCGCGGTTTGTACGGTGCCGAAGTGGCGGGGCAGTTGAGCCTCAGCCCATGGTGGTGGCTCAGTGGCGTCGGCCTGAGCCTGCTCGGCGCGTTATTGGCCGGTGCCAACAGTTTGTTGCGGGCGGCGCGTCTGCCGTTGCTGGCCCTGGCCGATCCGCAAGCCTGGCATCAGGCTCACGCACGCTGGTTGCGGCGCCAGGCTTGGGTCGCGGCGATTGCCGGCGTGATCGCGTTACTGGCGCTGATCCGCGGCGACAGTCTCGCCAGTGGATTTGTGCTGATGGCGGCATTGTTGATCGGTGCCGCATTGGCGCTGCCGGTGGTGCTCAACAGCGTGCTGAACCTGACGCTGCATCGCAGCCGCTCGGTGCTCGGCCAATGGTTTCTCGCTGATTGCCGCCAGCAACTGCCAGCCCTGAGCCTGGCGCTGATGGCGCTGCTGTTGGCATTGGCGGCGAACATCGGCGCCGGCAGCATGACCGCCGGTTTCCGCCAGACCTTCAGCAACTGGCTCGAACAACGCCTGACTGCCGAGCTGTACGTGAACCCGCAAAATCCGGCCCAGGCCCGAGAACTGCAGAGCTGGCTCAAACAGCAACCCTCCCTCAGCGCGGTGCTGCCCAACTGGCAGGTGTCGATCCAGTTGCAAGGCTGGCCGGCGGACGTGTTCGGCGTGATCGATCACCCGACCTATCGCCAGCACTGGCCGCTGTTGGAGGCCTTGGGTGACAACCCGTGGGACCGACTGGCCAAGGACGACGCCTTGATGCTCAGCGAACAACTGGCGCGGCGATTGAAAGTGCATCTGGGCGACCACCTGACGATTCCCACACCGGCGGGCCCCTGGTCGCCGCGAATCGTCGGAATCTACGCCGACTACGGCAACCCCAAGGGCCACCTCCTGGTCAACGTCAACCACCTGCTGCGCGGCTGGCCGCAACTGACGCCGAACCGTTTCAACCTGCGCATCGACCCGCCGTTGATTGCGCCGTTCCTGCAAACCCTGCAAGCGCGCTTCGCCCTCGATGACAGTCGCATCGTCGATCAGGCCCGGCTCAAGGGCTGGTCCACGCAAGTGTTCGAGCGCACCTTCGCCGCCACTGCCGCGCTGAACAGCCTGACCCTCGCAGTCGCGGGCGTGGCGCTGTTCATCAGCCTGCTGACCCAGAGCCAGAGCCGCCTCGGACAACTCGCGCCCCTGTGGGCGCTGGGCGTGACGCGTCGGCAATTGATGCTGCTCAACCTCGGGCAAACCTGGCTGCTGGCGGTGCTGACACTGATGTTGGCGTTGCCGTTGGGCATCGCGCTGGCGTGGTGCCTGGACACGGTGATCAACGTTCAGGCGTTCGGCTGGCGCCTGCCGTTGCGGGTCTTTCCATTGCAGTTGTTGCAGTTGATGGGGCTGGCGTTGTTCGCGACCTTGTTGGCGTCGGCGTGGCCGCTGTACGCGCTGTATCGCTCGCAACCGGCGGACCTGCTGAGGACGTTTGCTCATGAGGATTAAGCTCGGTGCATTGTTGCTGGCACTTTTTTTGAGCGGCTGCGATGACACGGCGCCGGTTGAAAAAGGTTTTGCCGGGCTCGGAGGTGAAGCCGCCGCGTTCACACCGGTAGTGCCCGGCCGGGTGTTCAGTTTCCCGGCGGATCACGGTCCCCATGATGGTTTTCGGATCGAGTGGTGGTACGTCACGGCTAACCTCAAGGACGATCAGGGGCGCGAGTTCGGCGTGCAATGGACGCTGTTTCGCAGTGCGTTGAAAGCCGCGTCCGAGGTGGCGGGATGGGGCAATCAGGTGATCTGGTTGGGGCATGCTGCGGTGACGTCTGCCACGGTGCATCATGCTGCCGAGCGCTATTCCCGGGGCGGCGTTGGTCAGGCGGGGGTGAGTCTTGACCCGTTCAATGCGTGGATCGACGACTGGCGATTCAGCAGCCAGAGCGCCGATCCTCTGGCGGAGCTTCAACTCAGTGCCCGCGACAAGGCGTTCGGCTACCAGCTGCGGCTGACGTCCACGCGTCCACTGGTGCTTCAGGGCGACAAGGGTTTCAGTCAGAAATCCGAACAGGGCCAGGCGTCGTACTACTACAGCCAGCCGTTTTTCCAGGCCAGCGGCACGTTGGATATCGACGGCAAGGCCTATCAGGTCAGCGGTCCAGCCTGGCTTGACCGCGAGTGGAGCAGCCAGCCACTGACCGCCAATCAGACGGGCTGGGACTGGTTTTCCCTGCACCTGGACAGCGGCGAACAGGTCATGCTGTACCGCATGCGGCAGAAAAACGGCGAGCCGTATCTCACCGGCACCTGGATCGACGCACAGGGCCAGACTCAGTTATTGCACGCCGCCGACATCATCCTCACGCCACAAGACACCGCGACAGTCGCCGGTCGTTCGATGCCGGTGCGCTGGTCGATCAAAATCCCCGCCAAGCACCTCGACATCACCCTCGATGCCCTCAATCGCAATGCCTGGATGAGTTTGCGCATTCCGTACTGGGAAGGCCCCGTGCGCCTGAGCGGCAGTCACGCGGGGCAGGGCTATCTGGAAATGACCGGGTATTGAGTCGCAACTCTCGACAGCGCGTGCCTCGAAATACCGCGTCCACCCGTGCAAGAGACGGCGGACAATCGCTGAACAGCGTCTATGCTCAGTGGCACAGACGGCGCCGAACCTCGATTCAGAGCCGTCTGCTGCCATCCACCACAGGGAATGTCCCGCTTATGAAACTTCATGCTCTGACTAAAGCCATCACCCTCGCCACCGTGCTGTCCTCTGTCAGCTTTAGCGCCGTGGCGGCGGACATTCCGTTGTCTGCCGTCGTTGAAGCCGATCAAGTCACGACCAAAGTCCTGGCCGTAGACGCCGCTAACCACCAAGTCGTCCTTGAAGGTGCTGAAGGCCGTGAGGTGAATGTACAACTGAGCGACAAGGCCAAGAATCTGGGTAACCTGAAGGTCGGTGATAAGGTCACTGTCGAAGTGATCCGCTCGGTCGCCGCTTACCTCGACACTGATGTCGACAAAGGCCTGCCGGGCTCTACCGAACGCACCGGAGAAATCCGCGCCACCAAAGACGACCCCAACCCAGGGGGTGAAGCCTTCCGTCAGGTGCAGGTACAACTGCAAATCACCAAAATTGATTTGGCGAAAAATCAGGTGACCTTCAAGGGACCCCGCGGACACTCGAAAACCATCAACGTTGAAAAGCCTGAAGTTCAGAAAAAACTGAAAGACTTGAAAGTAGGGCAGAGCGTCGTCGTGACGTATACCGATGTATTGAAAGTGACCACTCAACACTAAAGTTGAGTCTTGGCTCTACAGCTTGATCATTCCTGTACAGTTTCTTGTATAGGAATGATCAAATTTAATGGTCTAACTGGTGGGTTTAAAAGTTGTCGGCGTGATATTGCAATCGACATTTTGTTAAACATTGTGTACACAAATTTCATGTTTATGCACACGGACATATCCGCCAACTTCTATTAAAATCCCTCCCGTTCGCCCAGTGTCAGGGCTCTTTACCAGTGCATGGATTGCCGAGGCCATTACACTGGGCGAACACCTTCTTCAAGTGCAATATGCACTGCATAAATCCGATAGGATGCCTAGCATTTCTTGTAAAGGATAAAAACGGCAGCCGCCGTTCTGACACGGATGAAACCTCTCTCCCTTTATCACCCGGCCCTCTACTGGCTGCGCGTGTGGCAAAAAAGACTGTTCCGCCAACTGGCGTGGCGCTTCTCCCGCAAACGTTACGCTCGCCCGAAAGACACCTTAGAGCGCTTGCCGTATCGATACCTCAAACACACCTCCAAACTGATCCGCAAGCTCGGCGACTCCGATGTACAGCTGCAACACAACAAAGTCGTGAACCTGAAATTGGCCGTGGCTTCAATTGACGGCGTGGTCATTGGCCCCGGTGAATACTTTTCCTTCTGCCGTCTGGTCGGCCGACCGACCCGAAAACGCGGTTATGTCGAGGGCATGGAACTGTCCTTTGGTGAAGCACGCAGCGGCGTCGGTGGCGGGATTTGCCAACTAAGCAACCTGATCCACTGGATGGCGATTCACTCCCCGCTGCTGGTGGTCGAACGATCGAATCACAGCTTCGACCCATTTCCTGACGAAGGGCGCGTGCTGCCATTCGGTTCCGGGGCGGCGATCTTTTACAACTACATCGACCTGGTGTTGCACAACCCGACGGATCGGCACTTTCAGTTGAAGTTGAAAGTGGCTGAGCAGCAGTTGGAAGGGGAGTTGTTGTGTGATCAGATCCGGGCGTTTCGGTATCACGTTTATCAACGGGAACACCGGTTTGTGCGTGAAGGCGGGCGGGTGTTTCGGGAGAATGAAATCTGGCGGGATGTGAGGAGCAAGGGGCAGGAGAGTCAGGTATTGGAGAGTGCGCGGCTTTATAAGAATCGGGTGGTGGTCAAGTATGAGGTTGAAGAGAGTTTATTGGCTGAGCGTGCATAAAAAACGGGCGATCATTTGATCGCCCGTTTTTCTTAACTTGTTTTTTACACCGGATGCTTACTGGCGTCGAAATACTCCATGAAGCTCTGGCCCTGAGCAAAGGCTTTTTCAATCCTGGCGCTCAGTGCAACCAACTCGGCACTTGGCGTTGCCCATTGCTCTGGGGGCAGTGGTTTCGACCAGTCTGCAATCGAGTCCGGCAGCGCTTTCATACTGTAGCCATGGTCCCACTCTGCAACCCAGTACGGAAAACGCCACCAAGTGATCAGGTGTGTCAGATACCACCAGCCAACGCCTAAAGCGGAACGCTCGTTGTGCTGGTATTCCTCATGCATATCGGCACGCTCTTGATCGAAGGTATGGCGGCCTTCGTAAGGTGCCTTGCCGGGGCAGTACTGCGGTCCTTTTTCCATATAAACGCGGATCGCTTCCCACTCGCCCAAGCCATGGATGGGTGTTGCTACGCCTTGGTTTACGAAGTGGACTGTGTCGGACCTGGGATCGTCGAAGGCCATGCCAAAGGTGTAAGTGCTGATGATGCCTTCGCCGGTTGAACCGGTACTGACTGAGAGCCAGGCGACCAGTTCTTCCCATGGCTGGATGACGGGTACGTCGGAGTTGTTGGGGAAAAAGCAGACTTCGCGGCGTTGGCGGTTGAAGCGGATGGGGCGGGTCTTGGATTTATTGAGGGTGGTACTGATCACCGCATACAGTCCTAAAACCGCTGCGCCTGCCGCTCCCCAAGCGCCGACGGCAGCACCCATGGGGAAAAACTCTTTGAAAATGTATATAAATGTTCGGTCGTAGGGATCACCGATACTCATCAAGCCTGCGATAAAAGGTCCTACTATCAAACTTACAATCAACAAGAGCATTACACTTGCGATCATCACTCTGGCTTGGAAAGCCTTATTGAAGTTGCTACTACCGACATCGAGATAAGTATCGTTGACGTCGAGAAAGCTTCCACCCAAATCCATTGGTGTCTGCCCGGTAGGAATGGGTAGTGGTGAAAAGAACAATGCCTCGCCAGCGGCAAAACGTCGGGTCTCACCAGCGACAGGGCGCTGATTGCTCAAGTCCCGCCAATCACCGGGCTGTTTGATCTCTACGCTCATAATGCAGAACTATCCGCTGATTCGTTTGCCTCGGTTTTGCTGAGGTTGGCCTTGAAGTACGTCATGAAATCATGTCCCTGAGCGAAAGCCTTCTCGATCTTGGCGCTTTGCTCGTTTAAAGCTGGGCTCGGTTTGGCCCATTGCTCAGACGGCAAAGGTTTAGACCACTCAGCAATGGATTCAGGTAGAGACTTCATGCTGAAACGGTGGTCCCATTCCGCTACCCAGTACGGAAAACGCCACCAGGTGATCAGGTGCGTCAGGTACCACCAGCCAACGCCTAAAGCGGAACGCTCGTTGTGCTGGTATTCCTCATGCATGTCTTGTCGTTCTTTATCGAAGGTGTGACGACCCTCGTAGGGTGCATTGCCAGGGCAGAGCTCTGGACCCTTTTCCATGTAGATACGTATGGCTTCCCACTTGCCTAGTCCATGAATAGGAGTCATGACCTCTTGTGTAAGAAAGTGCACCGTATCGGCCTTGGGATTATCAATGGCCATGCCAAAGGTGTAGCTACTGATTACGCCTACTCCTGTAAACGCGGTGCTGACTGAGATCCATGCAACCGTGTCTTCCCAAGGCTGGATCACTGGTTCGTCGGAGCCATCCGGGAAGTAACAGACCTCTCGGCGTTGACGGTTAAATCGGATAGGTCGGGTACGGGCTTTGCTTCTGGTGGTGCTGATAATCGCGTACAGACCGATCAGCGCTGCTCCTCCTCCACACCAGAGCGCTAGTGATAGTCCAAACTCAAAAAAATCGTTGAAGTAAAACCAAAAGCTTCTACCGAATGGATTTATGAATGCTGCGAAGCCCATCAAGGTTGGGAGAACAAATAGACAAACGAGAACTACGACTGTAGGAAGCGACACAGCTAAGCGTGCTTGGAAAGATTTGGTGAGGTTGCTGCTGCCTAAGTCCAGGTAGGTGTCGTTGACTTCAACGAAGCTTCCGCCGAGATCCATTGGGATTTGCCCGGTAGGAACTGGCAACGGAGAGAAAAATAGTGCTTCACCTGTGGCAAAACGACGAGTTTCACCCGCCATGGGATGGTGGTTTTTGAGGTCAAGTTCGACTTGCTGTTCTGGTCTGGATGGCATGCTAGCTCAATTGAAAAGTCGGATGACTACAGCGAGTCGATTGTTACTCGCAGCCAAGAGGCATCTGTGCGCGCGTCCTTAACTTAGATAGTCTTGGAAGCAGTTTGCCATTCTGCGCGTTTAGTGAGATGTCTGTAAATTGTTTAATGTGAGCTTGGCTAGTATTTAGTGCGCCTCATAAGGAACTATTTGTCTCTACTTCTCAATATCAACCAGTCTCGTGGTAGGACCATCTGATTGCAGGCGCTCCAGCACAATCTTCGGCCAACGATTACGCGAGCGACGTTTAGCTATTTTGTACGTGAAATCTTGAACTAGGTTCAGGGGGTGGAAAAACAAGTTTCCCAAGAACATTGCGGCATCAATGCCACTTAAATAGTTTTTGCCGTCGGTAGCAGCTTTTTTTTCTGCAATGACTTGTAGGGTGTGACCAAGAAACTCCGACTGTTTGAGGTTCGATGCTAGTAAATTTTTTACGAATGTATCTGATTTGCTTGAGTTGCCATTTTTGTCAAACCAAGGCCCGTTATTCATGTAAGCGCGGATGTACTCCCAAAAGCCCTTTTGCATTTCAAGGGTTTTTCCTATTGGAGAAACAAGGCTAATCATCAATGTATTTTCTGGGTCGCCGAATCGCTGAACCATGATTTCCAAAGAGGCATTTTTCATTTCGGCGGTATAAGGTCCGACCATCTGAAATTCGCACGTTAGTGCTTCCAGGCCATCCCAGGGGGCATGAAACAGTTCCCCGTTGTTGTCAAAATATACTTCGCGGGTGCGTCTGTTGAACATTATAGGTAACGGTAATCGGCGAAAAATCTCCCAAAAAAATGGGATCAGAACCAGTGGAGTTGCGACAATCAGAGCATTGCCGGTACCTGCGTAATTGCCATTTGCGAGTAACCACAGGGCTATAAGTAAGCAGGGAATCGATCCGAACGCCATTACGCCCGTGAGGAGACCTCGGTCCGTATCTCCTCCGGTTTTTAACGACAAAAAATTCTCAGCATGCTCATCGGTGATGAACAACTCCGTCGGTGCTTCGTCGGTAGTTTCATTCCATTTTAAGCTGGCATGAGGCACCGCCCCGTACTTGGCCCGGGCTTGATGGGCCAGATTCTTCACAACCATGCGAGTTCCTTGATTTCAATTAGTGGCAAGGTCATACCTTCTAGTGGTGAATAGCTAAGCGTGCCATCTTTTCAATGTCGGTAAGTTTCGTAGATGGCCCATCCGACTGCAAGCGCTCAAGTACGATTTTCGGCCAGCGATTACGGGATCTACGTTTAGCGATGTTGTAGGTGAAATCTTGAATGCGGCTTGAAGGATAAAAGAATAAATTTGCTAAAATCATTACAAAATCAATGCCGCTCAGGTAGTTTTTTCCTGCGGAGGTGGATTTTTTCTTAGCAATAGTCTGGCGAGTGTGTTTTAGAAAGTCAGATTGCTTTAGGTTTGCTTCTAACTGGCTTTTAACGAAGGCGTCAGACTGGCTGTGAGCACCGGTTTTGTCAAACCAAGGCCCGTTGTTCATGTAGGATCGGATGTATTCCCAAAATCCTTTTTGCATGTCCAGTGTTTTTCCTGTGGGGCTGCCAAGACTAACCATGAGTATGTTCTGAGGCTTATCAAATTGCTGGACGACCACTTCAAGAGATGCATTGTTTATACCTGCAGTATAAGGGCCGATAATCTGAAACTCGCAAGCAACCGCTTGGGCTACACTCCATGGTGAGTGAAATAGTTCGCCATTGTTGTCGAAATAAATCTCTTTAGTGCGCCGATTAAATAATACCGGTAGAGGGAGTGGGCGGAGAATTTCCCAGAGAAATGGAATCAGAAGCATTGGCAGGCCAACTAAAAGACCGTTTATTCCGCCTTCAGTTTTTCCTGTAGAAAAAAACCAAATAGCCATGAGTAGACAAGGAACAGCTCCTAGGGCCATCAGCCCGGTGATCAGTCCACGATCAGTATCGGCGCTGTTTTTTAGTGATAAATAGTTTTCTGTATGTTCATCCGTAATAAAGAGCTCCATCGGAGCTTGCCCGGTGGGCTCATTTGCGGTCAGAATAATACTGGACGCTTCGCCATACTTGGTACGCGCTTCTTGAATGATATCTTTTAAAGTCATGCTATTTCTTTGCTCCTTCTATGGAATAGCATCTGTATTTTCCAAGTCGATCAATCTGGTCGTAGGTCCATTGTGTTTTAGCCGCTCAAGTACGATGTGTGGCCAGCGATTGCGTGATCTTCGCTGTGCCATGTTGTAAGTGAAATTGTGTATTAAATTTGATGGGTAAAACATTAGGTGGCCGATAAACATAAGTGAATCTATGCCGCTTAAGTAATTTTTTCCGCCTGCTGTGGTTTTTTTGTTCGCGATGGTTTGGCGCCAGTGTCCAAGAAGTTGCGATTGATTGAGGTTTGCCGAAAGCTGCGTTCTAACAAAATTATCTGATTCACTATGGTTCCCGTTTTTATCGAACCATGGCCCATTATTCATGTAGGAACGGATGTATTCCCAGAATCCCTTCTGCATGTCGAGGGTTTTACCTATTGGTGAACCTAGGCTAATCATTAATGAATTGTCAGGGGCGAAAAAGCGATGAAGCATTATTTCTAAAGACGTATTTCCAATGCTTCCAGTATATGGGCCGATAATTTGAAACTCGCATGCCATTGCTTGAATTTCATCCCAAGGGGAGTGAAATAGCTCACCTTCATTTTCAACGTAGACCTCACGAGTGCGGCGATTGAATAGAATGGGTAGAGGAAGAGGTCGACAGACTTCATATAAGAAAGGAATTAAAAACATCGGGATCGCAATGGCGAGAGACAAAGCTGCCAGCGCCCATTCAGCTTCCATCGCCATCCATAGTGACAGAAGTAGGCCAAGCGGAGACGCGATACCTGCAAGCAAACCTGTCATTGCCCCCCGTTCAGCGTCGCCGCTCATTTTCAGGGTGAGATAATTTTCAGTGTGTTCATCGGTAATGAATAGCTCTATAGGGGCCTTGCCTGTTGGTTTCTCAGCCCTGAGAATTACCGTAGGCGGGGCTCCATATTTTGCATTCGACTGTCTTATAAGATCACCCAGTACCATGTGATTCCCTTGTTTTCTGGTAGGGATGTGCATTTCGTATGCATATCTTGAAAAAGATAGAATGACCTGTTTTCATGAGGTCGTAGTAAATAGATTGCCCTTTTACGCCTTATACAGAACAACATCTGTATTTTCCTAATCTGTCAGTCTGGTCGCAGGGCCATTATGCCTTAGTCGCTCAAGCACTATGTTCGGCCAGCGATTGCGCGATCTCCTTTTTGCGATATTATAAGTAAAGTTCTGTATTAGGTTTGATGGGTAAAACATTAAATGGCCAAGAAACATAAGTGCGTCTATACCGCTTAAATAATTTTTCCCTTCCGCCGCCGCTTTTTTTTCTGCGATAGTTTGGCGCCAGTGTCCAAGGAGCTGGGATTGATCGATGTTCGCAGAAAGTTGCGTTTTTACAAAGTTGTCTGAATCACTATGATTTCCATTTTTATCGAACCATGGACCATTATTCATGTAGGAACGAATGTATTCCCAGAATCCTTTCTGCATGTCCAGTGTTTTTCCTGCCGGAGATCCTAGGCTCACCATAAGCGCGTTTTCAGGGTTTTGATACCGATGAACCATAATTTCTAAAGATGCGTTTTTCATACCAGCAGTGTAGGGGCCGACTATTTGAAATTCACATGCAACGGCTTGGATACCATCCCATGGACAGTGAAACAACGCCCCTTCATGATCAAAATAGACCTCGCGAGTCCTGCGGTTGAAAAGTATCGGTAGAGGAAGTGGTCGAAGTGTCTCCCATAGGAACGGGGCAAGGAAAAGCGGAACGCCAAACACCACTGGCCATATTACGGCTTCCCATCGGCCTTGAAGCGCCATCCACAACCCCATGACAAGACAAAGACTTGAGCAAATACCGCCAAGAATACCGGTCAACATTCCTCGGTCAGAGTCCCCTCCAACCTGAAGTGATAGGTATTGCTCAGTGTGTTCATCCGTAATGAAAAGCTCCATAGGAGCCTTGCCTGTGGGCTGATCTGCACTTAGAACTATTCGGCTAGTTGCATGTGCGAGACCGCGGGGCTGTTCGATCTCTACGCTCATAATGCCGAACTATCCGCAGATTCTTTTGCCTCGGTTTTGCTGAGGTTGGCCTTGAAGTACGTCATGAAATCCTGTCCTTGAGCAAAGGCTCTTTCAATCTTCGCGCTTTGCTCGTTCAAAGCTGAGCTCGGTTTGCACCATTGCTCAGACGGTAAGGGTTTGGACCACTCAGCAATCGAGTTAGGTAGGGACTTCATGCTGAAACGATGATCCCATTCCGCCACCCAGTACGGAAAACGCCACCAAGTGATCAGGTGTGTCAGGTACCACCAGCCAACCCCGAAAGCGGAACGCTCGTTGTGCTGGTATTCCTCGTGCATGTCTTGTCGTTCTTTATCGAAGGTGTGACGACCCTCGTAGGGGGCTTTGCCAGGGCAGAACTCTGGACCTTTTTCCATGTAGACACGTATGGCTTCCCATTTGCCCAAGCCATGAGCAGGAGTCATTACGCCTTGTCTCACAAAGTGCACTACGTCAGCTCCGGAGTCGTCGAACGCCATACCAAAGGTATAGGCGCTTGCTACTCCCACTCCAGTAACCCCTGTACTGATTGAGAGCCAAGATACTGTCTCTTCCCATGGTTGAATGACAGGAGCGTCAGAACCTTCGGGGAAGAAGCAGGCTTCACGACGTTGGCGGTTGAATCGAATTGGACGGGTGCGGGACTTCGCTCTGGTAGTGCTCAAGATAACGTAAGTACCCAGAAGCGCGGCTATTCCTCCTCCCCAAAGACTAAAGGTCACACCGAAATGGAACATACCTGCAGCTCTGTCCCAAAAGGATTCGGAAAATGGATTTCCCCAAGTAGTAGATCCTGCAAGCAAAGGCAGAACAATCAGGCATGAGAAGATGAATATCATACCGAGCCCAATCATTGCCCTAGCTTGGAAAGCCTTGCCGAAATTACTACTGCCCACGTCAAGGAATGTCTCGTTGACTTCAACGAAGCTTCCGCCGAAATCCATGGGGATTTGCCCGGTAGGCACCGGCAGTGGCGAAAAAAATAGAGCCTCTCCAGTAGCAAAACGACGAGTTTCACCGGCGGCAGGGCGCTGCTGTTTAATATCGAACTCGTCGTGCTGCGCAGAGATAGGTGTCATTCGGAAAGCCATAAAGGGTGTTCGGCCTAGGACGCGCCCACTGTGGGCTCTTGAGCCGGTTCGGAAAATTTCACCTTGAAGTAATCCAGCAGGTTTTGCCCTTTGGCAAAGGCCTTCCGGATGTCAGCGCTTTCCTCGAGCAACGCTTCGCTCGACATAGCGTGCTGGTCAGGGGGGAGAGGTCTTGACCATTCCAGGACTTTTTTAGGAAAACCTGCTTTTGGCCGACTGTTCACCCAACCGGATATGTAGCACGGTATTGTCCAGCCGCTAAAAATTTGTATTGTCAAAAAGCCCCAGACGTAACGTAGAAATGAGTGATCTGCTCGATAACTACGACGACACAGATGGAAAAATTCGACGGAACCTTCCTCTAGTTCGTCCGATTGATCTGGGGGGAGGGCAGACATACCTTCCTCCATATAGGCACGGATTGCCTCCCACTCAGAAACGGCAAGGCTCAAATTACTGCTGGGTATAACGGACCACAATACATTTCCGGTGCCGGCATCCCGCAGGCCAATCATCAGTTTGTATTCTGGCATCACTGCATATTGGGTAATGAGTTTTCCCACTGAGACACAGGCTATAACATCTTCCCAAGGTACAAATCGTGGTTTATGGCCCTTTTGAGGTACAAATACGACTTCGCGGCGCTGCCTGTTAAAGCGAACAGGTGGGTGTGCTGAAACTTGTCGAGCGGCTTGATGGAAGAAATAAATATAGGTAAGTGCGATAGCGCCAATAATCAACCAAAGTATAGGGTTGAAAAAAAAGCTGAGCCAGCCACTCAAAAATGGCTCTGCGTTTCTTCTAAGGTAAGAGGCGAAAGCAGAGAAAAAAAATAGCAAAGTGACAATTAGTATTACCGCGCCGATGCCAATTCTAGCCATAAACTCAAAATTGCCTTGCCCGACAGCAAAGTCTAGAAAGGTTTCATTGGTGTTACGGTACAGTTGGCGCGCACTGAAAGGCGGCAGACCTGTAGGGACGGGCCTAGGTGATAGGTAGACAATCTCTGTGCCAGATTCACTTCTAAAGTCTCCAGCATGAGGTAGTTGGTCATATTTATGCTTCAAGGACGCGCCTCATCGTTTTCACTCAGTTATTTATTGATTTTTCTGTCTTATTTGCGTTTAGATTTGCTTTGAAGTAAGTCATGAAATCTTGTCCTGAGCGAAGGCCTTCTCGATCTTGGCGCTTTGCTCTTTCAAAGCTTGGCTCGGCTTGGCCCATTGCTCAAACGGTAAAGGTTTAGACCACTCAGCAATGGATTCAGGTAGAGACTTCATGCTGAAACGATGGTCCCATTCCGCTACCCAGTACGGAAAACGCCACCAGGTGATCAGGTGTGTCAGGTACCACCAGCCAACGCCTAAAGCGGAACGCTCGTTGTGCTGGTATTCCTCATGCATGTCTTGTCGTTCTTTATCGAAGGTGTGACGACCCTCGTAGGGTGCTTTGCCGGGGCAGAACTCTGGACCTTTTTCCATGTAGATACGTATGGCCTCCCATTTGCCCAAGCCATGGATGGCTGTTGCTACGCCTTGGTTTACAAAATGGACTTTGTCGGACTTGGGATCGTCGAAGGCCATGCCAAAGGTGTAAGTGCTGATGATGCCTTCACCGGTTGAACCGGTACTGACTGAGAGCCAGGCTACCAGTTCTTCCCATGGCTGGATGACGGGTACGTCGGAGTTGTTGGGGAAGAAACAGACTTCGCGGCGTTGGCGGTTGAAGCGGATGGGGCGGGTGCGGGATTTGGTGAGTGTGGAGCTGATGACAACATAACAGCCGATAATGGCAAATGCCGCGCCGCCCCAACCGGAAATCCACAGACCAAATTCAAAAAACTCGCTGAAATACCATGAGAAGTTACGTCCAAAAGGGTTGTTGAATGTTGATAATCCCATAATTGTAGGTAGGACCAGCAGGCAAGAAACTATGAAACCCATGCACAGACCAATCATTGCTCTGGCTTGAAATGCTTTACCAAAAATGCTGCTGCCAATGTCCAGATATATGTCATTTACCTCAACAATGCTCCCACCCAAATCCGAGGGTATTTGTCCGGTTGGCACCGGCAGTGGCGACAAAAATAGAGCCTCTCCAGTAGCAAAACGACGAGTTTCACCGGCGGCAGGGCGCTGCTGTTTAATATCGAACTCGTCGTGCTGCGCAGAGATAGGTGTCATTCGGAAAGCCATAAAGGGTGTTCGACCTAGGACGCGCCCACTGTGGGCTCTTGAGCCGGTTCGGAAAATTTCACCTTGAAGTAATCCAGCAGGTTCTGGCCTTTCGCAAATGCTTTTCTGATCTCAGCACTTTCCTTCATCAACTCATCGCTAGGTACCGCATGTTCTTCAATAGGACGTGATAGTGACCAATCCAGTACTTCCTTGGGGAATCCTGCTTTGGGGCGGTTATTGATCCAGGCTGCGATGTAGCAGGGTATCGTCCAGCCACTGAAAAATTGAATTGTCAAAAAGCCCCATATATATCGAAGGAATGAATGATGAGAGCGATATCCTTGTCTGCACATATGAAAATAGGCGACTGAACCTGCTTCGAATTCATCTGATTGCCCCATGGGTAATGCTTGAGGCCCTTCTTCCATATAGATGCGTATGGCCTCCCACTCAGCTATGGCTTGGTTCAAGTTCCCGCTCGGAACGCTGACCCAAAGCACATCGCCATTTTTGTCACGAAGTCCGATCATCAGTTTGAATTCGGGGATTACAGCATATTGAGTGATCAGCTTGCTCACTGAAACGCTCGCAATGACTTCTTCCCACGGAACATAACGAGGAGACATTCCCTTCTTGGGAACAAAAACAACTTCCCGGCGCTGGCGATTGAAACGTACTGGAGGTTGATTGCTGACTTGGCGAATGGCAAAGAAAAACACGCAAAGGTAAAGAGTGGCAAGCGCACCCACAAAGCCCCAAACCGCAATGCTTGTAAAGAAATCCAGCCAACTACTCCAGAACGGCTCTATATCTCTTCTTATCCAAGATCCAAGCCCCGTTGTAAAAAAAAGAAAAATCAACAGGAACATCACCGCCCCGATTCCAGCTCGGGCCATAAACTCAAAGCTTCCTCGAGAAATGGCAAAGTCTAAAAAAACTTCATTGGCGTAGCGGTGCAACTGGCGCGCACTGAAAGGCAGCACTCCCGTAGGTACTGGCTTTGGTGACAAATAAACTATCTCAGTACCCGGTTCTCTCTCGATATCACCTGCATGAGGCAATCGATCATATTTGTTTTCAAGCATGTAGGTGCTCCGGTTTCACGTCGACCCACTGTAATGCTGTTCGACTGGCTCGGACGGATGGTTCGCCTTTAACGACGCTATTTTTTTCAGCGCCAAGAAAACTTAAGGAGATGGGGTAATACAGGTATTCGTCCTTGGCTTTCAGGGGGGCATTTGCAATATCAGGTTGAACGCTCAATCGCAGCTTCAGTTGTGATTGCTCACCGCACCAGCTTTCGGGGACAACGAGCCGAGCTATAAGTGGATTGATATTTGCCAAGCTTAGTCCGTCTCTTACATCAATGCCCACATCAGCAGCATCACGATTCAGCTGCGCTGATAGCTCAGCTTGAACTCGTATTGGATGCTCTTTTAGTTCTTCTAAGCTTAATCCTGGAAATGTCAAAAGCAGTGTGCGTACGGGCGTTGTACCTTTGTTTTTTTCGCCAAGACCTAGGTCAGTGATAACTGGTCTGAGATTGGATTCTGCCAGGCCTTGCTTGTGGGTATCCATATCCCAGTTTTTATTTTCTTTACCCCAGCAACTAGAAATCATCCAGTTTTGTTGGTCGTCTAGGTTGAAATAGTTATAGATAGATTCCCCTGCCAATTGTAAGGCAGACAGTCCTAAAGACCATGGAGTCATGCGACCCGCAAAGCTGAAAAATCGCAGGCCGTTAGCACTCCAAGCAGTACTCAGTGCTTTTACTTTTAAACCGGGGGGGGACATGAAAAATTGCCAGCCGAGAGAACCTATTTCTTTCGACATTTTAACAGTGATAGCAGCATTCACACCTACGCTGCCGATGTCACCTGTCAGAGCCAAAAGTGCACCAGCTTGTTCCCCAGTTGTCCCTGTGCGAAGAGCGTCAGCCCACTTGTTCCAATTGTCCCACGCCGTACCTATTGAGTTTATTAGGGCAAGTGGAGATATAAGTACCCCGAGTCCAAGCCCCAATTTACCTAGCTTTACAGAGAAGAGTGTTCCTCCCTGTCCTGATGTACTTGCTTTTGTCGCATGAAACGCTTTGTCTACGATTGTTATATGCACATTCTGATAAACAGAAATGGCAGATGCTGCCGCTCCGGTTACTGCGCCGATGAAAATAACTCTTTCTTTGAGAGAAGGGGTCCCAGAGATTTTTCTCCATGTCGTGAGAGCCTCTTTTAAATTCCATACTTGCATGAAAAGCGCAGCCATTGGAAGCATGCTGCTTTTAAGTGCAGCAGCCCCGACGCCGCTCTCGCCAAAGCTCTTCCCTGCGCCCATTTTCAAACGATTGACCTCGTCGTCGAACATTTTTTGTTGAGCAGGGCTTAGCGGTGTTTGAAGGCCTATTTGGCCTTTAGCAAGTTTGTCAGTCGGGATAGTGGATTCTTTTATTTGGTGATTTAACGCCTTGATTTCGTTTTCTAGCGGCAATAGAAGATTGTTCAGCCTGATTTTTTCATTGTTTGCAACGTTTCTTTCTGCTGGGCTGAGGCTGGTTTTTTTGCTAAGGGCCTTTTGTTTGTCCCGATTGATAATTAATGGCTCATGTTTTTCTATAAGTTTTGCATGTTGGGTTACTCGCTTTATAAACAGATCTACATCTTCTTTGTTGGCGACTTTTAATTTGATCCCCCCTTGTTTTAAAGCATATAGGGCGCCCAGTCGTTGTCCGCGATTACTGAATTTTGATAGTTTGTCCAAGTGTGCTTGCAGGCCGGGGCCATCTAATTGTTTTTGCAACTCTGCCAGCCAGTCCTGCAAGCGCAATGCAATTGCAGGGTCGTACGCAGCATTTACGATATGACTTGCGGCTAAAGCATTTGGGTTTAAATCAGGGCTGTTTGCCCAATGATTCCCAAGTAGAGCTCCCATTTCGTTGACGCGTACTTGCACATCGCTAAGGCCGGCTTCCAGGTTTCTGGCGTCGTCGAACCACTTGAGTAGGTCGCCGTGTTTTTTAAATAGAAAATCTGTATCAAGTCGGCTGGCGAACCCTGGCAGGACAAAGTATGGCGCTCCATGAAAGTATTCGCCTAGTGCCCTCAGGCTCTCATCGGTCCGACAGATATCCCGAACGCAGTTTTGTTCTGTAATTAGTGTCGCCATTAACTGATCAGGAACATCCGCATCGAAATACCACGCACTCATGTGGTATTCACTTTTGGTAAACAATCCCACCCGGTCATCAGTAATGCGGTTCAAACGAGAGGTCCAGCGCTTCATGTGCGAGCGCTCGGTTTCCAGGTATTTGTTCATTTCCTCATAGCGGACGAGGTCGTGGATGCCACGAGCGCCCAGGCCTTTACCTTGTACAGCGGCGTGGCTTTTGTCTTCCAGCACCTCGATGTCATCTTCCAGATCGCTGTAAAGACTTTTGCCAAGGGAGTCGATCATCTCCTGCTTTTTGGTGTTCATGACCTTGTAAGCGGCGCCGACCTTGGGGTTGGGGACGCGAACCCGGCTTACTCTCTGTGGCAGATCAGTGGTGCTGGTTCTGGCTCCGTCGTATTCATTTCGCGAATTAACGTAGTCATAGATTTTTTGACGTTGCTCAGGCGTGGTTTTTTCGAACAATGCATCGCTGGTACCTGCCTGGCGGGCAGACTTTTCGCTGACTACCATGAGCGTTTCGATGTAGTTACCGATGGAATACTTGAGGTCGTTCTTCTCCTTGAGCACCCATTCATCGATCCAGCCAACCACTTTGTCCTGCTGTTCGGCAAGATCACGCATTACCCCAATGCTGTCTTTGAAAACCAAAAAGAAATGGTCTTTTTCATAGGCTGGCAATAACGACTTTTTAATCGTGCCGAGCTGAGTCGCCTTGAACAGATTCTTCTGGTCTTCCCAGATGTAGTCCTTACTTTCCTCGGGGTGGGCACCCGTAGGCGGTGCTTGTGTGGCGGGTTTCTCCGCAACCTCTGCGATCCATTTTTCAGCCTGTTTGTCGGTCAGCAGGTTTGGGCCACCTTTTTCAACGTCGCCTTTGGCGAGGTTTACTTTCTGCATGAACAGATCGCGCTCTTTACTCGACTTAAGCATTTGCGAGCACTTGGCAGCCGTCCATTGCACTTCGGCATAGGCTATGTGCAGAGAGCTGCCACGGGTGAATATCAAAGCGTTTTCGCCTGCAGAACCGGTGCGCTTGTTCTGGGTGGCTTCTTTGCCTTTCCAAATGCACTTGGTGACCACGCCGTTTTTCACTTCGTACTCGTGCAAGTAACCCGTCGTGTTGTCGATTACGTAAAGCCAGCCATCGCGCAGCAGGCGAATCCCCATTGGGCGCGAGGCGGTTTTGTAAGGAAGCGACAATTCAGTAGAAGGGTCGAGCCGTTCGACAAGACCATAGCGCAGGGGAATCAGTTGAAGCTTTTGCTTCATCTGCGAACAGCCACCAGTGGAGCACTTGGCATCGCTGCGGGGCAGGTCGACTGCGTTGGGGTTTTTTCCTGTCTGGCTCATATGGAATTCCTTTCCAGCATCGGGTAGCAAGGGCGGATCGATTCGCCCGTTTGCTCAGTTCTTGGTGATGACGTGAGTGTCGCTACCGGCGGGTTTTACTAACGCGCGGCGCAGTCTCACAAAAAGCTGCCTTTTAGGCAAAGAGTGAAGCTCTCTTGAGCGTTCTCTTTCAATTCGGTTTTGCCGCCCGTTCCTGGGCAATATCAGCGACCCGTTCGAGTCTCTGAGCGGGCGTTTGTTCCGACGGGGTCTTGAGTATCGCATCCAGGTCAGGATGCTCCTCCAGCGCTCGCTCGCCGAGGAACCCGTGAATGTTGGCGTAGAGGGTGATGTCGAGTTCGGTGTTGAAGCCGCGATCGTAGGAGGTCGAGGCCAGTGCGTGCAGGTGTTCCCAGCGGTGCAGCGGCATCGATTGTGCCTGATAGGACGGGAAGTATTCGTGCATGTGCTGGTCGAGACGCAGGACGATGCTGCGGAAATTCACTTCATCCAGTTGGCTGAGTTGCTCGTCGCTCAAGCGATAGCGTTTGCTGTTGTTCGGCTCGGGGGCTTTGCCCGGTCGCTGGTTGATGTGCCAGCAACCCAATGCCGCGTCGGCGGCGACGATCTGCGAGCAGGGGCCGAACAGGGTAGGGTCCTTGATGCTCTCGGCGTGACCGAGCAATGCGTGGGCCACGGCAGGGTCGGCGATGCGCAGCAGGACTTCTTCACCCTGAGGGTGCATGACGCTGGTCAGCCAGCGGAAGTGCTCGACCATTTGTGTCCAGGGTTGATCGCTGAACACCAGGTAGCCCCACTCTTGGCGGGGCTCGGCGAGAAACTTCGCGAGGATGGGATTGCTCTGTGCGTTGATCTGAACCAGGCACGGTGAGACGTCGCCTAATTCCGCCCACTGAGTGCCGAGGTAGAGAGGCTCGAACACCGGGTCATCCGACCATTGATAAAGGTGCTGGGGCAGTTTCTCGACGCTGACGCCATCCAGCAACAATCCGACGGTGCCATTCCACGGCAGGCCTTGGGGCAACCCGTTTTCCAGCGTCCAGTCGGACTTAAGCATTTTGCGCCTCCAGTTTGGCCTTCTCGCAAATCGCGCAGATCGGCTTCTTCTGCATCAACGCTTGTCGCTGCGCGGGCACCAGCAATTGCCCGGCCTTATCCGCATCCGCCTGCTTCAACGGCCCCGGCAATATCGGCGCCGCCCCCGTCCCGCTGCCCGGTCCGCCACCGGAGTTCATGTTGATCGCCGGCCCGCTCATGGTGACGCCGCCTGCATCGATCTTGATGAAGCTGCCGCCGCCGATCAGGGTCAGTTCGCTGCCGGCTTCGAGCACGATTTTCATGCCGCTGCTCAGGTGGATTTCCTGGCCCGCGTCGATGAATTGCCCGGTGCCGATCTTGATGTGCTGGTTCACGCCCACGGTCAGGTGGTCGTTGGCGCGGGCTTCGACTTTGCGGTCTTCATAAACGGTGTGGTGTTCTTCGGCCTTGAATTCGCTGTAGCTGTTCTTCTCCACGGTGTCGTGGCGTTCGTTGCCGACGCGGATCTTCTGGTCGTGTTCGACGTTTTCATCCCAGTCGCGCTGGGCGTGGAGGAAGATCTGTTCCTGGCCTTTCTTGTCTTCGATGCGCAGTTCGTTGAAGCCTGCGCCACCCGGTGAACTCAGGGTTTTGAAGGTGGTGCGGGTCTTGTTCGCTGGCAGGGCGTACGGGACGACGTTTTCCTTGTGGTACAGGCAGCCGCTGATCAGCGGTTGGTCGGGGTCGCCTTCGAGGAACGTGACGAGCACTTCCATGCCGATTCGCGGGATGGCGATGCCGCCGTAGTGAGCGCCGGCCCAGGCGGAGGAGACACGCAGCCAGCAGCTGGTCTTGTCGTCGGCCTGACCTTCGCGGTCCCAGTGGAATTGCACTTTGACGCGGCCGTACTGATCGCAGTGGATTTCCTCACCTTTGGGCCCGGTGACCACGGCGCTCTGGCTGCCGAGAATGCGCGGTTTTTTCTGCGTCAGCGGCGGGCGGTTCGGCACGTCCCACGGGGTGGCATGGAAGCGGTTGCGATAACCCTGATGGAAGTCGTCTTTCAGGTTGGTCGTGCTGCTGGTGACCGACTCTTCCAGCACTTGCGGCTGTTTGCCTTCGTGCAGTACTTCGGTCAGCAGCCACAGGTCGTTCCATTTAGCTTTTGGGTGCTGGGTCAGGGCCAGGAAATGGCCACTGACCAGCAACGGCTGATCGCTTTTGCCTTCGGCCAGCTGGAAGTCGCTGCGATGGCGTTCGAGGGCACGTTTGGCCAGGTGCTTGCCGCGTTCGCGGTCGATGAAGCGACCAGGGTAGTCGTAGTCTTCGAGGTCGGGCAGGGCGTCGCCACGGTGTTCGCTTTCGAGGTTGATGCGCGGTTTTTCGAAGTCGTAGTCGCGGCGGGTGATGCGGCTGGTGCGGGTTTCCAGGCGCAGGTCGAAGCGCTTGATCACCGGGTCGCTGGCGACCATGCCGGAGTCTTGCTGATAGGCCACGGGCGCGAGTTTCGGGAACACCGTCTGGTCATCGCCGAACACCAGTTTGTGGGCCGTGGCGCTGTGCTCGAAGTGGTAGTGGATACCTTCTTCCTCGCACAGGCGCTGGACGAATTGCAGGTCCGATTCATCGTACTGAACGCAGTAGATGCGCTCGGGATAAATCGCCCCGACTTTGAACTGGTAGGCATTGCTCTGGATGCCGTGCTCTTCGAGGACCAGGCCGATGATTTTCGGCACGGTGAGGTTCTGGAAGATGCGCTGGTTGATGCGGTGCGCGAGGTAGGACAGTTGCGGGCGCAGGGTCACCGCGTAGCGGGTCAGGCGTTTGCCGGAATCACCCTGGGCGGTGCGATAGATCTGGCCATGAATGCCGCTGCCGTCGGGCGAGAGCTGCAAAAAGGCCGGTTTGTGCAGCAGGCTTTCGAGGTCCAGGGACGGCTTTTCACTGACCAGTTCCACCTCAAACACAAACGGCTGGCTGATGGCTTCCCGACCTTGCAGGGAAAGCACCTGGAAGTCGTTGGGGAGACCTTCGATGGTCAGGGCAAAGTGAGTCTGATTGGCCGGCGCGAACATCCCTTGTTCCTCGTGCTGTGGAGCTGCGTTCGTCGACAACCGCAAAGCGGATCAACGCACGCGAAATTCTGGAGGGGCGTAAACAACATCGACCAGCAGAGCTGGCCGATGCTTGTAACGATCAGCCGTAATTAAACGACTGGAGCACGCCAGTCATCGGAACCCGAAGTACCGGATACTTCGTGGGTCCAGGTGATTTTGCGGTAGGTGAACTGCACTTCTTCCAGGTGGGTGAAGTGCGAGTTGCCTGGATCCTGGCAGTTGTGCATTTTGTTGTTGATGGCGACGATGATCGCGTCTTCCAGTTTGGTGGTGTAGTAGTGCTCTTGAGTACCTTGAGCCGAAGTACGGAACCACTGGATAACGATTTCGCTCATGCGCTCGCCGGAGGTCAGAGCAGCTTGCAGCAGAGGCGAAGCCTTGTCGTAGACCTTGGTGATCACGACTGGCTTGTGTACGCGCTGACCGGTCGGTTGGCCGGATTGCGGGTCACGCGGGATGATCACGTCGTGGCTGAAAGCCTGAACCATGACCTGGTCTTCGTGACCTTCCTGGTAGGTGTTGCCAACGGAGTCGGCAGTGAAGGCGCCGGCAGTGATCAGGCCTTGTTTTTCGCCAGTGACGGACATGTACGCTGGTGTTGCCATGGATGCTCTCCTTGCTGAATAAATAAAGGTGCCCGGGAGGCGGTATCGCCCGGTGGGTGCATGACTGTTATCAAGGTCCGTGCCATAAACGATAAAAACCATATAAAACAAATATTCGAGATGGTTTTTCGACTGTTTTTGAAACGCCGCGCAAGGATCTACGCGTAATGTGCGCAAGAAGTTGCGCAGCACTGCGCAACTTCTTGCGCACTCGGCTGGAGGCCCTGATTAGCCGGATGTTGTGCAGTGAAACCGGACGATTTGCTCGGTCGATTGCGCAACTTCTTGCGCATCAAGGCGGTTGGCCATCACTGAGAGAACCCGTGTAACAAGTGCAACGAACTGCGCAGCCGGGTGGTCAAATCTGCGCTGAGATAACCGTACATTTCCCACATTCAAGGAGCGCGACATGAAAATCCTGATGGTTTTGACGTCCCACGATCAATTGGGTAATACCGGTAAGAAAACCGGCTTCTGGCTGGAGGAATTCGCGGCACCGTATTTCGCTTTCAAAGACGCCGGCGCTCAGCTGACGCTGGCGTCGCCCAAGGGAGGCCAGCCGCCACTGGACCCCAAAAGCGATGAGCCCGATGCGCAGACCGCTGCGACGGAGCGTTTTCGCAAGGATTCTGCAGCCCAGTCCGCATTGGCGTCCACCGCGTTGCTCGGCAGCGTGCGAGCCGAAGATTACGATGCGGTTTTCTATCCGGGCGGGCATGGCCCGTTGTGGGATCTGACTGAAGACAAGGTTTCGATCGCATTGATCGAGGCGTTTTACAAGGCCGGCAAGCCGGTTGCTTTGGTCTGCCATGCGCCGGGTGTGTTGCGTCACGTCAAGGGCGCGGATGGCCAACCGCTGGTCAAAGGCAAACGTGTGACCGGTTTCACCAACTCCGAGGAGGAGGCGGTGCAACTGACCAATGTGGTGCCGTTTCTGGTGGAGGACATGCTCCAGGAGAAGGGCGGGATTTATTCCAAGGGGGATGACTGGGCGAGTTATGTGGTGACCGATGGTCTGCTGCTGACCGGGCAGAATCCGGCGTCGTCCGAGGCGGCGGCTGAAGCGCTGCTGGCGAAGCTGAAATAACCACTGAAGATCGCCATAAAACCTGTAGGAGCCAGCTTGCTGGCGATGGGGCCCTTGGATTTGTATTGCTCTTAAGGGCTCCATCGCCGGCAAGCCGGCTCCTACAAAGGTTGATCAGCGGAGCGTTGCGAAGCATTCCTCGATCGAGCGCCGTTGCGTCTCGGCATACAACCCCAACTCATCGATGGTCGATCGTCCCAGGGCTTGCTCGAATGCTTGCCGATTCGAATGCTCGCCGTAGTGGGTTTGCGCGGCATCCCCCAGATTTGACTGGAAAATCCCCGCCGCGCTGACCGGCAGGAAATCTTCGTAAACCAGCGGTTCAACCCGCAAATAGCCATCGCTGAGCAGATCTTCCAGCGACAAGGATTTAAGCGCCTGCGCTCCGACGCCTTTCTCCGTCACGAAATAGCGAAAGTACGCCAGTTCCTGTAGGCGCATGCCCTCGACGGTGTCAGGGAATTCGCTGAAATGCTGCGTCATTAGCGCGTTATAGCGTGCGGCGTTGCCTTCGTTGGGGAAGTCCCCGAGTTCGTCGCGAGCAGCATTGAGCAAACGGTCATACAGCGCTCGTCCTTTAGGTGTGAGCGCCGCTCCGCGCTGCTCGATTTCACCGAAGCGGGCGCTGTGGCTGCCGCGACTTTCGGCCTGATCGGTGAAGGCGACAGGCTCGTCCAGCGCCTTGAAACTAGTCTGGCGCAACAGGATCGGGCACTGCCGACGGGGCGGGCCTTCGATCACTGCTTTAGGGGTAATGCCGTGGGCCGGCATTTGCGTCTGCACGATGTCGATGTCCAGCGTGCGCGGCGTCAGGTGATTGATGTGCGGGCCCTTGAACGCCACCACGTCGGCGATCAGGCGATGCTGGGCGCTGAGTTTCTGGTACTGCTCGGCGGTGACCGTCGCGCTGTGGTGCCAGCGGAAGGTTTCCAGCGCTTGCTCGACGAAGTCCTGGGCCTCGGACTCGGTGAGGCCACCTTCGGTTTCGGCACGATCAATGAGGTTCAATGCTTTTGGCGTGAAGATCGAGCGCTTATTCAGCATCGATTGCGCAAAGGCGCGCAGCTCCAGGTCTTCGATCAATTCCAGACGCAGCAACGAGGTGAATACTCGAAACGGGCTGACTTGCAGTGCGGCTTCATGCACCGCGCGGAACGCAGTGGAGTGCACCGGCACGCCGGCCGGGGTCAGGTCGTAATAGCCGACCGGTTGCATGCCCATCACCGCAAACAGCCGGGCGAGGGTGGCCAGTTCAGCGGCGGTGCCGACGCGGATGGCGCCATGACGCTCCAGGTCCAGACGCTGGATTTCGCCGGTGCTGTTCAACTGTCGGGCGATCTGCGGGTCGCTTTCCAGTACATGGCGGTTGGTCTGTTCCACCAGTTCCATCAGCGCGCCGTACAGCGGCACTTCTTCGCGGTACATGTCGGACATCGCTTTGGAGAAGCGTTGGCGGATCAGGTCAGGGCTGACAAAGCTCGGGTGGCTCATGAAAAAATTCCTGGCGCGGTGACGTAAAGGATGCGGAAAAGATCGCAGCCTTCAGCGTCGCCGACAAACGAAGAATCTTACGGACTTCATTCTTCCAAGGACTGCTTGCTCAATGCATCCTCTGGTCCTGAGGGCTTTCCGAGCGTTGGGATGCCAAAAACTCCCGATATAACCGCGCCGTGCTCCCTGGTTCTTCGACCATCGGCATATGGCCGATGCCGTCCCAGATTTCTACACGCAGGTCCTCGATGCCTTTGCTCCAGATCGCCACGCTGCTGACATCGATCAAGCGGTCCTTGCGCCCCCACAGCAGCAGCGCCGGGCACTTGATGTCGGGCAGTTTTGGCTCCATCGGCGGGCTGGCGCGAAAATCGCTGAAGATTTCTGCCAACTCATCCCGGGACTGTTCATAACGCTGGGCGATGGCGTCCAGCACCACGCCGGGCACCCACGGTGGTTCGGCCATGGTCATGGCGTAGAAGCGCCGGAATTCTTCTCGGGAGTGAACCAGGAACGGGTTGTGCCCCTGGGCCAAGTGGCGTTCCAGGTCACTGATTTCGGGGGCGGTGACACCGGCCGGGTCGATCAGCGCGACCGACGCGATGCGCTCCGGGTAGGTGGCCGCGAGCCAGGCTGCCATGTAGCCGCCCATCGAGTTACCGATCACGTGGACCTTCTCGACGCCGCAGACGTCGAGCAACTGGATCATTCGTTTGGCCTGCAAGGGAATGTCATAACCGCCGCCGGCCTTGAAGCCGGTTTCGCCATGCCCTGCGATGTCGGGAATGATCACCCGGTATTTGCCGACAAAGTGCCGGGCGAAACGCAGCCAGATATTCTTGTCGGCGCTGTAGCCGTGGAGCATCAGCACACTGCTTGACGCTTCATAAGGCCCCCCTTGCCAGGTCGAGACGGTCATTTCGGCGATGGGCACGACGATTTTGTGCAGCCGATACAGCTTGGCTTCGGCCGCCATGTTCAAGTCATAGAGCCAATAACCGATGGCCGGGTAGCTCAACCAGCTCCAAGCCGCGAAAACTGCGATAGCGACAACCAACAAAAGCATCAGGCGTCTCCCTTCTCTCTGATCAGGACAGCATGTGATCGGCGGGTTTCAGTGCCCGGGTCAATCGGTGGTAGCTGAAACTGAACCCCGGAAACATGGCGATTACATGACCGCTCTCGCTTTGATACCAACTGTGGCAGCCTCCTGACTTCCATACAGTGCGTTCCATCTCCCGGTGGATCATTTCAGTGTAGGTACGTTCTGCCTCGGGGCGTACTTCGATGCTGCGCAAACCCTGTTCTTTTAACGTGCGAATGCAGTCGAGGATGTAATTCATCTGCGATTCGATGATGAACAGCGCCGATGTATGGCCGATGCCGGTGTTGGGACCGGTGACGATAAACAGGTTGGGGAAGTCCGGCAGGCTGGTGCCGAGGTAGGCGCGAGGGTAGGTCGCCCAGAAATCCCTGAGTTGCTTGCCGTTTTTTCCGCTGACCGGGTAGGAAATGACCCCGTCAGTGGCGTCGTAACCGGTGGACCAGACAATCAGGTCCACGTCGATATGCTGCCCGTCCTGCATGACAATGCCTGTTTCGTCGATGGCGGCAATGCCTTGCTCGCGGCTATGCAAGGTCACGTTGTCGCGGCCGAGTGCCGGGTACAGGGTGCTTGAAACAATGACCCGCTTGCAGCCGATGGCGTAGTCCGGTGTCAGTTTTCGTCTGAGTTCAGGGTCGGGCACTTGTCGTTTGAGGAAGCGCAGGGCGTGTTGCTGGACCATGCGGATGGCCGGTTTCGAATATTTGAAGGCAATCACCCGGGTTTCGAATTGCCAGTAGATCATCCAGCGCAGCAGCTTGTAGGCGGGTTTGAGGCCGAGTAACCAGCGCTGGAAAGGCCCAAAAGTGCGGTCGCCCCGTGGCAGCACCCAGTGCGGTGTGCGTTGGAACACATGCAAATGCGCGACGTCCGGAGCAATCGCCGGGATCACCTGGGCCGCGCTGGCGCCACTGCCAACGATGGCGACGCGTTTATGCCGATAGTTGTAGGCGTGATCCCAATGGTTGGTATGAAAAGTCTTGCCCTGAAAGCGCTCCTGGCCCTCGAAGCGTGGGACGACGGGCTGGCTCAGCGGCCCTGTGGCGTTGATCAGGAACTGCGCGTAGAACGTGCCTTTGCTCGCGGTGTGCACTGCCCAGCGTTTGGCGTCGTCGTCCCATTCGACGCGTTCGACGTTCGCCTCCAGTTCCACCCTGTCGCGCAGGCCGAACTGCTCCACCACGTGCTGCGTGTAGCGGTGCAATTCGGCTTGTTCGGCGAACATTTGCGTCCAGCGATAGGGCGCAAAGGACAGCGAATACAGCGGCGAGGGCACATCGACGGCGGCGCCGGGGTAAGTGTTCTGGCACCAGGTGCCGCCGAAGAAGTCTCGACGTTCCAACAGACGAAAATCATCGATGCCGGCCTTGAGCAAATTGATCGCCGCGCACTGGCCGCCGAAACCGCTGCCGATGATCAACACTTGGAAAGTCTGCATGGTCCTCCTTTTTTCTCGTTATTTGTCTCTTCAGGTATAGCCAAACATTCGGGGCTCGCCTCCTGTCTATACCGCGGTATTCAGACTGCTGGCCGGTGATGGCTATTTGACGTTGCCCTGTTAGACTTCGAGCACACCCGCAACCCCAGGTGTGATCAGGTTCCGTTCAGCGGTACAGAGGCCTTATGGGAAAAACGGGAGGAAAAGGACTTTCACTGGCCAGGAGGCTCTATGCATCGCGAAGCCTGGGGCTAGCCGCGGGGCTGGTGTGCGTGGCCGCCGCGATGTACCCGCTTGATCCGCCATTGTGGGTCTGGGCGATGATGCTCTTCAACGGAATCTTCTGGCCACACGTGGCCTACCAATGGGCGCGTCGGGCGAAGGTTCCCTACCACGCCGAACACCGTAACCTGCTGGTCGATGCCTTTCTCGGCGGCTTCTGGGTCGCCGCCATGCAATTCAATCCGCTTCCCAGCGCAACCACCATTGCCATGATGGCGATGAACAATGTGGCCATTGGCGGTTTGCGATTCCTGCTGGTGGGCACGGTTGCGCAACTTTTGGGCGTTTGCGTCGGATACTTTCTGTTTGCGCCGGCCTTTACTCCTGAAACCAGTCAGCTGCAGCTGTACGCCTGTTTACCCTTGCTGTGTCTGTATCCGTTGGCGCTGGGCTGGATCTGCTTTCGCCAGGCCACCACACTTGGCCGGCAAAAGCGCGAATTGCTCGCCCTGAGTCGCACCGATAGTCTCACCGGCCTGCTCAACCATGGTGCCTGGAAGGACCAGTTGGAAGTCGAATTCCAGCGCTGTAAACGCCAGAATCGGGGTGGGGCTATTGCGTTGATCGACGTCGATCACTTCAAAGCCATCAACGACACCTACGGGCATGTCGCCGGCGATATCGTCTTGCGGCAGTTGAGCAAGGTGCTCAAACAGAACCTTCGGGCGACTGACGTGGCCGGCCGCTACGGCGGTGACGAGTTCTGTGTGATTCTCCCGGACCTTGCGCTCGGCAGCGCCGCGGCGGCCATGGATGCCCTGCGGGATCGTTTCGCTACCCTCAGTTACGAACAGAGCCCGGCGCTGAAAGTCAGCCTGAGCATCGGCCTTGCGGCTTTCACCCAGGCGCACACAGACGCGACGCTCTGGCTCAACGACGCCGATCAGGCGCTCTACCAGGCCAAGACCACCGGTCGCAATCGGGTCATTTGTAGCGGCGAGGGCGAGCCTCGTCACGAACTGTTCGACCCGGTCTGAAAGCCTGCACAAATCCCTTGTAGGAGCCGGCTTGCCGGCGAAGAGGCCGTCAGCTTTACATCTTCATTGGCGGTTGCACCGCTATCGCTGGCAAGCCAGCTCCTACAGGGTTTTGCACTGTCCTTGCTGGCGATGGCGTCAGAACGGCTCACACTGCAATTACTCTTTAACGCTCATAAACTCTTCTGCCCAACGGATGTATTCCTCAGGCTGCGTATAGGTATGCGTCAGTTCCGTCGCGCTCAAGTCCGAGGTCTGGGTGAGGATCTGCCGCTGTTCGCGCAGGCTGTCGTAAGTCGCCTTGATCGCCGCAAAGTAAGCGCCATGACCGTCGATGGTGACCCGCACGCCCAGCTCTGCCAGACGTTTGTCGTCGCGCAGCAGCGGGTTGCCGTAAGTGACCAGCATCAGTGGCACGCTCAGGTGTTCGGCGATCTGTTCGAGGTGGTCGAAGTCGCGCACGCCCACCATGCAAATCCCGTCCGCACCGGCCTTCTGGTACTGCTGGGTGCGGCTGATGATTTCCTGCACCGGCAGGATGCCCGCGTGAGTGCGGGCGATGATGGCCATTTCCGAGTCGACCCGGGCTTCCAGCGCTGCGCGGATCTTGCCGACACCTTCGGCGACGCCGATCAGGTCGGTGGACTTGCGGCCGAATTGCGCCGGCAGCAGGGTGTCTTCGATGGTCAGGGCGGCGATGCCGGCACGTTCGAGTTCGACGATGGTGCGCATCACGTTAAGGGCGTTGCCGTAGCCATGGTCGGCGTCGGCGATCACCGGCAATTGGGCGACACGGCCGATGCGAGTGGCCTGCTCGGCGAACTCACTGAGGGTGATCAGGGCGAAGTCGGGTGCGCCCAGCACTTGTAGCGACGCGACAGAACCACCCAGGATCCCCACTTCAAAACCCAGGTCTGCGGCAATGCGTGCCGACATCGGGTCGAAAACCGACGCGGTGTGATAGCAGGTTTTGGAAGCGAACAGTTCACGGAAGTTACGGCGCAAATCTTGATGTGAAAGCCTGGACATATGAGTTCCACCAATGGAATGGAAGGGCTTGAGCAAAAGTGTCAACGCCGAAAAAACAAAAGGCTATCACGCTAAGGGGGGAAGAATGATGACGAATTTGCAGGGCGGGCCTGATCGAAACCGCCATTGAGAGGCGTGAGGTTGCTTCAAGCCGCCGCAGCCTGCTGCTGTTGGTTGAGCAGCGGCACCGCGCGTACCGAGTTGCCGGGTTGCAGTTGCAAGCGTTTGGCGGTGAGCCGGTCGACGATCAGGCTGTTGCCCACCCGCCTGGCGGGGGCGGCGGTGATGCGGCAGTTTTCCAGTCGGCGGTTGTGGATCAGCCAGACCGGCGCCTGGTCGTCTGGCGTGCCGATGACCAGCGATAGCGCCTGGCTGTCGCGCACCGTGCGGATTTTCGACAGCGGTGCTTCGATGACCGGGCCGGCGTCAAAGATGTCGATGTAGCCCTTGTGCGTGAAACCTTCTGCGGTGAGGATTTTCAATGCCGGTTCGGTATTCGGGTGAGCCTTGCCGATCACGGCCTGGGCCTGTTCGGTGAGCAGGCAGGTATACAGCGGTTGGCGTGGCATCAGTTCGGCAATGAACGATTTGCTGCCCAGCCCCGACAAGTGATCGGCATGGTTGAAATCCATCTTGAAGAAGTGCCGGCCCAGGCTGTCCCAGAATGGCGAGCAGCCTTGCTCGTCGGCGCTGCCACGCAGTTCGGCGATGAGCTTCTCGCCGAACAGGTGCGCAAACTCGGCAGCAAACAGCAAGCGCGCCAACGACAACAATCGACCGTTACTGCCGTGGCGTTGATCGTGACGCAGGAACAGGGAGCAAATCTCCGATTGCCCGGTCATTTCGTTGTTCAGGAACAGTGTCGGGATTTGCCGCCGGATGCCCAGATCCGGTGACGCACTGACTGTCAGTCCCACTCGATAGTTGTACCAGGGCTCACGCAGGCCAACGGCCCCCGTCAGGGCGCTGACACCCACTACTTGCTGATCGTCGTCTTCGAGCACGAACAGGTAGTCGGCATCGGCGCGTTCAACCTGCTCCGCGAAAGTCCGTTGCGCCCAGCGCACCCGGTGCGCCAGGCGGTCCTCGCTGGCGGGCAGGGTGGTAAAGCCGGGGCCGGCCTGCCGGACCAGCGCCAACAGGGCGGGCAGGTCGGTGATCTGGACCGGACGGACAATCATTTTGCAGCTCCTTCTACACGCAGGTTCGAGCGCTGTCGTTGGGCACTGGACGCGAGGATGCTCACAGCGCGATCACCCGGATCGGGCTGCCGTCGGTGACATTCAGTGCCTCGCACATCTCGGCGCTGAGGACCACGGGTTGCCCGGCGGTGTAGTCCAGATCGGCGACGATGGCGCGATAGTTTCGCAGTGAATCGTTGCTCACCAGGTAGCGTCCGCGGGCATCGATGGTCGAGCCCGGTGTGGCGGTGCCATTCTGGCTTTGCGCGATAGTGCGGATGTTGGCGAGACGTGCATACAGGGTCGGGCCGCCGTCGAACAGGTCGATGTAGCTGTTGGTCTCGAACCCCTCGCGTTCAAGGATATCGAAGGCCTCCTGGCCGTCGGGGTGAATACGGCCGATGCAGTCCCGCGCGGTCTGGGGCAACATCGGCACGTAGATCGGATATTGCGGCATCAGTTCGGCAAGAAATGTCCGGCTCTCCAGTCCGCAAAGGCGCTCGGCCTCTGTGTAGGGCAGGTCGAAGAAGTGTTTGCCCAGTGCATCCCAGAATGGCGACCGTCCTTCTTCATCGCTGAAGCCGACGATTTCGGTGATGACCGCTTCGGCAAAGCGCGGCAGGTGCGCGGCGATGAACATCAGGCGCGCCCGTGACAGCAATTCGGAGGACGGTGTGCGCACCAATGCCGCATCGATGTGAAACCCACGCAACAAGGTGTGGCCACTGAGGTCGTGGCACAACGAAAGCGCCGGCACGCCGTGCTCGATGTTCAGCTCCCGCGAGGCGCTGGTGAAGTGCCGGTTGCGCAGGCTGTAGAAGGGTTCGCCGAAACCGGCAGTGGCGAGGATTTCCGAACAGCCCGCGAGGCGTCGGGTGGTCAGGTCCTCCAGCACGAAGAAGTAGTTTTCCGGGCCATGCTGTTGCACGTTTTTATCGAACGAGGCGCAGGAGTCGAGAATCCGCTCGCGCAAGCGTTCGGTGTCGTCCGGCAGGGACGTCACGCCGACCAGGCTTTCTTGCGCCAGTCGCTGCAACTGGGGCAGGTCGGTTAACTCCACTGGGCGTAAGACCAGCATGGATGCACTCCTGTATCAAAGGGTTCGGCGGTTGGCACGAACCTGACTATCACTGTCGGTTTCCACGCATTGAATCGGCGGTCGCTTGATGCTGTTTGCCAGGCGCCACTCTTTTTCTTATCCAGTCAGTCGCTGCTGGCCGCAGGCAGCGTCATGCTGACACTGTCGGTCGGGTTCTGGGTGCGGAGGCGGTGGTGCATGTTGCTGGAAGCGGGCATCCGGGCTCCTGCTGGATGAGGGTGTTGTTTAGATTAGCCGTTACGGCAGTATTTATGGAACGATCGCCCCATGTCTAGTGAATTTTTGCTCGGCCATTTCTGGCCCTAAAATGGGGCGAAATGCCCGTATGTCGGGGGCTACACCAAAGTCGCTCAGCCTTGTAGGTCCTCGCTTACAGGGGTGTCGGAGATAGCGGTTTTTTAAGGGCGACAAGCGTTGGCAAGGGGTAAAACGAAACGCCCCCAATCGTGTTTCTTACGGCACAATTGCGTGATTGTTGGCGGCGTGACGCTGTTTTCCTTTCCTTTTACCGAGTGATCCTTCGTGCAGGCGACCCGTTTGACCCTGATGTGCCACGCTCGAACCGTCGCACAGAAATTGGCGCGTTTTCCTACGGATGAGCCGGTGGAGATGGATTGGCAATCGGCAAGAGGTTCGTTGGGTTCCCGACTCAAGAAGGCATCGCGCCTGTTCTGCGGTCCGGAATTGCGGACCCGGCAAACGGCCGGGTTGTTCGCCGATGACGTGGAGATTGTAGAGGCGCTGAGGGATTGTGATTTCGGACGCTGGAATGGCTTGCGGATCGACGACCTGCAGTGTTCCGAACCCGAGACCTTGCAGGCCTGGCTCGATGATCCGCGTTCGGCGCCTCACGGTGGCGAGTCGGTAGCGCAACTCGGCGAGCGGGTGGCCGCCTGGCTGAAAACGCTGGAGGCAACACCGGGGCACAGCGTTGCCATCACCCACCCTTTTGTCATTCGCGCGGCGCTGACCCATGTGCTGCAAAGTCCCGCGTTCAATCTGATCGATGTCGAACCGCTGTCAGCCATCGAATTGCGCTTCAATGGTCGCTGGCGCTTACGTGTGTTGGGCACAGACCTTGAGGGAGCCTGTTGATGAAAAAACTGATGGTCATCGGCATCGGTGCCGGCAACCCCGACTACATCACGATGCAGGCCGTGAAGGCTCTGAACCTCGTCGATGTGTTTTTCCTCATGGACAAGGGCCAGAGCAAAGACAAACTGATCGACCTGCGCCGTGAGATTTGCCAGCGCTACATCACTGATCACACCTACCGTTTCGTTGAAGCCCACAGCCCGGAGCGCGAGCGCGGAGAGGTGGACTACAAGGCCAGTGTGGAAGACCTGAACCTTGCCAAGCAGATGACCTTCGAACGGCTGATCAATGAGGAAATGTCCGACGGCCAGTGTGGCGGATTTTTGGTGTGGGGTGATCCGGCGTTGTACGACAGCACCATTCGGATCTTGCAGGCTATTCTGGCGTCCGGCCGCTGCGTCTTTGAGTTCGACGTGATCCCCGGTATCACCAGCGTTCAGGCATTGGCAGCCCAGCATAAAGTGCCGCTGAACCGGATTGGGCGCTCATTCGAAATCACGACGGGCCGCCGGCTGGCGGCAGGGCAGGTGAGCGATGCCGACAGCCTGGTGGTGATGCTCGACGCGGAAGATTCCTACCATCAGGTGGCTGATCAGGAGACAGAGATTTACTGGGGGGCTTACCTGGGGACACCGGATGAAATCCTCATCAGCGGCAAGCTCAAGGACGTGGCGGATGAGATCGAGCGAGTGCGCAAGGCGGCGCGGCTGGCTAATGGTTGGATTATGGATACGTACCTTTTGCGTAAGCCATGAAGCCGCCTTCGCGGGCAAGTCGGATCGCCGCACCGCTCGCTCCTACAAAGATCACGTATACCTTGTAGGAGCGAGGCTTGCCCGCGAAGGGGCCCTCAAACGCACCTCAAAAATTCGCTTTGGCCTCCCGCCCAAATCGCTCCCGATACACCGACGGCGGCACGCCGACCACATTGCGAAACGCCACCCGGAAACTTTCCACTGAGCGATAACCACACTGCTCGGCGATCTGGTCGGTGTTTCTGCTCGTGCTCTCCAGCAATTCACGGGCCCGCGCCAGGCGTTCATGCTGCAACCACGCTTTGGGCGGCATGCCTGTGGCTTCGGTAAACCGACGCAGGAATGTCCGTTCACTCATGGCCGCCTCGCTGGCCAGGTCGCGGACCTCAAGCGGTTCATGCAAACGCTCCCGAACCCATTGCATCACGCGGGAAAGATCGCTGCGCGGCGTAGGACTGACTGGCGTCGGAATGAACTGCGCCTGGCCGCCGGTGCGTTGCGGCGACATCACCAACCGTCGTGCCACCGAGTTGGCCACCTGAGTGCCGAAATCCCGTGCCACTAGATGCAGGCACGCATCGATACCAGCAGCACTGCCCGCCGAAGTGATCAGTTGGCCCGAGTCGACGTAGAGCACGTCAGGGTCCACCAGGATGTTCGGGAAACGCGCCGCCAGTTCCGAGGTGTAGCGCCAATGCGTGGTGGCACCGTGACCGTCGAGCAAACCGGTCGCTGCCAGGACGAACACGCCTGAGCAGATCGACAGCAACCGTGCGCCCCGCGCATGGGCCTGACGCAGGGCGGTGATCAACGCTTCAGGCACCGCAGCGTTGCGATCACGCCAACCGGGAATGATGATGGTTCGGGCGTCGCCGAGCAGTTCCATGCCGCCATCGGCCAGCACCTGAATGCCGCCCATGGCGCGCATCGGGCCCTGATCCACGGCGACGATCCGGTGTTCGTACCACGGGAAATCGAACTCCGGGCGCGCCAGGCCGAATATCTCCACGGCGATGCCGAATTCGAAGGTGCAGAGGCCGTCGTAGGCCAGAATCGCGACTAATCCAGGGTTGGGCTGCATTTGGCGGAAAATTCCCGGTAGGTGTCTTGTGCGCCACTTTAGCCGCAAGCGCACGGCGGATAAAGTCTTCTCACACCCACCCAAACGTTGGAGTACCGCTCATGACCAGCCTGGTCCGCAACATTCCCGCCGCCCCATCGGCCATTGCCCTGATGCATTTCAGCAACCGTCTGACCTTTGAGACCGATTGTTCCGACGTCCACGGCAGCCAGCAGGCAGGTGAAGTGGATTTTGTACTGGTGGACGTGCGCGGTCCGCTGGCGTTCGAGCGTGGTCATGTGCCGGGCGCGATCAATCTTCCGGGACGACTGCTGACTGCTGAAGGGGTGGCTGGCTATGCCAAATCCACGCTGTTCGTGGTGTATTGCGCCGGGCCGCATTGCAATGGTGCCAACAAAGCCGCGGTGAAACTGGCGGCGCTGGGCTACCCGGTCAAGGAAATGATCGGCGGAGTGACCGGGTGGCTGGATGAAGGGTTTGAGTTGAGTACTGAGGTGCAACGGCCAGCCACAACCGCAATCGGCTGCGAATGCTGAAAAACGCACTTCCGACATGAAATGCATTCCCCTGTAGGAGCTGGCTTGCTAGCGATAGCGGTGGATCAGTTGGCACATTTATCGCCTGAACGGACGCCATCGCCAGCAAGCCGGCTCCTACAGGTTGCGATCATCGATCAATTGCCGAATGCCACTCATCCAGCGTCACCTGCAACCAGTCAAAAACGGCGGCATGGGCGGCGCTGTCCGGTGCTCCCCGTGGCAGCGGCGATTCCTCGGCAAAGTGCGCATTGAGCGTTGCCACCGATTCGGCATTCCACTCCGGATGAAACTGCAAACCCACCCGCGCAGGCCCTGCGCGATACATCTGCTGCTCGCACTGATCGCTGCTGGCCAGTAGCTGCGCGCCAGGCGGCAAGTCGATGGCGTCTTCGTGCCATTCCAGCACCTTCAATACCTGGCCATCGGCAAAGCGCACTGGCGTCCAGCCGGTTTCGGTCCGATCCATTCGCCGCACATTCCCGCCCAGACTCAGCGCCAACAGCTGCGCCCCCAGACAAATCGCAAACACCGCCGCGCCCTGTTCCAGGCTGCGCGCGAGCCACTGGCGTTCAGCCTCCAGCCATGCGGGGCCGGCGTTGGACTCATAGGGCCCGCCCAATAAAACCGCCGGTTCCGCGCTGACTGGCGGCAATTGACCGAGGTCGGCGCGGTAGACGTTCAGCGACAATCCCCGGGAGGCAGCCCAGTCGGCAATTGCACCCGGTCCTTCGGCGGGGTGGTGCTGGATCAGGTTCAACGTGCGAATCTCATCGTTCATTCAGCTCGCCTTTTCTATAAGTATTTGTCGCATATGCACAATTTACGCGCCTGAAGCCGCTCTAGACTGCCCGCCACTTCGGTTTTCTCCAACAAAAAAGCGCTGACCGAACGCTACCAATCGAACGCTGCCAATAAAAGCCTCCGCCCACAGGAGTTATAAATGAAGAAGCTAGTGATGTTCGGTGCCCTGGCACTGTCGATGTTGTCCCTGACCGCTGTGGCCGATGACGCCAAGCCGATCCGCATCGGTATCGAAGCCGGTTACCCGCCATTCTCGATGAAAACCCCTGACGGCAAACTCACCGGTTTCGACGTCGATATCGGCGACGCGCTGTGTGAGCAGGCGAAACTGAAATGTACTTGGGTCGAGCAAGAGTTCGACGGCCTGATCCCGGCCCTGAAGGTCAAGAAAATCGACGCGATCCTGTCGTCCATGACCATCACCGACGACCGCAAGAAAAACGTCGATTTCACCATCAAGTACTACCACACCCCGGCGCGCTTCGTGATGAAGGAAGGCACCGACGTCAAGGATCCGCTGACCGAGCTCAAGGGCAAGAAAGTCGGTGTGCTGCGCGCCAGTACTCACGACCGCTTCGCCACTGAAGTGCTGCAACCGGCCGGTATTGTCCTGGTGCGTTACGGCTCGCAGCAGGAAGCCAACCTGGACATGGTCTCCGGTCGCCTCGATGCGATGCTGGCCGACTCGGTCAACCTCGACGACGGTTTCCTGAAAACCGACGCAGGCAAGGGCTTCGCTTTTGTGGGTCCAACCTACGAAGACGCCAAGTACTTCGGCGGCGGCGCCGGCATCGCTGTGCGCAAGGGTGATCAAGAGCTAGCGGACAAATTCAACACCGCCATCACTGAAATCCGTGCCAACGGCAAGTACAAGCAAGTGCAGGACAAGTACTTCAATTTTGATGTTTACGGCGAGTAATCCAGCCGTATAAGAAAGTGGCAACCGTGAAGGCGGTTGCCACTTTTTTTATGTTCTCTTTAATGAAATGAGAACCCTGTGGGAGCGAGCCTGCTCGCGATAGCGGTGTATCAGTCAACATTTGTATCGACTGACACACCGCTATCGCGAGCAGGCTCGCTCCCACAGGGGGTCTCAGTGTTTGATATTGAAGGAGTAGTTTCATGCAACGCATCGACCACCCATTGCCCTGGAGCCACCTGGGCTCCGAACGCACCCTCAGCGTATTTCGTTACGGCACGGGCTCGCGCAAGGTCTACATCCAGGCCAGCCTGCACGCGGACGAACTGCCGGGCATGCGCACGGCGTGGGAGCTGAAAAAACGCCTGGCCGAACTCGAAGCCCAAGGTCAGTTGCAAGGCGTGATCGAGTTGGTTCCAGTGGCCAATCCCATCGGCCTGGACCAGCACCTGCAAGGCAGTCACATGGGCCGTTTCGAACTCGGCAGCGGCAAGAACTTCAACCGCTCGTTCGTTGAGCTGAGTGCGCCGGTCGGTGAGCTGATCGGTGATCAGTTGGGCGCCGATGTCCAGGTCAACATCGCGTTGATTCGTCAGGCCATGGGCCAGGTTCTCGACGGATTGCCTGCACCGAAGTCGCAGCTGGAAGCCATGCATCGCTTGCTGCTGCGCCATGCCTGCGATGCCGACATCACCCTCGATCTGCATTGCGATTTCGAAGCGGCGATTCATATTTATGCGCTGCCGCAACACTGGTCGCAATGGAAGTCCCTGGCGGCTCGGCTGAAGGCGGGCGTTGCGCTGCTGTGTGAGGATTCCGGCGGCAGTTCTTTCGATGAATCCTGTTCTTCGCCATGGTTGCGCCTGGCAAGGGCATTCCCCGAGGCGACGATTCCACCGGCCAACCTGGCGACAACGCTGGAGCTGGGCAGCATGGGCGATACTCGCGTCGATCAGGCTCAGGCCAATTGCGAGGCCATTCTCGGCTTTCTTGCCGAACAGGGTTTTATCAAAGGCACCTGGCCGGCGGCACCGAGTGAATGTTGTGAAGGCATGCCGTTTGAAGGCACGGAATACCTGTTTGCGCCGCATCATGGCGTGGTCAGTTTCCTGCGCGAGGCCGGTGAATGGGTCGAGAAGGGCGATGCATTGTTTGAAGTGGTCGACCCGTTGAGCGACCGGGTGACCACCGTGTGTGCTGGCACCAGTGGCGTGTTGTTTGCGATTGATCGCGGGCGGTATACGCAACCGGGGACGTGGCAGGCGAAAGTCGCGGGGCGCGAAGCGATCCGGGCCGGAAAATTGATCAACGACTAACGCCGTAACACTTGTAGGAGCCGGCTTGCTGGCGATTCAGGCAACGCGGTCTGCCTGACACACCGAGTGGTCTGAATCGCCAGCAAGCCGGCTCCTACAGGGGGGCGTGTGTGATTTGAAAGAGATGTTAGGCTCTGCCCCGAATCCTGCGCTCTGTGAAGGAAGGTTTATGTTGAAGGTTCTCGCTCTGCTGACACTCCTGGCGTCCGCCGCCGTCCACGCTGAAACCCCGCTGCACACCGATCTGCCGCTCAAATACCTGGAGCAGGCCAACCCCGAATCGGTCAATCAACCCCTGGTGATTTTCCTCCACGGCTACGGCAGTAACGAGCAGGACCTGTTCGGTATCAAGGATGAATTGCCTGTCCACTACAACTACCTGTCGGTGCGCGCACCGATGGTCATGGAGGAGGGCAGTTATCAGTGGTTTCGCAAGAAGGGTGAAGGTGCCTACAACGGCGAGACGGATGACCTGAAGGCCAGCGGCCCGGTGTTGCTGGATTTCGTCGCACAGGCTGCGAAGAAATATCACACAGTACCGAACAAGGTTTTCCTGGTGGGCTTCAGCCAGGGCGCGATCATGTCTTACGAGGTCGCGTTGCGTCATCCCGAAGCCGTGGGCGGGATCGCGGCGTTGAGCGGGCGAATTTTGCCGGTGCTCAAGTCCGAGCTCAAACCCGATGAAAAACTTCAGAAGCTGGCGATTTTCATCGGGCATGGCACGGCGGACAAACGCCTTCCCTTCAACGATGGCACCGAGGCGAACAGCCTGTTGCAGAGCCTGTCACTCAAGCCCGAATTTCATGCCTACCCAGGCGTTGGCCACAACATCAGTGCCGCCGAAATGCAGGATTTGAGCGCCTGGTTGCAGCGCCTCAACCCCTGAGCCTTACTTGCCGCTGACGATCTGTTTAACCAGCGCTTCGTGGCCGGCATTGTCGCTGAGACGGGAAATCACCTTTACCAGCGCCATGCGCGTGCCCGAGGCGGCCATCAGCGTGGTATCGAGCGTCTTGCCGCCGCCCTGGGTGGCGATGCTGTCGATCTCCCGCAGACCGAGGCCGGTGCCTTTCTGGGTCAGGCTTTTCTCGCTGAGCTTGGTGAAATCCGGCAGTGCCTTGGCTTGTTGAGTGGCGAAGTCGGACGCCGTGGTATCGAGGAACTCACCGTCGTTGTCCTTGGCGTTGACGCCACCAGGAATGGTGTTTTCAGCGGCAATCACTACGGTTTTCGTGGTTGCGTTGGTGTACATGGTGCCACTCGCACCGGTCGCGTCCGCCGGCAGCGGGTTGGCAACGAAGCCCTTGGGCAGGTTGAATTTGAGTTTTCCGCCCAGCATCGAGACGTTTTGCGCGGGCGCTGTCTCTTTAGCCGCCTGTGCATTCAAAGCCCCCAGGCTGGCAGCCACTGCAAGCAGCAGGACAACGGCTTTTTTACTCAACAGTGACATTCAAAATCTCCAGGGTGGTCTCGCGGTGGGGGCGATCATCCCATGGAGGTCGTGACGCATTCCAGTGTGGGCTAACGGGCGGTCGGGTTCTGTTGAACGAACCGGGGATAAACAATCATGGTTACCCTGACGCTCATTTGACCAACCGGGTATCCAGTCCAAAGCGCTCCTGTGAAACAAGCTGGAACTTATCCGCCGCAAGGTCACAGCTCACGAGCAAATTCCATGAATGATCGCTCACCGCAGAAGGGATGAGTACGAAAGGATGCTCGGCCAGTAACTCATCAGCAAAATGCTGTTGATTGGGCGAGGGTTGAGACGGAGTGAGCCAATTCGGGTTTGGTACATCTTCGGGTTGAACAATCTTGATCAGGTCCGAATCCAGTACTTCGAAACGCGTCAGCACGTGCGGCACCCTGTCGAGCATGTCGAAACCAGCGTGGGCCGCTACTTCCAGAATGGCAGTAGAGGGATCCGCCGACGCGTAGATAACCCGGCGCCCGGGAGGGTTCCATCGGCCGCCGGATTGTTGGGCTCCGATCCCACTGTCCCATGTGTTTTTAAAGACTTCGCGGTCAAGCCGCCATGCATGCCATTTCCCATCCCAAGGCAAAGGGTTCATTGGTAGACACCGTGTTCAATTCGGGTCAAGTAATCCTCGACTACCTGGAAGCCAAGCGAATTGTCGATCAGCTCCAGCGGGATATTACCCTCCAGATATTTGCAGGGTTTCTTCAACCAATCCTCGGCCAACAGTTGGTCACCGAACACGTTGATGGCGTGTTCCAAAGCATGTGCATACTGGAAGGCAATTGTGCTTTGTTGCTGGTTTAGCCGCACTGGTTTGGTCTCCTTCGCCAAGCGCTGCACCGTTCTCACGGATTTCCCCGTGATGCGCTGAACGAGGCCGTACTCCATGTACAGCGTCGATGTGGAAAGCATGTCCCTGACGTCGTTCAGGTCAAAGCCTTCCTGGGTGTATCGGATGATCAACATACGCGTATCACCTTTGCGGCCCCGTAACAGCACCTCCGTAGGCTTTTGGGCAACGCTCTTTGTCTTGGTCACTGCGGGCATACCGAATACCTCCTTGCGCCATTTGACGTCATCATAGCGCCAAATGTCGCGAGCTGAGCAAGGGGTATCGACCAACGTATTGCTCCCGTAATGGATCCGTGTTGGAGCGTGACACCTTGCTTGCCGGATGCCAGTTGGACCCCTGTCATGCCTGATTTGGAGCTACCACGCTAACCTTCAAACTTCCGAAGGCCAACCCGAAAAACGCGTGGGAAAAATCCCTGGGTTTTTGATTTTTGACGTCGTTTGTGGGAACCGCGATGAGGACAAATCCACGCATTCACGAATGTTGTTTAACCGCGCTCAGCGTTACTTCATGAAAGCTACAACACCTTGCGTCGTTGCCTACAGGTACGTAAGAATCCGCCGGCTTGTGCGCTTTTGGGGTGGGTTCTATTGTTTTCCGGTCGCTGAAAACACAGTGATCGGGTTTGGTAGACCCTCAGCATCGACGCATAGCGTCACCTTGTTCGGCCCTTTCTCAGGGCTGCGTTTTATGGTGGCCATGCGCAGGGCTCCTTCGGGGGCGCCGGTTCCGATGCCCGGTCTACCAACCTTCGTATGGCCGCCACCCTCCGTTTGGTAGCGAGAGGTTGATGGCTCCTTCTAAGTAGCATCGGAGCTCCATCTATGCCCAAACCAACACCCAATCCCCCGAATCCGGACCTGTCCGCTCCAGCCCAAAGCGCTGACCAAGAGAAGCTCGAAGAGACCATCAAACTCGCCCTCGACTTTTACGCCAATCCTGCCGCGCACATTGCCCTGATCAACGCCACGCCAAGGCAACTCGACAGCATGTTCAGCGTCAATCCGGAGCTCGATGTCCAGACCCTGCTCAGCCATGCGTGCGAGTCGCTGGCATCGGCCAATGTCATGGCCATGGACCTGGCGGATCATATGGAGGGGACCCGTCGCAATTCGCTGTTGGGCATTGCGCAGGTCATCATGCTTGGGGAGCTGGCGGTGAATCAGGCACTGGATAAACTCGACGCCGCCGAGTAATAGGGGGGCCCGTGGTGAGAGGCTGGCCCTCACCACGGGGATTACGCTGTTACACGTCGCGGCGCACCGGGTAGCTCTCGATCACGTCCAGAAACTCGATCCGACGGTCGCTGGCCAACAGCTCCGGCAACAGCTTTTCGTAGTCCTGGCGATACGGCTTGCTCAGGTGACGGGTGATGAAGTCTTCCTTGCTGCAGTTCCAGGTTTCGTAGAGCACCAGAGTGTTCGGCTCGTCCTGCAACTGGTGGACCCAGGTGTTGACGAAGTCCGGCTCGGCCGACATCTGGTGCACCACATCCAGCAGGCGCTCCTTTGTTTCGGCGAAGCGTTCCGGTTTGGCTGGCAGGTAAACGATAAACGCGACTTGATCACTCATTTCATCACCTTCGCATGCGGGGAATGGATTACTGCGCCTGGTTTTGCGGGAACAGGTTGCGACGGGTTTCTTCGTCGAATTCCGCTTTCAGTACCAGCTTCTCTTTGAGGCCGTGAGCACGTACGGCCGCCGGGCGAGCGCTGATTTCATCGAACAGGCGCTTGACGTTCGGGTACGCCGCCAAACCGTTTTCGCCGAGGATGTACGGCGCGTAATTGGCCCAGCCCCACAGCGCCATGTCGGCGATGCTGTAGGTGTCGCCGGCCAGGTATTGATGGTCGGCCAGGCGCTGATCGAGCACGCGGTAATGACGCTCGACTTCCTTGAGGTAACGGTTTTTTGCGTAGGCCAGGTCTTCCGGGGCGTGGTGCAGGAAGTGCACCGCCTGACCCGAGAACGGCGACAGGCCGGTGGCGATGAACATCAGCCACGACAGCAGTTCGGCCTGGCCGGCAACGGAGGTCGGCAGGAAGCGCTGATGTTTTTGCGCGAGGTGCAACAGGATCGCCTGGGAGTCGAACACGGTGGCGTCGCCATCGACCAGCGCTGGCACTTTGGCGTTCGGGTTGATCGCCAGAAAGGCTGGCTGGTGTTGCTCGCCCTTGAAGGTGTCGACGCCGATCAATTCGTACGGCGTTTGCAGTTCTTCAAGCAGCAGGGCGACTTTCATCGGGTTTGGCGAAGGGTGGAAAAAGAATTTCATGGTGTAGGCCTCAGTCAGTGGTTGGTCAGGAACTGAGGCTGATAGTGGGCGAAACCCGTTCGATTGACGTACGGGGTTGTTGTTCTACTCGTTCGAAATAGTTGAACGGGTTGCGGGCGTTGCCACCGGTTTGGCCAACAGGCGCCGGGTGACGCCGAGCATGGCGACCGACACCGCGACGCCCAGGCCAAAAGCCTTCAGGCCCATGCCCGGCAAGGTCAGCGCCAGGACCAGGCAGAACGCGCTGAACGAATACATGCCGGTGGCCGTGGCGCGCAACAAGGCGGCGGTAAACGCCGGGCCACGGGTTTGCTGGGAAAACACCGCCATCACGCTGCCCAGCACCGGGAACACCGCGAGCAGGCCGCTCCAGCGTTCGCCGACGGTGCTGGCGAGCCAGGTGACCGCGAGAGTGAGAAGGGCGCCGGCAATCATGCGCAGCAGCAATTTGTCGGACTTCGGTGCCGGGCCGGAGACGATCGGCTGCACCTTGGGAAACAGATAAGGCGCCGCCAGCAGCGCGGTCGCGGCGGCGATCACCGAGAACACCAGGGACGGTGGAATCACCGACAGCACCACCGCCGCTGTCGCCCAGACCAGCAGCGAAACCGTCAGCGCCCAAGGCCATCCCGCGCGTTGGGCGACCTGGGCGTAGGTTACGCAGAAGGCAATCATCGCGAACATCGCGGATAACGCGGCGGTCGCCGATTGCGCGGCAAACACTTCGCCTTGTTCGATGGCGAGGAAGAACAGAATCGGCCCGACTACCACCGGCAACCCTGACAGCCAACCGGCGACACTCGGGCCCCAGCGTTTGCCCGCGAGGGAGATCAGTAAGAGAAACCCGGGAATGACCAGCAGTTTGAGCAGCAGCACGTAGGCGCCTCCGACCTGAGTGAAGCGGCAACGTTAGCATTGCGACAAGTAGATTGCTCTAAGGATTGGCTGTTTTTGTATACAAAGTTGAAAGCTTGTACAGCAACACTTTATGCGTATAAGTAACAGAACCCATACGCGCTGAATCGAGCCGATCATGACCCGACCACGATCACCTCTGCGTCATACCCTGTGGCTGTTGGTATTGCTGGGCAACCACGCGTTGGCCAATTGGCAGGAGTCTTTACCCGGTGCTCAAATCATTGGTACCGGCGAGTTCCGGATGTTCGGTTTCGATATCTACAACGCTCGTCTGTGGAGCGCCACTCAGCCATTTGCGAGCGACCAGCCGTTCGCCCTGGAGCTGATTTATCAGCGCAGGATTTCCCGGGACGATCTGGTCCAGGCCAGCGTCGAAGAAATCAAACGACTGTCGGGCGCATCGGTGAGTGCCGGGCAACTCGCGGCATGGCAGGCGCAGATGCAGCAGGCGTTTGTCGATGTGCAGGCCGGGACCCGACTCATCGGGGTTTACTTGCCGGGGCAGGGCGCGCGCTTTTTTGTCGGCCCGCAGTTGCAGTACGAGGTGACGGACCCGGTGTTCGCCCGGGCGTTTTTTGATATTTGGCTCGACCCGCGCACGAGCAATCCCGAGTTGCGGGAGCAGTTGTTGGGCATTGCCAAGCCCTGAACATCACCCGCCGTTGATATTGTAGGAGCGAGCTTGCTCGCGATGGATTCAAGGGCGCCGCGTTCAATCAGGATGCACGCGTTATCGTTAACGTCCATCGCGAGCGGGCTCGCTCCTACAAAAGCAAAAAGCTGCGTTTTGTCTGTACACCGAAAAGCGCGAAACGTCTAAGCTGCGCCCTCCCGCCTGTTTTCTGGAATGTTTGCGTGAAATTCAGTTTGCCCAAAGTCGCCACTGCGCCGTTTTGTCCGCCGGAAGTGGCGGGCAGCGTTGCCGTTGATCCTCGCGCGTCATTTTTCAAACGTGTCCTGCGTTTCGCCGGACCGGGCTTGCTGGTGTCCATCGGCTACATGGACCCGGGCAACTGGGCCACCGCCATCGAGGCCGGTTCGCGGTTTGGTTACAGCCTGTTGTTTGTGGTGTTGCTGGCGAGTCTGGCGGGGATGGTGGTGCAGTGTTTGTGCTCGCGACTGGGCATTGCCACCGGGCGCGATCTGGCGCAGTTGTCCCGCGAGCGCTACAGCACGCGGACCGCACGGACCCAATGGGTGCTGGCGGAAATCTCGATCATCGCCACCGACCTCGCCGAAGTACTCGGCTGTGCGCTGGCGTTCCATCTGCTGTTGGGCTGTTCGCTGAGCGTCGGCATCGCCCTCACGGCGTTCGACACGCTGCTGGTGCTGGCCCTGCAGAACCGTGGCTTCCGCCGACTGGAAGCGATCATGCTGGTGCTGGTGAGCACCATCGGTGTGTGTTTCTTCGTTGAATTGTTGCTGATCAAGCCTTACTGGCCGGACGTCGCACGGGGTTTCACGCCGTCACTGTCGGCCATCGGCGATGCGGCGCCGCTGTACCTGGCCATCGGGATTCTCGGGGCCACGGTGATGCCGCATAACTTGTACCTGCACACCTCGATCGTACAGACCCGGATGATCGGCAAGGACCTGGCCAGCAAGCAGGACGCGGTGAAACTGGCGCGCATCGACACCATCGGTTCCCTGGCACTGGCACTGCTGGTGAACGCGGCGATCCTGATCCTCGCGGCCGCGGCCTTCCACAAGACCGGGCACACCGATGTGGTGGACATTCAGGACGCCTATCACTTGCTCGACCCGCTGGTGGGCGGCGCGTTGGCCAGCGTACTGTTCGGCGTCGCGTTGCTGGCGTCCGGTCAGAGTTCGACGTTCACCGGCACCATCGCCGGGCAAGTGATCATGGAGGGTTACCTCAACCTGCGGATTCCCTGCTGGCAACGGCGGTTGATTACCCGGGGGCTGGCGTTGATCCCGGCGTTTATCGGTGTGTGGCTGATGGGTGACAACGCGATTGGCAAGCTGCTGGTGTTGAGTCAGGTGGTGCTGAGTTTGCAGTTGCCGTTTGCGTTGTATCCGTTGATTCGCATGACCAACGATCACAAGTTGATGGGGCCGTTTGTGAATCGATTGCCGACGCGGGTGTTGGCGTGGGGGTTGTTTGCGGTGATCAGTGGGGCGAATAGTTGGTTGATTCTGCAGTTTTTTGGGTGATTTTTCGGCCGCCATCGCCAGCAAGCTGGCTCCTACAAGGACATGGTGAACCTGTAGGAGCCGGCTTGCCGGCGATGAACGATGACACGGTCTACCGCTGAAACGCCTCAACCACAAAATCAATGAACACCCGGGTCTTGGCCGGCATCAGCGTCCGGCTTGGGTAATACAGCGAGATCGGCCCCGCATCGGCGTGCCAGTCCGGCAGCAGGCGCACCAGTTCCCCGCGCTCGATGTTCGCTGCCACATCCGGCAACACTAGCAGCGTCACCCCCAGCCCCAGGAGCGCTGCCTCACGCATGGCGGCAGGATCGTTGAGCACGATGCTTTCGTTCAGACCGGCGCTCTCTTCATGGCCTGCTCGATCGTGCATCACCCACTGACGAATCCGCCCGGTGCGAATGCCGCGCATCACAATGCCGGTGTGTCCGATCAGGTCGGCCGGCGTGCGCGGCAGCGTGCGTCCTGCCAGGTAGGACGATGAGGCCACTGCGACGATATCGGCCGCCGCCAACGTCCGTGAGATGACTCCAGGCGTGAGTTCGAAGCCGCCGCCGATGGCCGCGTCATAACCTTCAGCAATCAAGTCCACCTGGCGATTTTCGAAGTGCCATTCCGGGCGAATCAACGGATAACGCGCCAGGAACTGCGGCAACAACGGCAACACATGACCGATGCCAAACGTCGGCGCCAGGCTGACCTTGAGCACACCGGCCGGCTCCCCGCGATCGCTGCTCACGGCACTGATCGCCGCTTGCAACGCCTCCAGGTTGTCGCCGATGCCGGCCAGAAAACCCTCACCGGCTTCAGTGAGCGACAGCTTGCGGGTCGAACGCTGAAACAACCGCACACCCATATTGCGCTCCAGCATCGCTACGTTGCGGCTGACCGCGGCGGGTGTCAGCGCCAGCAAACGTGCCGCGGCGGAAAAACTGCCCGTTTCAGCGCTGCGTACAAAAGATTCGAGGTTGGCGAGGGTTTCCATGTCTGGTACCTGCTATGAATGCTTGAAAATCATTCAAGTCATTACCCGCTAATCAAGGGCTAATGACAAGCGCAGTATTCACGCCAACGACAACCCCTTGGAGTGAATCACCATGAGTACTATCGGCATCATCGGCGCTGGCGCCATTGGTTCAGCGTTTGCCAGAGCCTTGTCCCGTCAGGGCATCGAAGTGGTCATTGCCAACAGTCGTGGCCCGGAGACCTTGGCCGCCCTGGTGGCGGAGCTCGGCCCGACGGCACGCGCCGGCACCCGTGAAGAAGCGGCCGCCCAGCCAATCGTTCTGGTGGCGGTCAACTGGTCGAAGTTGCCGACTGCACTTGCTGGTTTGCCTGATTTCGGCGGGCGGATCGTGATCGACGCCAATAACTCGATTGAGGCGCCGTCGTTCAAGGCTGTGGATTTGCACGGCCGTACATCCAGCGAAGTGTTTGCTGAATGGGTGCCGGGGGCGAGGGTGGTGAAGGCGTTCAATCACCTGGCGGCGCGCTTGCTGGAGAGTGATCCGGCGGCGGAGGGTGGTCGGCGGGTGCTGTTTGTGTCGGGCGATGATGCCGAGGCGAAAGCTCAGGTGGTTGTGTTGACCGAGCGCTTGGGCTTCTTCGGGATTGATCTTGGGGAGTTGAGTGTCGGCGCGCGGTTGGCGCAGTTTCCGGGTGGGCCGTTGCCAGTGTTGAACCTCGTGAAGTTCGCCTGAAACGGTTTGCGGCAATAAACGCAAATCCTGTAGGAGCCGGCTTGCCGGCGATGGCGGTGTGTCAGACGACATCAATGTTGAATGTTGCACCGCCATCGCCAGCAAGCTGGCTCCTACAGGGGTGTTGCCGGATGGCGCGGATCTTCGTGGGTCCCCGCGCCGTCCGTTGAACGCGTTAAGCCCGTTCGATCGCCAGTGCCACGCCCTGACCACCACCGATGCACAGGGTGGCGAGGCCTTTTTTGGCGTCGCGCTTGATCATTTCATGCAGCAAAGTCACCAGCACACGGCAGCCCGACGCACCGATCGGGTGACCGAGGGCGATGGCGCCGCCGTTGACGTTGACCTTGTTCAAGTCCCATTCCAGGTCCTTGGCCACCGCCAGGGATTGCGCGGCGAAGGCTTCGTTGGCTTCGATCAGGTCCAGTTGGTCGATGGACCAGCCGGCTTTGCTCAGGCAACGGCGAGTGGCCGAGACCGGGCCGATACCCATGATCGCCGGGTCCACGCCCGCGTTGGCGTAAGCCGCGATTTTTGCCAGCACCGGCAGGCCCAGGGCCTTGGCTTTGTCCGCGCTCATCAGGATCACGGCGGCGGCGCCGTCGTTCAGCGACGAGGCGTTACCGGCAGTCACCGAACCGTCTTTCTTGAAGGCCGGTTTCAGTTTGCCCAGGGCTTCGGCGGTGGTGCCGGCGCGTGGCTGTTCATCGGTGGCGAAGGACAGCGGATCGCCCTTGCGCTGCGGAATCAGGATCGGCGTAATCTCATCGGCAAAACGCCCGGCTTCGATGGCGGCCGTGGCTTTCTGCTGCGAGGCCGCAGCGAAGGCGTCCTGTTGTTCGCGAGTCAGGCTGTACTTTTCAGCCAGGTTCTCGGCGGTGATGCCCATGTGGTAATCGTTGAACGCATCCCACAGGCCGTCGCTGATCATGGTGTCGACGATTTGCGCGTGACCCATGCGCAGACCGGTGCGTGCACCGGGCATGACGTAGTTGGACAGGCTCATGTTTTCCTGGCCGCCGGCAATGATCACCTCGGCGTCGCCGCAGCGAATCGCCTGGGTGGCCAGGTGCAGGGCCTTGAGGCCCGAGCCGCAGACCTTGTTCAGGGTCATGGCCGGCACGGTGAACGGCAGGCCTGCCTTGATCGCGGACTGACGCGCAGGGTTTTGCCCGGCGCCGGCGGTCAACACCTGACCCATGATCACTTCATCGACTTCAGCCGGGTTCAGGCCGGTTTGCGTCAGCAACTGACGGATCACCGCAGCACCGAGGTCTACGGCGGACACATTGGCCAGCGAGCCCTGGAAGCTGCCGATGGCAGTACGGGTGGCGGCGACAATGACGACTTCTTGCATGGAATGATTCCTCACTGGGCAGCGAACTGCATTTCCGGAACGTGATCCGGCACGATCAGTTTACCGGCAGTCTTGGCGACGATCTCTTCGACGCTGACGCCCGGCGCACGCTCTTTGAGAATGAACGCGCCGTTTTCGATTTCAAGATACGCCAGGTCAGTCAGTACGCGCTTGATGCAACCGGCACCGGTCAGCGGCAGGCTGCATTGGGACAGCAGCTTGGACTCACCGTCCTTGGACGCGTGGGTCATGATGACGATGATGTTGTCTGCGCCGGCCACCAGGTCCATCGCGCCGCCCATGCCCTTGACCAGCTTGCCGGGGATCATCCACGAGGCGATGTTGCCTTGTACGTCGACTTCAAAGGCGCCGAGCACGGTCAGGTCGACATGACCCCCGCGAATCATCGCGAAGGACTCGGCCGAGGAAAAGATCGACGCGCCGGTACGCGCGGTCACGGTTTGCTTGCCGGCGTTGATCATGTCGGCATCGATGGTTTCTTCAGTAGGAAAAGGACCCATGCCGAGCAGGCCGTTTTCCGACTGCAGCATGACTTCCATGCCTTCGGGAATGTAGTTGGCGACGAGGGTCGGAATGCCGATGCCCAGGTTCACGTAGAAGCCGTCCTGCATTTCGCGGGCGACGCGTTGAGCCATTTGTTCGCGGGAAAGTGCCATTGTTGTTATTCCTTCATTCGGTCCGGGGGCAGGGGATCACTTACGCACGGTGCGCTGTTCGATGCGCTTCTCGAACGTGCCGCAAATGACCCGGTCGACGTAGATGCCAGGGGTGTGGATCTGCGCCGGGTCCAGCTCGCCGGGTTCGACGATTTCTTCGACTTCGACCACGGTGATCTTGCCAGCGGTGGCGGCCAGCGGGTTGAAGTTCTGGGCGGTGTGGCGGTAGATGACGTTGCCGAAATGGTCGGCTTTCCAGCCTTTGACGATGGCGAAGTCACCGGTGATGGATTCTTCCATCAGGTACTTGCGACCGTGGAATTCGCGCACTTCCTTGCCTTCGGCGACCGGGGTGCCGACGCCAGTAGCCGTGAAGAATGCCGGGATACCGGCGCCGCCTGCGCGCATTTTTTCGGCGAGGGTGCCTTGAGGTGTCAGGACGACTTCGATTTCGCCTTTCAGCAGTTGGTCTTCGAACAGCTTGTTTTCGCCAACGTAGGAGGCCACTACTTTTTTGATCTGCCGGTCTTCCAGCAACACGCCAAGACCGAAACCGTCGACGCCGCAGTTGTTGGAAACCACGGTCAGGTCACGGGTGCCTTTGCGCTTGATCTCGGCGATCAGGTTTTCCGGAATGCCGCACAGGCCGAAGCCGCCGGCAATCACGGTCATGCCGTCTTCAAGACCTGCCAGAGCTTCCTCGTAGGAACTCACGCGCTTGTCGAAACCTGCCATATGCACCTCTTTTATTCTTTGTGGGCGGCTGGCTAGCCGTATGGGATGGAGTGTCGCGCTGGAGGATTTATTTGTTAAGTTGATTTTTAAGGTTGATTGATAGATAAAACTCACCAATAAATCCTGTAGGAGCATGGCTTGCCCGCGATGACGATCTCCAGGACGCCATCGCGGGCAAGCCATGTTCCTACAGAAAGCACCTGCGCTCATTACTGGAGCAGTTAGCCTATGACAGTCAAGCAGATCCGCGCCTTTCTGGCGGTGGCCCAGAGTCTGAGTTTTGCCGTCGCCTGCGAACGATTGCACCTGTCGCAATCGGCGCTGAGCCTGACCATCAAGGCGCTGGAGGAGGGCCTGGGCGGGCGGCTGTTTACCCGCAACACGCGCAACGTGGCGTTGACGCCCGAGGGTGAGTCCCTGGTGCCGTTGGCCCGCCGATTGATCGCGGACTGGGACAATGTCGAGGACGAATTGCGCCAGCGTTTTACCCTGCAGCGCGGGCGCGTGACGCTGGCGGCGATGCCGTCGTTTGCCGGCAACTTGCTGCCGCCGATCCTCAAGACGTTTCGCGCACGCTATCCCAAGGTCAACGTCACGGTGAATGACGTGATCAACGAGCAGGTGCTGGAAATGGTGCGCGATCGGCAGGTCGAGTTGGGCGTAGCGTTTGAACCGACGCAAAGTTCGTCGCTGCAATTCACGCCGTTGTACCGGGACCGGTTTGTGGCGGTGGTGCCGTTCGATTCGCCTTTTTCAGAACGCGAAGACATTGATTGGCAGACGTTGCTTGAAGAGCCTTTCATTACCTTGCAGCGACCGTCGACGGTGCGGGTGATGCTGGAGGAGCACTTGCAAACGCGGGGGATGAAGTTGCCGGTGGAATTTGAAAGCCATCAGTTGGCGACAGTCGGGAGAATGGTCGCCAGCGGCCTGGGGGTGAGCGCGGTGCCGGCGTTGTGTGCCGGGCAGATGCGCGAGTTGGGCGCACGGTGCATTACCCTGCGTGACCCGGTGGTGGAACGGGCGATCGGGGTGTTGACCAAGCCTGGGGTGGAGTTGTCGGCGGCGGCGCAGGCGTTGTTCGATATTCTCAAGGAAGAAAATTTCGACCAACGCCTTGCCCTGTGAAACCGCTCGGTTCTACTTTTTAGCGGTCGACAACGGTGGGGTTCGAGGCGGGATCATGCGCTTGGTCCCCGTCGATTCGAATGCCGATGCGAAGCGCAGCAGCGTCGAATCGTCGTAGGCGCGACCGGCAAACGTCAGGCCGACGGGCATGCCGATGTCCGGCATCACGCCCATCGGTACGGTGACCGTTGGCACACCCAAATGCCGGATGGCGAGGTTGCCGTTGGCCACCCAGATGCCGTTGCTCCAGGCGATGTCCGCAGAGGCCGGGTCGACATCGGCATTCGCCGGCGCAACGTCGGCCACCGTCGGGAACAGCACCGCATCGAGCCCCAGCCGATCCATCCAGTCTTCCAGGTCGATTCGACGGGTTTTTTCCAGCCCGCGCAAGCCATCAGGCACTGTGGAAATCTGATCCCACGGGGTGATGCCGCGCTCGGCCATCCGCACGTATTCGTCCATGCCGGCGACCAGGTCGCCTTCGCGGTTGGGCAGGGTTCCCGGGTCGTGCGGGAAAATCAGCGGCCCGTCGACATCGACCAGACGGTTCAATTTCGGGTCGCCGTTGGCCTGCAGGAAATCATCGAATGCCCAGGCCGTCAGGTCCCACAACTCATGGTGCAGGAACTCTTTCGACACCAGGCCTCGGGTAAACACCGTCGGCGCACCCGGACGATCACCCTCGCAATTGGAGACCAGCGGGAAGTCGACTTCAATCACTTCGGCACCCGCCGCTTCGAGTGCCTTACGGGCCTCTTCCCAGAGCCCGATCACCGATGGACGCGTGTTGATGCGCTGCCCCGTCGGCCCACCGATGCCCGGTGCGTCGCTCGTTCCCGCGTCGGGATCGGCGTTGATGTACATGCGCGGAACGCCGAGGCGTTTGCCGACGAGTGCATCGGTGTTCGCCGCAAGTTCGGCATAGGACGCCGGGCGCACCGAGGCGACGCTCGGAATCGGCACCCAGGGTTGCAGCCGCCACAGATCGCCACGGGTGTCGGGATCTTCCGCCACCACCACGTCGAGCACTTCAAGCAGGTCGGCCATGGTTCTGGCGAAGGGCACGACGACGTCCATGGTCGGCGTCAGCGGCCAGTTGCCGCGCACCGAGATCACCCCGCGCGACGGCGTGTAGGCGCACAAACCGTTGTTCGAGGCCGGACCGCGACCGCTCGACCAGGTTTCTTCCGCGAGACCAAAGGCTGCGAAACTGGCGGCGGTCGCCGTCCCGGCGCCATTCGACGAGCCCGAGGCGAAAGGGGCGGTGAGGTAGTCAGCGTTGTACGGGCTTTCGGCACGGCCGTAGACCCCGCGCTGCATGCCGCCGTTCGCCATCGGTGGCATGTTGGTTTTGCCCAGGCAGATCGCACCCGTGGCGCGAAGCCGTTCGATGGTGAACGCATCGCGATAGGCAATCAGGTGGGCGAAAGCGGGGCTGCCAGAGGCGGCGGTCAGCCCTTTGACCAGATAACTGTCTTTGGCGGTATAGGGAATGCCATCGAGCGGCCCCAGCGTTTGACCTTTGGCCCGACGGGCATCGGACGCCCGCGCTTCATTGAGCGCCTCGGGATTGCGCACCACCACGGCGTTGAGCGCGGTGGCGGTGTCCGGGCCATCGTAGGCATCGATCCGGGCCAGGTAAGCCTGCACCAGTTCGACGGCGGTGGTCTGCCCGGATTCGAGCGCCGCGCGCAGTTCGGCAATGGACACTTCAGTGACTTCGATCATGCGCTTACCACCGGCTGCTGAGGGGTGACGGGTTGAATGTTTCCATCACGCGGGAGCGTTGGCTCAGGGGCATCACTTTTCTCAAAATGGGTTCTCATATCCGTTCTCGTTGCACTGCATTACGCGACAGCGTGCTATTTAACACCAAGTTGGGCCAGATAGAGTTGTCGATACGCGTCAACCAGTTGATCCAGGGTGAAAGCGCGATTGCGGCCACTGGGGTTGGGCAAGACCCAGACCGAGGCGTTACCGAACGTTTGCGACTGAAGCCCCCAGGCCACGTTGCGCTGGCCGGATAACGCGCCATAGGCGGCCTTGCCGAGAAAAGCCACACAGCGTGGCGCATAGTGCGCGATCTTCTGTTCAAACTGCGCGGCGGCGGCGATGAATTCATCCACCGACAACTGATCCGCGCGCGCCGTTGGTCGCTCAACCACGGCGGTTAATCCGCATTGATACTGCACGATTGTCCGGTCATCTTCCGGACGAACTTCCTGCGGCGTAAAGCCGGCCAGATGAAGGGTGCGCCAGAAGCGATTGCTGCGGCCCGCAAAATGGTGCCCTTGGGCGGCGGCCATCATGCCGGGGTTAATGCCGCAAAAAACCACCGCCAGATGCTCGGCCAGCCTGTCTTCGAGTCTGTTGCCCGTCATGATGTCGCTCAACCGCAGATCACATTGACCGCATTGCGTGCCAGCCCGGTCAGTTCCGCCCGGGATTTGCCCGCCCGCGCACGGATGGAAATGCTGTGCAGCAGGGAGGAGGCGAGCACGGCGAGGGCCGCAGCGTCGACATCGTCCTTGAGCTCTCCTTTATCAATGGCCACGCGCAGACGCGCTTCCAGGTCGGCATCCAGTCGGCTGAGTCGATCCGACAGTACATCGCGAATTTCCGGATCTTCGACCGCTTCGGTGGTCGCCGTGCCAATCGCAAAGCAACCACGGGGTTGGCCGTCACCCGAGAAGTAGATCGATAACTGCCCCTCGTAAAACTGCATCAATGCCTGGCGCAACGTCAGCTCTTCGCTCGTCAGCGCCTCGTGCATGGCGGCGGCGGCGAACTCCCAATACTGCTCAAGCGCTTTGATATAGAGCGCGTGCTTGTCACCGAATGCGGCGTACAGGCTCGGCCGGTTCATCCCGGCTGCGCTGGCGATGCTGTCCAGAGACGCACCGGAATAGCCGGTGTTCCAAAACACACCGAGCGCTTGCTGCAAGGCGGTCTGCGGGTCATAGGCGCGAGGACGGCCGCGTCCTTTGCCCTCGGTAGTTTTATTTTGTGCCATGTCGTACAAAATCCTTGAGTCTGGGGGTGGCGTGGCTATATTCTTACACCATCGCACAAAATTAAGGAATCAGAAATTCCTTGCTTGCGGGTTTGTTGTAGCGGAGCTCGATCGGGGTATTGCGGCTACGAAACAGGTGCGGCGGAGCGATCCTCCCGACCGCACACGGTAAGGCGCTGTTCCAGTGGGTGTTAGCCCGATTTCCCGGTTAAAGGTGTATTCGATCATGACAAAACAGTTCGATCTCTCAGCGACACAGACCCTCGGGCATCCCGGTGCGAACCCGGCTGACGCGCCCGTGAAGAAACCGCTCAAAGCGAAAATGCGGCCCGTGCTGATGGTCGGTGTGCCGCTGCTTTTCGCCGCGTTTGGCTACGCACGCTATCAGGCAGGCGAGCCCTTTGTTTCGACCGACAACGCCTACGCCCGGGTGGCCAAGGCCTCGATCAATGCACGTGTTTCCGGCCAGGTCGTCGAGATTGCGGTTCAGGACAATCAGCCTGTGCACAAAGGCCAGGTGCTGTTTCGCATTAACCCGGAGCCGTTTCAGATCGCGGTCAACCGTGCAGAAGCACAGTTGAGCGTCGCGCGGCTGCGCATCGATGGGCTCAAGGCCAGTTACCGGCAGCAGCAGGCCGAGTTGCAGTCCGCCAGGGAGTCGGCAGATTTCGACCAGAAAGAGTTCGCCCGCAAGAAAGCGCTGGTCGCCTCCGAGTTTGTTTCGCGGGCCGTTTACGAGCGCGCGGACACCGACCTGAAAGTGGCACGGCAGCGCATTGCGTCGATCGAACAACAGATCGCCAGCACCGTCGTCGCGCTCAGCGGCAACCCGAACATCGACGCGGACAGTCACCCGACGGTGCGCGAGGCCAGGGCACAACTGGACGAGGCGCAGCTCTACCTCGGGTATGCGACGGTGTACGCGCCGGACGATGGCATTGTCGCCAAGGTTGACGACTTGCAGGTGGGCAACTTCGTCAGCAATGGCGCGCCGGCGTTTGCGCTGCTGTCCGATCGTGAGATCTGGGTCGAGGCCAACTTCCGCGAGACGCAGGTCACCCATATGCGCCCCGGGCAGGCAGCGACCATCAGCATCGATACCTATCCCGATCACGTATTCAAGGCCCACGTCACCAGCATGAGCCCGGGGGCCGGCTCGGACTTCGCCCTGCTGCCGCCAGAAAACGCGACCGGCAACTGGGTCAAGGTGGTGCAGCGCGTTCCGGTACGCCTCGAACTCGATGAGGCGGATCCTGCCCAGGCGCTGTTCTCGGGCACCAGCGCCACGGTCAAGGTTGATACCGGCTATCGCACGCCGTGGTGGCATCCGCTCAAGGCATTGTTGACTGCGGGTGGCGCCTGATGAACAGCCAACAGAGTGGACACCCGGCGGGAGAGGGCGCGCATGCGCTGAGGTTCGCGGCGCTGCTGGCGACGTACATGCAGTCGGCGAACCTGCCTGTTCCGAACGCGGTACTCAGGTTGATTCAGGGCAGCCTGTCGATGACCGACGATCAGGCAGGCTGGATCTTCACCTCGTACCTCGCGGCAAGCGCCATCACCCTGCCGGTCGCGCAATGGCTCGCCGGGCGTTATGGCTTGAAGCGTGTTTATCTGACCGCTCTGGCCTTTTTTGCCCTTGGCTTGCTGCTTGCGACGCTGGCCACGACGTCGCTGGAATTCGTCGGCGCGCGGATCATCCAGGGGCTCGCGAGTGGCGTGCTTGCGCCGCTGTCGATGGCGATTTCAATGGAGACCCTGGCCCTCGAGAAGCGTGCGAAGTTTGGCGCGACGTGGACCGCCATTGTGCTGTTCGGCATCGTCAGCGGGCCGAGCATCGGCGGCTGGGTTGGCGAACACTTCGACTGGCGGCCAATCTTCTACATCAGCCTGCCGTTGTCGGCCTACATCTTCCTGGTGATGGCGCTTTTGCTGAAGGAGAAGAAGGCCGTGCAGCGGCCGTCATTCGACTTCTTTGGCTTCGGCACTTTCACGCTGGGTTTGATCAGCCTGCAAATGCTGCTCGACCGTGGTGAACGGCTGGACTGGTTTGCCTCGACCGAGATCTGTCTGGAAGCGCTGGGCAGTGCACTGGGGTTCTATCTGTTCGCGGTGCATGTGCTGACGGCGAAGGTGCATTTTCTCAACAAGCGTTTGTTCGACGACCGCAATTTTGTGCTGTCGACAGTCATCTTTTTCGCCGTGGGTTTCGTGCTGTTGTCGACCATGGCGCTGACCTCGCCGATGCTCGACGAAATTCTCGGCTACCCGCCGGACACCACGGGGTTCCTGACGATCCCGCGTGGCGTCGGACTGGTCGGCGCTTTCCTGCTGATGGGGCGTGTTCCCGAGCGTTTCGACCGCCGCGGGTTCGTGGCGGCAGGCGTCGCCCTGGTGGTCTATGCCAACTGGCTGATGCTCGGTTATTCGCCGTTGATGGACGAGTGGCCGGTGGCGGTGGCCGGTGCGGTTCAGGGCATTGGCATCGGCGTGCTGATGCCGTCGCTGACCAAGGTTGCGTTCAGCACGCTCGACCCCGCGTTGCGTCCGGAAGGCACCGGTTTGTTCAACCTGTCACGGGTGTACGGCAGCACGCTGGGCGTTGCGATTGTGCAGTTGTTTTTCTTCAACAACACGCAAGCGATGCACTCGGCGCTGGTCAGCAACCTGACGCCTTATCGCGCCGCTGCGCTTTCCGTGCCGACGTCCCTGCAAGCCCTGGAAGGGCTCAACGAAATGATCACGGGCCAGGCGGCTTTTATCGCGCTGATCGGTCAATTCAAGATTTTGCTGGTGGTGATGCTGGTGGTGAGTCCACTGGTGGTCTTCCTTCGCAAGCCGGCTGCGGCCAACTAGTTTTCGTGGAGTGTGCCAAATGAAATCCCATGCGCTCGCAATCAACAGACAGACGTTCAAAACCACGTTCGGCGCGGCGGCAGTGCTGGTGTTCCTGACCGCCTGTACCGTCGGCCCCGACTACCAGATGCCGGCGCCGAGCCAGTCGCAGCACTACGATCAACAGGCCGAACAGCGGCTCGGTCAGCGTGGCAACCAGCAGATTGATCTGGGCCAGAAGGTCCGCGGTGACTGGTGGACGGCGTTCCGTTCGCAGAAGCTCGACACGGTGGTGCGTCGGGCCATTGCGGGCAATCTTGAACTGGTGGCGGCGGATGCAACCATTCGCCAGGCGGCGTCCTCGGTGACGGCGGCGGAAGGTGCGTTGTACCCGCAAGTCGATTTTGGCGCCCAGGCGGGCCGTCAACGGGTTCATAACGCCAAAGAACCGGCCGTCTCCAACTTCTATGCGATCGGGCCACGGGTCGGTTTTGACCTGGACGCGTTCGGCGGCAACAAGCGCTTGGTGGAACAACAGGAAGCGTTTGCCGATCTGCAAAAGCATCGCTACGAAGCGGCGTACCTGACCCTGACCGGTAACGTCGCCAGTCAGGCGTTGCTGGTGGCGTCGGCGAATGCGCAGATGCAAGCCGTCGAAAAACTGCTGGCCAACGACGCGAAAAACCTCGACCTCGTGCGCATGGCCCACGCCAATGGCAGCACCACGCAGATCGATGTTTCGCTGGCCGAGACCCGGCTCGCTCAAGACCGCACGTTGTTGCCGCCTCTGGCTCAGCAGCGCGACTCGGCACGCCATGCGCTGTCGATTCTGACGGGCAAAGGCCCGGGCGACTGGATCGCGCCGGACTTCGACCTGGCCGAGTTTGTATTGCCGGCCAACGTGCCTGTCAGCTTGCCTTCTGAAATGGCCCACGACCGGCCGGATGTGCGCCAGGCAGAAGCAGAACTGCACATGGCCAGCGCTGCCGTCGGCGTCGCGACCGCGAACCTCTATCCCCACGTCACGTTGTCCGCGTCGCTGGCACAGGCCGCTTCGGGCAATGGCGGCGCCGCACTCTGGGGCTTTGCGGCAGGGCTGGCGGGGCCGATCTTTGATGGCGGAACGCTCAAGGCTGAACGTCAGGCTGCCATCGACGGCTACAACGCGACACTCGCCGGTTACCAGCAAACCGTGATCAGTTCGTTCGGCCAGGTCGCCGACACGTTGCAAGCCATCAACCATGACGCCGAGGAAAACCTCGCCCAGGAAGACGCATTGCGCGCGGCCGAAACCAGTTTGCGCTTGAACCAGCAAGCCTACGCGCAAGGCGAGAACAGCATTCTCCAGGTGCTGGAAGCGGAGCGCGCTTATCAGCAGGCGTTGCTGGGCCGAATCCGGATCAAGACGGCGCAATACCTCGACACGGTGCGCCTGTACGTCGCGCTCGGCGGTAATTCCGTTGGCGCATTCGAGCAACGGGTGGCCACACGCGAAGCACAGAACCCTGCGTATCAATAGCGGCTGCGGCCCCGACAATTGGAGTAAAGAGATGCCTTACGAAGCCTTTCACGATGCACTTCGCGATCAGCGTTTTGCGCTCAACCATGGCGCGGGTGAAATGCCGGCGGTTGGGTTCGGCACGCTGTTTCGAGATCTTGCGGTCACCACACAAGCGGTCAAGGAGGCCCTGCACGCGGGCTTTCGTCATTTCGATTGTGCAGAGCGCTATCGAAATGAAGAACAGGTCGGCATTGCCCTGCAAGAGGTGTTGGCGAGCGGAACAATCCGCCGCGAAGAGCTGTTCATCACCACCAAGCTGTGGAACACCAACCATCGTCCCGAGCGGGTTCAACCGGCGTTCGAGGCCAGTTGCCGACGGCTGCAAGTGGACTACATCGACTGCTACCTGATCCATACGCCGTTTGCCTTTCAACCCGGTGAAAACCAGGACCCGAGGGACGAGCAAGGCAACGTCATCTACGATTCAGGGGTCACGTTGATCGAGACATGGAGGGCTCTTGAGCGTCTGGTGGATGAAGGGCGATGCAAGTCCATCGGCTTGTCGGATATCACGTTGCCGGCGTTGCAGGCGATTGTCGCCGAGGCGCGCATCAAGCCTGCCGTCGTGCAAGTCGAGTCCCATCCTTATTTGCCGGAATGGGAACTGCTTGAGTTTTGTCAGCAACATGGAATTATCGTCCTGGCGTTTGCACCACTCGGCCATGGCATGGAGCCCAATGTGCTGGAAGATTCGGTGATTACCGGGATCGCCCGGCGCGTGCAGAAGACCCCGGCGCAAGTGGCGCTGGCCTGGTCGGTGCAGCGGGGCGTGGCGTTTCTGACCACGTCGGCGACACCGAGCCACATCCGGGAAAACTTCGATCTGTCCACGCTGCCACACCGGGCGATGCTTGAAATCAAGGAAGAGATCACCACTCGGGTACGGTTCAACTCGGTGGTGGAAACCGGTGTTCCCGGGTTTATTGCGCGCAAGAAGTAATCCGATTCGAGAGGGGCGGCTTTCTGTAAGGCCGCCCTTTTTTATCCAGACCCTTGAGGCCTAACGATGGACATTTTCCAGACCATGCGTTTTTTCGTGGCTGTCGCCCAAACCGGCAGTTTTACAGCGGCGGCGCAGATGCTGGACACCACCACGACCAACGTTTCCAAAGCGGTGACCAGTCTGGAAGCCCGGCTTCAAACACGCCTGATCAACCGGACCACTCGACGCCTGGCATTGACCGAAGCCGGTGTGCGCTACTTGCAGCGCTGCGAGAAAATTCTTGATGAGGTGCGTGAGGCCGATGAGGAAGCAGGAACCGCTCACATCACGCCGGTGGGCCGGCTGAAGATTCACGCGATGTCCGCCATCGGCAACCATTACGTGATCGATGCGATTGCCAAGTACCGAGAGACTCACCCCTCGGTGATGTTTGATCTGACCCTGACCAATCGGCTGCCCGATTTGCTGGAGGAGGGGTATGACATGTCGATTGTGTTAGCGCGGGACCTGCCCGATTCCGGGTTTGTCGCTCAAAGGCTGGGCATCACTTACAGCATCCTCTGCGCTTCGCCGGCGTACTTGAAGAAACGCGGACACCCTGATTCTCCAGGGGCGCTTGGCGCACATGATTGTCTGCGGATTGTGAATACGGTCATGCCGGTTGAAAACTGGGCATTCGAGGGGCCGGACGGCGTGGAGACGGTGAACGTTCCGGTCTCTCCCTTCCACGTCAACACCGCCGATGCGATGACGGTCGCGATCAAGAATGGAATGGGGATTGGTATTCAACCCATTGCGTCTGCCGTGGACGGACTGAGAGCCGGCACGTTAGTGCGCGTATTGCCGGATTATCATTTCGAGGAATTCAACTTGTTTGCGATCTACCCGTCACGAAAGTTCGTGGATGCGAAGATCAAGACATGGGTGGAGTTTCTGAAAGACTACATTCCGGGTCTGTTGGCCTCCGATGAGGACATTGTCGGTTCGCCAGCAAAACCCTGACAGGCGCGGCAGGCATGGAGTGTCGACCCTCCATCGTCCGCACGCTACTCAACCGTTCGAGCAGCCTGTGCCCATGACTTGATATTGCAGGATATGCCGTTGACCGTGAGAGTCTTCATACGTCATTTGGGCCGGCACCGGCGCGCATTCGTTCGCGATGTCTGACACCGTAATGATCTTCTGAATATCGAGCTTCATTCCGTAGGTGTAACTTTCAACGGGTACCTGGCCGGCTTCTGCATTGGTATGGCTTTCGTCTGCAAAGGCCTGTGCGGTTAAACTTCCAAGAGCAAGGAACAGCGCAGCTTTTAAAACGTTCATGGTATTCACCTTGGCATCGACTATTTCGGGGTTGTTGCCTGGCGAGCAATTTGCTGACAACTTCAATGGCTCGCTGGGTTGAGTCGATGCTAGGTGTTTATGGCTTAGCCATATATTGGTCGACCGGACAAACACTGTTGTCGGATTTCACATGAATCCTGAATCGGCAGGCTCAGGCCGCCTGTTTTCGTTCTTGAGTTTTCAGCGGCTTTCAGACTCAAATGGTCCTTTTCGGGACGGTGACGATATGGAACATCGGTGTGAAGTAGCAGTGCTCGGACTCGGCGCGATGGGCGCCGCGACGGTGTATCAACTGGCGAAATCCGGGGTCAGGGTCATCGGCGTCGACCGCCACCATCCTCCCCACACTCAGGGCTCCAGCCATGGGGACACGCGCATCACTCGGCTTTCGGTCGGCGAAGGTGCGGCGTACGTGCCCATTGTCCGCAACTCGCATCGGATCTGGCGAGAGCTCGAAGCGCTGTCCGGCGAGTCGCTGTTCGAGCAGTGCGGCGTGCTGGTGTTGAGCTCCAGCCCCGGCTATGACGCCGACGATGCCAACGACTTCACGAACCGCACCCTTCAACTGGCGAACACCTACGGCATCGAGCATGACGTGTTGTCCGCCGAACAGATTCGCCAGCGATTCCCACAGTTTTCCCAGGTGCTGGACACGGCCGTCGGCTACTTCGAACCGAGTGGCGGTTACGTCCGGCCGGAACGCTGCATCGCGGTGCAATTGCAACTCGCCGAGGAACACGGCGCCACGTTGTTCAAGGGCGAAACCGTCACGCACATCCGCTCGGACGAGCAGGGCGTCACCCTCACCACCGACCAGCGCACGATCCGCGCCGACAAAGTCGTGGTCAGTGCCGGCATGTGGTCCCGGGATTTGTTGGGGCAGCCGTTTGACCGCTTGTTGCGGGTGTGTCGGCAGAAACTGTTCTGGTTTGAACAGGGGGAGCACGCCCGGTTTGCCGAGGTGTCACCGACGTTCATCTTCAGCCACGGTCCGGCGCAGTCCTTTTACGGCTTCCCGCCGTTACCGGGCGAGGGCAGCGTGAAGGTCGCGACGGAGCAATACACTGAAGAATCCTCGCCAGACACGCTGGACCGCACCGTCAGCGCCGCTGAAGAAAACGACATGTTCGAACGTCAGGTGCGCGGCCGGATCGCAGGCGTGACTTCGCGTGTGGTCAAGTCGGCGGTGTGCACGTACACCGTCACGCCGGATTCGCACTTCATCATCGACGAGCATCCGTCACTGAAAAACACCCTGGTGGTGTCGGCCTGCTCGGGACATGGTTTCAAGCATTCCGCGGCATTGGGCGAGGCGGTTGCGCAGTGGTGCGTGCGTGGCAGCAGTGACCTGGACCTGTCGGCGTTTTCGTTGAAGCGGTTTGCCTGACTTGCCGATCCCGGCCACCCCACGATCCGTAGGAGCCAGGCTTGCCGGCGAAGGCGCCCGTGAAATCGCCATCGCCGGCAAGCCGGGCTCCTACAGGTTTGGTGTGAATCCCCAATCCCGGACATCCCCCAATCCGTAGGAGCCGGCTTGCTGGCGATGGCGTCCATGAAATCGCCATCGCCAGCAAGGCGGGCTCCTACAGGTTTGGGGTGAATCCGTCATCCCGGACACCCCGCGATCGTAGGCGCCAGGTTTGCCGAGGTGGGTGAGATGATGCCAATTAGCCATCATTTCCGGTAAAGTATGCGCCGCCCGAGAGACGGATCCCGGGCGTTTACCCAAGGAGTCATTCAGTGAATCACCTCAGCAAAGTTGTTGCCGTTACCCTGTTCGGCCTGGTTCTGGCGGGTTGCACCGGCGCCCCGATGAAGACTCAGCAATACGATGCCAGCCAATACACGGTGGTTGGTCACAGTGAAGCGAGCGCCACGGGTCTGATGCTGTTCGGCGTCATCCCGATTCGTCAGAACAGCCGTTTTGTTCGCGCGCAAGACGCGGCGATCAAGGCCAAGGGCGGCGATGCACTGATCAACACCCAAGTGCAGGAAAACTGGTTCTGGGCGTGGGTCCTGAGCGGTTACACCACCAAGGTTTCCGGTGATGTGATCAAGCTGAAAAACGTTCAGTAAGCGATCGCCAGCGCGGCCTGCCGCAATGGCAGGCCGCGCTTGTCGTCCCGGTCAGATCAGGTTGATCACGACATCGATGTTGCCACGGGTCGCCTTCGAATACGGGCAGGTCTGGTGCGCGGCATCCACCACCGACCGTGCAACGGCCGGGTCCAGACCGGGAAGGCTGACGTTGAGGCGCGCCTGCAGGAAAAAGGCGTTTTCGGTCTTGCCCAGGTCTATTTCGGTATCGACAGACACGTCAGTCGGCAAGGTCACTTTCAACGCGATGGCTGCCTTGCCCATGGCGCCGATGAAGCAGGCCGACCAGCCAGCGCCCAGCAGTTGTTCAGGGTTGGTGCCGCTGCCGGAAGAACCTATGGCGCTAAGCTTGACGTCCAGACGGCCATCGTCGCTTCGCGACTCGCCATTGCGGCCTCCGGTTGTGTGGGTTTTGCCGGTGTAAAGCACGGTGTCGATTTGATTGATCATGGCGGTTCCTGCTGAGGTTGGTGGGCGCTTCTAAATCGCTGTTCATCGGAGAACATCTGAATTTCCGATGTGGCCCACTTTTCCACTTCCATGTAATGCGGATGTGTCCTGAACCGGCGCTTGTGTATCGCCGTGTAAGATCACCCCGCAAAAATACACACTGATACAAATCGACAGTGACTGTAGGAGCGAGCTTGCTCGCGATGGACTAATGAGCGACGCGTGTGTTCAGAGAAACCGCGTGATCGTTAACGTCCATCGCGAGCAAGCTTGCTCCTACGGGTAAAGCCTTCACGCCTGCTTGTTCAACGCTGCCTCCGCCGCCGCGATTTCCGCCTGGCGCTTGATGATCAGGTCACCCATCGGCGGCCCCTGAAAGCGCCGCGCTTCAAAACCGAACCAGACGATGGCCGTCAGCACCAGGAAGCCGATGGTGATGTACAGCGCCCAATCATTCGGTGGCTGGATGCCGATGACGAAGATCACCACCATCGAGAGCACCGAGAGCACGGCGAACAAGGAGTAAAAAGCGTGCCCCATGTTCCACGGCCCCATGGTTGGCCACTTCGAGGTTCCGTAGGCGAACAGGCCCAGCACGATGGGAATGATGAAAGAGAAAAACAGGAAGATCACCGTGCAGGAGACCACGATGGTGTAGACCGGCGTTGCCCCGATCGAGATCACCGACGAGCCCCAGTCGAACAAGACCGCCAGGGTTGCGCCGGTCCAGATGGCTGCCACCGGGCTGCGATATTTCGGCGAGACCGAGGCCAGTGCTTTCGAGCAGGGCAGGCCACCGTCGCGGGAGAACGCGAAGATCATGCGTGACACCGAAGTCACGGTCGCCAGCCCGCAGAGAAACTGCGAGATGAAAATCGCCACGTACAGCGCGAATTTCACGTTAGGGCTCACCTGGGCGTTCATGCCCCAGAAGAACACGTTCCAGCCCTGTTTCGCCGCTTCGTCCATGTTCGGCAGCATCAGCACGAACGAACAGAGCATCACCCAACCGAACAGCAACGACCAGACCACCGACATGACCATGCCGCGCGGCACCGACATCGCGGCATTGCGGGTCTCTTCGGAGGTATGCGCCGACGCGTCATAACCGGTGATGGTGTAGATCGGCAGCAGCAGGCCGAGCATGAACACCCAGCTGTTCGACACCTGTGGCCAGACACTGCCGCCGGCTTCACCGGAATAGTTGCCGAAAGTCCACAACCGGGCGAACTCATAGCTGGGTGCGGAAATCAGGCAGACGATGGTCAGCGCGAGCGCCGTGGCGAAAATCAGGTAGCCCGAGAAGTCGGTGAGTTTCGCGGTCAGGCCGATGCCCAGATGGTTACACAAGGCCTGGATGCCGGTCAGGATCGCCAGGAAAATCACCCTCACCGTGGTGGTGTCTTCCATTCCCAGCGCCGGTCCGAAGGCCCCGAAAAAGAAGTAATAGGTGCCGACGTTGATCGCGCCGAGCACCGTGACCAGTCCCAGCAGATTGAACCAGGCCGTCAGCCAGCCGGTGAAGCGGTTTCCGAGAATCGAGCCCCAGTGATAGAGACCGCCTGCGGTGGGGTAGGCCGAAGAAATCTGCGCCATGGCCAGCGCGAATACCCCTGAGATCAGGCAACCGATGGGCCAGCCGATGCCAATCGCCGCACCCCCTGCGCCCGAGGTGCCCTGGGCCAGTGAGTTGATGCCGCCTGAAAGGATGCAGATGATCGAAAAGGAAATCGCGAAGTTGGAGAAAACGCCCATTCGTCGCGAGAGTTGCTGGGCGTAGCCCATGCTGTGCAGCACCTTGACGTCCTCGTCGTGCGCGTCGGTGCCGGGCTGGCTTGCTGGGTTCATGCTGTGTACCCCATCAGGTTTTGATTCAATCCATTGGCGTGTGCGCAATGGGCTGGCCTTCAACACCTTGTCGTACTGCTCCTTTTTCCAACCGATACTGCTCTGAATCTAAACGCGGCCGTGATAAGCCGCGTCGAAAATGCTGGCCACACCGAGCTTGGTCAATGGCAGGGGATTGCCGCTGGCCGAGGGATCGACAATCGCCATGTCCGCGATCAGGTCGGCCTGCCGGTCATCCACGCCCAACTCAACCAGCGTGTGCGGCACACCGATGTCTTTGCGCAGCTTGAGCACGAAGGCCAGAAAACTGTCGAAGCCGGGGGAGGGCAGGCGCAGATAAGCCGCGAGGCGGATGATGCGTTCCTCGATGGCCGGGCGATTGAACTGCAACACATACGGCATGAACGTGGCATTGGTCATGCCGTGATGGGTGTCGTACAGCGCGCCCACCGGATGCGAGAGCGCGTGCATTCCACCGAGGCCTTTCTGGAATGCGGTGGCGCCCATCGCGGCGGCGGCGAGCATGTGTGCGCGCGCTTCGAGGTCCGAAGGTGTGTGTACGGCGCGCACCAGGGCGTTGGCCACCAGGCGCATGCCTTCCACCGCAATGCCGTCGGCCAGCGGGTGAAATCCGGGAGCGCAATACGCCTCCAGGCAATGGGCGAACGCATCCATACCGGTGCCAGCGGTGACTTTTGCCGGCATGCCGACGGTGAGTGCCGGATCGCTGATGACCACGCGCGGCATCATTTTCGGGTGGAAGATGATGCGTTTGGTGTGCGTGCGCTCGTCGATGATCACCGCCGCACGACCGACTTCGGAACCGGTTCCCGCTGTGGTCGGCACGGCAATCACCGGGGCGATGTGGCTGTCGTCGGCGCGAGTCCAGTAGTCGCCGATGTCTTCGAAATCCCACACCGGTCGGGTCTGGCCGCTCATGAACGCGATGAGCTTGCCCATGTCCAGGCCGCTGCCACCGCCGAAGGCGACCACGCCATCGTGCTGGCCGGTGCGCCAGGCTTCGAGCCCACCGGCCAGGTTGGCCTCGACCGGATTGGGCTTGAGGTCACAAAACAGCGCGACGCCAAGGCCGGCGGCGCGCAACGCATCCACCGCCGCCGTGGTGATCGCCGCACGCCCCAGGCCGCTGTCGGTGACCAGCAGCGGGCGTTGGATACCCTGGTTGCGGCAGACCTCGGCCAGCTCGGCGATGCGCCCGACACCGAAGCGAATGCTGGTGGGGTAGTTCCAGTTTCCAGTCAGGTTCATGGCCTACACCTCGTGGCGCAGATGAAAGGATTTGGCGCGGGTCAGGTGCTCGTAGCCCAGGCGCGACAGGGTGACGCCGCGTCCGCTGTTCTTGACCCCGGTCCAGGCCAGCGCCGGGTCGAGGTAATCGCAGCGGTTCATGAACACGGTGCCGGTGGCGATCTCGTTGCCGAGGCGTTCGGCGGCGGCGAGGTCCTCGGTCCAGATCGACGCACTGAGTCCGAACTCACTGTCGTTCATCAAGGCGATGGCTTCGTCGTCGCCAGTCACCGGCATGATGCCGACCACAGGGCCGAAGCTTTCGTCGCGCATCACCGACATTTCATGAGTGACGTCCACCAGTACCTGCGGCGCCAGGTAGGCGCTGCCTGGTGCGTCGGCGGGAAACGCCTTCGGATCGATCAGCGCTTTGGCGCCCTCGGCCAGTGCGTCGGCAATCTGTCCGCGAACAAAGTCTGCGGCGGCCGGCGAGACCATCGGACCCAGCGTGGTGGCTTCGTCCAACGGGTTGCCCAACACATGCTGGCGAGTCAAATCGGCGAAGCGCTCGACGAAGGCGGGATAGATTTTCTCGTCCACATAGATGCGCTCGACCGCGCAGCAGCTTTGCCCGGAGTTGAAGAAGCTGCCGTCCACCAGGTTTTCCACGGTGTGTTCGAGATTGGCGTCGGCGCGAACATAGGCCGGGTCTTTGCCGCCGAGCTCCAGGCCCATGCCGATGAAATCCGTGATGGCTGCTTGTTGGACTTGCAGGCCAGCGTCCACCGAACCCGTGAAGTTCACCTGTTGTACGTCGCCAGTGACGATGGCTACTGCGGTACTGGCATGACTGAGCAGCAGGTTCTGGAACAACCCTTCAGGCAGATTGGCCCGGCGAAAAGCTTCAGCGAAACGCTCGCCGACCAGCAGGGTTTGCGATGCATGTTTGAGGATGACGCTGTTGCCCGCCATCAACGCCGGAATAATCGTGTTGACGGCGGTTAGGTAGGGGTAGTTCCACGGGGCGATCACGAGCACCGTACCTAGCGGCTCGCGCTTGATGTAACGCCGAAAACCCGCGACCGGTGCAGGCTCTATGGCTGCAAGCGCTTCGGGCGCAATAGCGATCATGTGCCGGGCCCGCTCTTCGAAACCGCGCAGCTCGCCAGCGCCATAACGCACCGGTCGACCCATTTGCCAGGCCAGCTCCGGCACGATTTCATCTTTCATGGCGAGCATCGCGTCCACAGCGGCACTGCAAAAAGCTGCGCGCTCGCTCAGTGGTCGGCGCTTCCATTGCGCCTGGGCCGTTGCAGCCGCCTCAAGCGCCTGAAGGAGCCGGGCGGTATCTATTTGTTGGCGTTCGACGTACACCCGGCCATCGACCGGAGAAATAAGCTGAATCTTCGCAGTCATGGTGTGCTCAATAGCGCTCGAAGCCGCGCTGCAGTTCCCAGTCGGTGATCCGCCGGTCGTACTCTTTTTGCTCCCACTCGGCGGTGTGCACGTAGTGATCGACCACTTCATCGCCGAACGCCTCACGCAACATGCTCGACCCCTTGAGGGCGGAGCAGGCATCGCGCAGGGTTTTCGAGACTTCCGGCAAATGCTCATCGAGGTAGGCATCGCCCTCGAACGGCGCGGCGAGTTCGAGCTTCTCGTCGATCCCGGCCAGGCCCGCCGCGATAAGCGCGGCGAAGGCCAGATAAGGGTTGAGGTCGGCGCCGCCGATGCGGCATTCGATGCGGATGGATTTGCTGCCTTCGGCACACAAGCGAAAGCCGGCGGTGCGATTGTCGCGGCTCCACACCGCACGCGTCGGCGCGAAAGTGCCGGCCTGGAAACGCTTGTACGAATTGATGTAGGGCGCCAGAAAACAGGTGATGTCGTTGGCGTACTTGAGCTGCCCGGCGACCCAGGCACGCATCAGTTTCGACATGCCGAACTCGGCTTTGGCGTCGAAGAACAACGGCTTCTTGGCGTTCTTGTCCCACAGCGAATTATGGATATGGCTGCTGGAACCGGCGGCGTCATAACGCCACTTGGCCATGAACGTGATCGCCTTGCCTTGCAGCTGCGCGATCTCTTTGCAGGCGTGCTTGATGATGACGTGGTGGTCGGCCATGGTCATGGCATCGGTGTAACGAATGTTGATTTCTTCCTGGCCGGGGCCCCATTCGCCCTTGGAGTTTTCCACGGGAATGCCCGACGCTTGCAGATGCTTGCGAATCGCCCGCAGCACCGGTTCCTCGCGGGTGGTCTGGAGGATGTTGTAATCCTCGATGTAATGCCCGGCGGTTTTCGGTTGGTGATAGTTGCGCTGGTGGATCGCCTCGTAGCTCTCATCGAACAGGTAGAACTCAAGCTCCGAAGCGAACATGCCGGTGTAGCCTCGTTCACGCAGGCGCTCGACCTGTTTTTTCAGAATCGCCCTCGGGCTGTGGGGCAAGTCCTTTCGATGGTGATGATCGAGCACATCGCAGAGCACCAGCGCCGTGCATTCCAGCCAGGGCACGCGCCGCAGCGTGGACATGTCCGGTTTGAGGACGAAGTCGCCATAGCCTTTGCTCCAACTGGCTGCGGCGTAACCCGGCACCGGTTCCATGTCGATGTCGTCGGCCAGCAGGTAATTGCAGCAGTGGGTTTCTTCGTGGCCGCTGTCGATAAAAAACTCGACCTGGAAGCGCTTGCCGACCAGGCGTCCCTGCATGTCGACCATGCAGACCAATACGGTGTCGATTTCGCCAGCGGCAGCCGCGCGCTTGAGTGCATCAAAGCTGAGGAGGGGCTCGGTCATCACGTCAATCCTGCGTGAAAGGGTTGGGCCTGTCTGAGATAGCTGTTGCAGACGCTCTCCAGAACAACCAAAACCCTGCAGAATCGAGCATCGTAAGCAATGAGCTGATCCAAGCTTAGCCTACTGTTGAAAACTGCAAGTCCTTATGAGCCGCTAAATTCAAAGCTTGTAGCCAATCTGCCGCAACAGGTTTTTGCGCCACAGAATGTCTTCGTCGCCTTCAATTTCCTTGGCGCAGAAGCCATCCACCACACCCAGAATCGCGCGTCCCTGTGCTGTCTCGGCGAGCACCACTTCTGTGGGGTTGGCGGTTGCGCAAAAGATCCGGCACACCTCTGGAACCGTCTTGACCGTGTTCAATATGTTCAGCGGGTAGAAGCCGTCACCCAGGAAGATGATGAAGCTGTGCCCGGCGCCGATGGCTTGGGCATTGCTCTGGGCCAGTTCGATCATGGCGGGATCGGTGCCGGACCAGCGCACCAGGCATTTGCCCGAGGCTTCGCAAAAAGCGACGCCGAAGCGAATGCCCGGCACTGCGTTGATCAACGCTTCGTGAATGTCCTCGACGGATTTGATGAAGTGGGTCTGGCCCAGAATGAAATTCGTGTCTTGCGGCTTGTCGATTTTCTGCGTGATGAGTTGCATCTCGAACACCTCCTTTCACCGCGGTGTTGCCAGGGGCTGGCAACCGTTCAAGTCTCACGATTCATTTTAGGAGATTCGCGCCCAGGCCGACGCCTGGGCGACCGGTGCACGTCGGGCGGCGGTAATCGGGTAAGGTAGGCGCGAAAATGCACCGGGTGCGCCGATTGACTTCACTGGAACCGAACATGATGAAAGCTGTAACCCTCACCTTCGTCCTTTCACTGACCGCAGGGGCATTTTGCACGCCGGCGGCAGCGGCGGGGGATGCTGAAGCCGGGGCGAAACTGTTCACGCGGATCTGCGGCGGCTGCCATCAAGTGGGCGAGTCGGCGCGGGGCGGCTTCGGCCCGCAACTCAATGGCATTTTCGGCCGTCCCTCGGGAAGCGTGACGGACTACCAGTACTCCGACGCGATGAAATCCGCCGGCATTGTCTGGACGCGCGAGACACTGACGGCTTACCTCGAAGCGCCGAAGAAAGTGGTGCCCGGCACCCGGATGATTTTCTGGGGGCTCAGCGATCCGGAAAAGATCGAGGATGTGCTGGCGTACTTGCAGACGTTTCAGCCGAAGTAATCGAATGCGTCGTTGAAATGTACGTCGATGTACATTTTGTGTACGCACGAGGGCGTGCAGCGTAGAGTGGAGTGACATTTTCAGAACACGGTGGTACCCGAGGATGTCGCAGGCAGGAAAGACACGGACCAAGGCACAGGACGCCGGCTGGCGCGGCTCGGTCAATGGCTGGCTGGACGCCGCCTACGATGCCCTCAAGGAATCCGGTGTGGACGCGGTGCGCGTGATGCCGCTGGCCAAGCGGCTGAACCTGTCGCGCACCAGTTTCTATTGGTTCTATGAGGATCGCGAGCAACTGCTGGCGGCGCTCCTGACCCGCTGGCGCGACAAGAACACCGGCGGGCTGATCAGCCAGTGCGAGAGTTACGCCGAAAGCATTTCCGAAGCCATCCTCAACGTTTTTGAATGTTGGGTGAACCCCGAGCTGTTCGACTCGCAGTTCGAGTTTGCCGTGCGCAGTTGGGCGTTGCAGTCCGCCGAGGTGGCCGACGAAATCGCCGCGGCTGACGAGGCGCGGATCAATGCCCTGGCCGGCATGTTTCGCCGGTTCGGCTACGAGACCGACGCCGCCGATGCGCGGGCCAGGACGATCTATCTCACGCAGATCGGCTACATCTCGATGAAAACCACTGAGGACATCGTCGTGCGTTTCCGGCGCATTCCGCAGTACGTCACGGTGTTTACCGGCAAGGCACCGAAGCGTCGCGAGCTCGACCGTTTTTTTGGCAAGTTCGGCTACGCGGAAAAAGAGCCGGGTGTTTTCGTGTCGCTGGTCGACACCTTCGAGGAGGCGACGCCCGATGCCGAATAGAACCCTGGGCATCATCGGCGGCACCGGTTGGTTGGGCCGTGCAATCGCTGATGCGGTGCTGGAAAGCGGCTTCATCGCTGCCGATTGCCTGCTGATTTCGAACCGTTCCGGCAGCAGCACGTTCGGGCCAGACGTGCGGGTGCTGGCGGATAACCAGGCGTTGGTTGAGCTTAGCGACGTCGTGGTGCTGTCGATCCGCCCGGAGCAATTTCGTGAACTGCAGATCGACGCCCGTGGCAAACGGGTGATTTCACTGATGGCCGGTGTTCCGGCGGCGACCATCAGCGCCGCCACCGGTGCGCAGGTCGTGGTGCGGGCCATGCCGAATGCAGCCGTGGAAATCCGCCAGTCATTCACCCCTTGGTACAACGCCGGTGAGTTGAGCGAACAGGACCGCGAGTGGGTGCAACGACTTTTTGAATGCGTCGGTTCGGCGGACGAAGTGCCCAATGAGGATTGCATCGATTACCTCAGTGCACTGTCCGGCACCGGGCCTGCTTTCCCGGCCATGCTTTACAGGGCGCTGGTTGAATCGGCGGTGGTCGCCGGGATTCCCGAGGCGATCGCACAACGTGCCGCGCACGGCGTGGTGGTGGGTGGCGGTCAGTTACTGGCCAGCCGCGATCCCCTGCAAATGATCGACGCCCTCATGGCTTATCGCGGTGTGACGGCAGCGGCGTTGCAGTCGATGGCTGATCAACATCTCGACGCCATCGTGGGCCAGGCTGTACAGGCCGGTGCGGCTGTCGCCCGACGCGGGATGTAAAAAAAGAGGGAGCAAAAGCTCCCTCTATTCATGTTTGACAGGGTTCAGATTTCCTTCACCAACCGCAAGGCATCGTAGATCGCCGCATGTGTGTTGCGGGCCGCCACGGCGTCACCGATCCTGAACAGCTGGAAACGCCCTTGAGGGTTGGTGACGATGTGCTGCGCGTGACCGGCAATCAGGTCGTGCTGTTCCACCGCGCCGCCATTGCTTGAGTGAGGGCGAAGATCGAAATACAGGTCGTCCAGCGGCAGCGTGCCGTGGTTGACCACGACCTGATCGACGACACGTTGCTTGTTGACCTTGCCGTAGTCGCTGCCGAAGGTCGCGACCAGCTTGCCATCGCGCTTTTCCACCGACTCGACGCGGTACGTGACGGTAAAAGTGACGTCGAGGTCTTGCAGGCTGCGCATGTAGGGCACCAGGTTCATCGCCATCACTTCCGGCGCAAATGCACGGTCAGGAGTGACGATTTCCACGGTCGCGCCGCTTTGTGCGATGACTTCGGCAGCCTGCAAGGCGGCATGGTCGCCGGCATCATCGAAAATCAGCACGTTGCGGCCAGGCTTGATGTCGCCGGAAATAATGTCCCAGGTCGACACCACCAGTTCGTTGCCTCGGGCAAGCACCTCGGTGTCTGGCAGGCCTCCGGTCGCGACGATGACCACGTCGGGCTCGTGGGCCAGCACGGTGTGGGCTTCCGCCCAGGTGTTGAAGTGAAACTTCACGCCAAGGCGCTCGCACTGCGCCATTCGCCAGTCGATGATGCCGATCATTTCGCGGCGGCGTTCGTTCAGCGACGTCAGTCGGATCTGCCCGCCGGGCCGGTCCGCCGCTTCCAGCACGGTGACGTCGTGGCCGCGTTCGCCCGCGACACGCGCCGCTTCCAGCCCGGCGGGGCCGGTGCCGATGATCAGCACTTTGCGTTGGTGCGCCGCCTTGGGAATCTCGTGGGGCATGGTGGTTTCGCGACCGGTCGCCGCGTTGTGAATGCAGTAGGCGGCGCCGCCCTGATAGATCCGGTCCAGGCAATAGTTCGCGCCCACGCAAGGGCGAATGTCTTCCTCGCGCTTCTCGATGATCTTGCGCACGATATGCGGATCGGTCATGTGCGCGCGGGTCATGCCCACCATGTCGACCTTGCCCGAGGCAATCGCGTAGCGCGCCGTGGCGACGTCGGGAATCTTCGCCGCGTGGAAGGTCGGGAAGCCCGTCGAGGCGCGGATCTCACCGGCGAAATCAAGGTGCGGCGAGTTGCGCATGCCCTGGATCGGGATGACATCGGTCAGGCCCGCGTCGGTGTCGATGTGGCCGCGCACCACGTTGAGGAAGTCGATCAGCCCGCTGTCCTTGAGCATGTGCGACACCTGCATCCCTTCACTGGCGTTGAAGCCGCCCGGCAGCGTTTCGTCGCCGGTGTAGCGCACACCCAGCAGGAAGTTTTCGCCGACACGCTGGCGAATCCCGCGCAGGATGTCGAAGGTAAAGCGCATGCGGTTTTCCAGCGAGCCGCCATAAGGGCCGTCGAGGTCGTTGGTCAGCGGCGACCAGAACTGATCCATCAAATGCCCGTAGGCCTGCAATTCGAGGCCGTCCATGCCGGCGGCCTGCATGCGTTCGGCCGCGTCCACGTAGTCCTTGATGATCCGCTCGATGTCCCAGTCTTCCATCTTCTTGGGGAACGAGCGGTGCGACGCCTCGCGGCGGTGCGAAGGCGAGACCACGGGCAACCAGTCGGCCTTGTCCCAGCGAGTGCGCCGGCCCAGGTGGGTCAACTGGATCATGACGGCGGCGCCATGTTCGTGGCATTCATCGGTCAGGTCCTTGAGCCATCCGACCACCTCGTCCTTGTAGGCCAGCACGTTGTTGAACACCGGCGGGCTGTCCCGGGAGACCGCCGCCGAGCCCGCCGTCATGGTCAGGGCAACCCCGGCCTTGGCGCGCTCGACGTGGTAGGTGCGATACAGCGCCTGGGGCATGCCGTCGATAGGGTAAGCCGGCTCGTGCGCCGTGGTCATGATCCGGTTTCTGAGGGTCAGGTGCTTGATCTTGTAGGGTTGCAGCAAGGGATCGCTGGACATCGTGGTGCGCTCCAAAGTGGGCTTCATCAGGCTCGGCGACTTGAAATTAGGATAAATGTACATAGGTGTCAATTGATCATGACACACATGTACATTTTTCTTGCGCAACACAAAAGTCACCGATAAGATCAGGCTCGAAAGGGTGCAGAGGAGCTACCGGACAGTCGTGCCTGGCACGATGTGAAAAAGGATTGCGAGGGATTCGGTGGAGAAGGGCTGTGCTGCCCGAATTCGAAGCAGCGAAGACTGCACTGTTCACGACCGTAAGGCCGTTCAAACGAAGACAACCTGCCTATCACCGTAAAATAGGAAGACGCCTGATGAACGCTCATTCGTATCGAAAAACAGCCTGTGCCTGCCTGTTCGGACTGGCGCTTGGAACCCACGCGGCGCTGACTCAGGCGGCGGAACAGCAACCCGTGCGCATTGGCTGGGTCAACTGGTCCGACACCGAAATCACCGTCAAGCTCGCCACCACCGCGTTGCAGGAACATCTAAAACAACCGGTGAAACTGGTGATGGCCGACATCGGCATTCAGTTCCAGGCCCTGGCCAACGGCAATATCGACCTCATCCCGATGGTCTGGCTGCCGAGTACCCACAAGGCGTTCTACGACAAATACAAGGATCGGCTCGAGGACCTCGGCGTGCTCTATGAAGGACGTATCGGCATGACGGTGCCGACTTCGGTGCCGATCAGCGAAGTGGCGAGCGTAGAGGACCTGAACAAACCGCAGGTCAGGGAAAAGCTCGACGGCAAGATCCTCACGTCCGAGGTCGGCAACGGCCAGTACAAGCTCACGGTCAAGGCCATCGAGGAGTACAAGCTCGACGGTTACAAGCTGGTGGCTTCATCGGAATCCGGCATGCTCAACGAGTTGGACCGTAACCTCAAACGCGGCAAATGGTCGTTGGTGAATGCCTGGAGTCCGCACTGGATGTTCTCCAAATATCCGCTGCGCTATCTGGATGATCCCAAGAAGATCTTTGGCGGCGCCGAGCAGATTCACGCCATGGCGCGCAAGGGCTTCAGCCAGGAGTATCCGGAAGTGGCGTACTTCTTCGCCCACTACTCGATCCCTCAGGCTGATCTCGAAGCGTTGATGATGCAGGCGCGCCAAAGCTCTTCCGACCAGGCCGTCGCCGCTTATTACGCCGCCAACAAACCTCGTTTCGAAGCGATGTTCGAGAAGGGCGCGCAGAGTGTCAGCAGTCGCCAGCCTTGAGCGCACTGGCAGACGGCAGGTGACTCATCGACCGATGATGCACAAATCCCCGGTGGCGCGGATCAATGCCTGGCCATGCAGGCCATCCTTGATCAGCGCCGACCGCTCTTTGGCCAGCCACTGGGCGCAGTTCGGGTCTTTGCGATAGGGCGCGAAATCGGCGTAGTGCTGCAACAGGCGGTTTTGCAGCTCATCCAGTTGTGGCCGGATTTGATTGGCAAGGTCCGGCCGCGGCACATCAGGCGCGTTGCCTGCCGCTTGCCATTGCGCGAGCAGTCCGTATTGCACCAGTTTGCTGGCTTCTATCTGCGCCGCGAGCAACTCGGCGACCTCGTCCGGGTCGAGTTTGCGCGAACCCGCCTGCTTCCTGGCGTTGTCGATGACTTGCGCTTCCCGGGCGCTGTCCTGGATCGGTTTGTGGCTGTCCCATTTGGTCAGCGCCACCAGATCAGCAATGTTCAGGCGTTCGTTTATCGTCACCAGCAGCGGTTGCAAACTGGCGGGCGCCGGGGAGGGCGTGCCGGCTTGTGCGCCGCAAGCGAGTAAACCGGACAGGGCGCAGGTCAGCAGCAGGCGTGGGGAGAAAAACATGGGCAACCTCATTGGATACGGGACTCGCAATCAGGAGCTATGTATCACAGGTGTGCCAGTGGCATTAAGGGGGAGCTGATTTTATTTGTGCACGAAAAAGCCCGGCGGGTCAGGCCGGGCTTCTTTTTGAGTACCGCGGTAGGGCAATTCATTCATACAGCGCGGCTTTCGATCAGACGGTCGGAACCACCTTCGGCAACACGGTTTTCGATCAGGCGGTCGGAACCACCTTCGGCAACGCGGTTTTCGATCAGGCGATCGGAGCCACCTTCGGCAACGCGGTTTTCGATCAGACGGTCGGAACCACCTTCAGCCACACGATTCTCGATCAAACGATCGGAACCACCCTCAGCCACACGACTTTCAATCAGACGATCCGAGCCGCCTTCAGCGACAACCGGGTGAGCAGAAGAAGCGGCAAAAGCGTTAACTGCAAAAACCGAGAAAGCGATGCTGAGGAAGAGTTGGCGTTTCATGGTGGTGTGCTCCGGGGTGTAGTTGTTTGGTATGGAGCTGATGGTACGCCGCACAATTTTTAAGAGAACTTCATTGAGTTGATGGTGACTATCGACGCCGGCAATGGTTTGCAATTGATGCGAAAGGGCGTTTGGGCGCATGCCTGCTCACTACCGCATCCCCTTGTAGGAGCCAGCTTGCTGGCGATGGAGTGTCAGCTAAGGAAATGTCGACTGACACACCATCGCCAGCAAGCTGGCTCCTACAGGGGGGGCAGGTGAAAAATGTCCTCAAAACTCCATGGCGCCAGCCTGTCGTCGGCTGCACCGCCCGGCTGGAACAGCCGGGGTATGCTGGATCTCCCGAACTATCGACGGTCTCCGGCAAGTCAGGCCGTGAGGCATTTTCTGCGAGGTTCCAGGCTCTGATCGAGAGGGTAAACCGATGCACGACTATTACGATTTGGGCACCTACAGCCGCCCCGTAACGACTCATTCGCCACAGGCTCAGCTTTGGTTCGACCGCGGATTATTGTGGTGCTACGGCTACAACCACGATGAATCCATCCGCTGTTTCCGCAAGGCGATCGAACACGACCACGATTGCGCGATGGCCTACTGGGGAATCGCCTATGCCAGCGGCCCCAACTACAACAAGCGCTGGGACGCGTTTATCGAACAGGAGTTGAAAGACGCCGTCGCCCAGGCCCGACTGGCGACGCGTACTGCGCTGGCGCATTGCGACGGTGCCAAACCGGTGGAACAAGCGCTGATCCGGGCGCTTGAGCAACGCTATCAGGCCGACGCTGCCGACAGTGTTGAACAACTATTCACCTGGAACGATGCCTACGCGGCGTCGATGCGCGATGTCTATAAAGCCTTTCCCGACGATCCCGATGTGGCGGCGCTGTTTGCCGAAGCCTTGATTGACCGCACACCCTGGCTGCTGTGGGATCTGAAAACCGGTGAACCCGCGCCGGGTGCCGACACCCTCGAAGCGCTGGCTGTGCTGGAGCAGGCACTGGGCGGTGCGCCGCACCCCGGCGTGCTGCACATGTACGTCCACACCCTGGAAATGTCACCCCATCCCGAACGAGCGTTGCGCGCCGCCGATGTTCTGCGCGACCTAGTGCCGGACGCCGGGCACCTGCGCCACATGCCGTCGCACATCGACGTGCTCTGCGGCGATTACCGTGGGGCCATGAACACCAATAGCCAAGCGATCCTGGCCGACCGCAAATTCCTGGAGCGGGAAGGGCCGCTCAACTTCTACACCCTGTATCGATGCCACAACTACCACTTCAAACTCTACTCGGCGATGTTCCTCGGGCAATACCAACCGGCGCTGGACGCCGCCATCGAGCTGATGTCGACCATCAAGGAAGAACTGCTGCGCGTCGAACAACCGCCCATGGCCGACTGGCTGGAAAGCTTCGTGTCAATGAAGGTCCATGTGCAGATCCGCTTCGGCAAATGGCAGGACATCCTCGCCACTCCATTGCCCAATGACCAGGAACTGTACTGCGTGACCACCGCGATGCTGCATTACGCCAGAGGCGTGGCGCACGCGGTCAACGGGCATATCGCCGCCGCGCAAGCCGAACAACGGCTGTTCATCAATGCGCTGACCCGCGTGCCGCCAACGCGTTACCTCTTCAATAATCAATGCACCGACATCCTGGCGGTGGCCGGCGCCATGCTGCACGGGGAAATCGAGTACCGAAAAGGCAACTACGACAGCGCGTTCGCTCACCTGCGCGAGGCGCAGTCACTGGACGACAACTTGCCGTACGACGAGCCATGGGGCTGGATGCAACCGGTGCGACACGCGCTGGGTGCGCTGCTGCTGGAGCAGGGGCGGGTGGAAGAAGCCTTGCAGGCCTACCGGGCCGATCTGGGGCTGGACGACACGCTGAGCCGTGCGTCCTGGCATCTGGACAATGTCTGGAGCCTCCACGGTTATGTGGAATGCCTGAAACGCTTGGGGCGGGACGCCGAAGCCGCGGCGGCGCGAACCCGCCTCGATCTGGCCATGGCGCGGGCCGATGTGGAAATCACCGCCTCCTGTTTTTGCCGTGTCGGGGCGCGCTGCTGTCAGGGCTGAGCCCTCTGAAAACGGGCGTCACGACGCCCGTTTTCAGGCATCGAGAAACGCGTCGATCATCGGCACCAGCCATTCGGTGCGCGTGGTCACCTGCATGTGATCGGTGCCGGGGAGCACGGCAAGCTGCGCGTGTGCCAGGCGCCGGAACATCTGCACGGCATGTTCGGGACGGATGACGTCGGCGTCGCCGACCACCACCAATGTCGGCGCGGTGATGCGGCGGATATCGTCGTCGGGGATGTCCTTGAAATCGCGCATGCGCCGGGCTGCCTTGTCATGCATCAGCCGCAGATTGCCGGGCTGCGGCGCGACCTTGAGGTACGCCTCCTGCAACTCTGGCGGCATGTTCTCCAGCGTGGCGTTGGCCATCGCTTCCCAGAGCCATGGATAGGCACCGTCGCGATTGACCAGCGCCGACGCCGCCACGATCTTGCGCACAACATCCGGATGCCTGATCGCCACCTGCAAGGCGATGGTGCCGCCATTGCTGAAACCGAACAGGTCCGCTCGCCCGATGTGCAGATACGCGAGCAAGCCCGCCGTGTCGTCCGCGGATTGCTCGAAGCTGAACGGACGGTCGACGATGTCCGCTGTGTGCCCATAACCCTGTTGTTCAATGGCAATGACCTGACGCTCAGCCGCCAGCACCGGCAGGATCTGACCGAATGAGGTTTCAAGGGTGTCGCCGCCGCCATGCAGCAGGACGAGGGGCGGTCGCGTGGGGTGCGCTGCGCCGTGAATCTCGAAATAGATCCGCAGGCCGTTGACGGGGGCGTAGCCGGTTTTGCGCTGATTCATGGCGGGTTCTCCGCGTATTTGAGGGTTTGCAGGCTGGCGAGTGGATATCTGCACGAAGGTGATTATGCTTCATGAAACCTTGCAGTGATGTGAGGCGGTCAGCCTGTTGCCAGGCTTTGTGCATTCCGTAGTCCGATGACTTCAGCCCCAGGGCCTGGGTGCGACGATGCTAGTGAGGTGCTCCGGCCTACAACAAGAGCAAGACGGAGAAGACTCATGGCCGCAATCGACACCACCACCACGGGCAACGTGCCCAACCACGGGATCACCAGGGAGGAGCGCAAGGTCATCTTCGCCTCGTCCCTGGGCACCGTGTTCGAATGGTACGACTTCTACCTTTACGGCTCTCTCGCCGCGATCATCGCCAAGCACTTCTTTGCCGGCGTCAACGAGACAACCGCCTTCATCTTCGCGCTGCTCGCGTTCGCTGCGGGGTTTGCCGTGCGGCCTTTCGGCGCGATTGTGTTTGGGCGACTGGGCGACATGATCGGACGCAAGCACACCTTCCTGATCACCATTGTCATTATGGGTATCTCCACCGCCATCGTCGGGTTTCTGCCCGGCTACGCGACCATCGGCGTCGCGGCGCCGATCATCCTGATCACCTTGCGACTGCTGCAAGGCCTGGCGTTGGGTGGTGAGTACGGCGGGGCGGCGACCTACGTCGCGGAGCATGCGCCGAAGGGCAAGCGCGGTTATTTCACTTCGTGGATTCAAACCACCGCGACCCTCGGTCTGTTCCTGTCGCTGTTGGTGATCCTTGCGTGCCGCACCGTTCTCGGTACGGAAGCGTTCGAGGCCTGGGGCTGGCGGATTCCGTTCCTGCTGTCGATCCTGCTGCTGATCATCTCGGTGTACATCCGCCTGCAACTCAGCGAATCGCCGGTGTTCCTGAAAATGAAGGCCGAGGGCAAGTCGTCCAAAGCGCCGCTGACCGAATCCTTCGCCCGTTGGGAAAACCTCAAAATTGTGATCATGGCGCTGCTCGGTGGTACTGCCGGCCAGGCTGTTGTCTGGTACACCGGACAGTTCTATGCGCTGTTCTTCCTCCTGCAAATGCTCAAGATCGACCCGCAGACCGCCAACCTGCTGATCGCCGGTTCGCTGCTGATCGGCACGCCGTTCTTCGTGATATTCGGCAGCCTGTCCGACCGCATCGGCCGCAAGGGCATCATCATGGCCGGTTGTATTCTCGCGGCGGTGACTTACTTCCCGATCTTCCATGCGTTGACCCAGTACGGTAACCCCGACGTGTTCGCGGCACAGGCGAAAAACCCGGTCACGGTGGTCGCTGATCCAGACCAGTGTTCGTTCCAGTTCGACCCGGTGGGCAAAGCCAAATTCACCAGTTCCTGTGACCTTGCCAAGACGGTACTGGCGAAGAAAGCCATCCCCTACATCAACGAAAAAGCCGAGCCGGGCACCGTTGCGCAGGTTCGCATTGGCGGCAAAGTGGTCGAGAGCTTCGAGGGCACCGGCATGCCGGCCGCCGACTTCAAGACCCGCAACGATGCCTTCGTCGCTACCCTTGGCACCTCGCTAAAGGACGCCGGTTACCCTGAGAAGGCGGATCCGGCGAAGACCAATTACCCGATGGTGTTGTTGCTGCTGACCATCCTGGTGATCTACGTGACCATGGTCTATGGCCCGATCGCGGCGTGGCTGGTGGAACTGTTCCCCGCGCGCATCCGCTACACCTCGATGTCGTTGCCGTACCACATTGGCAATGGCTGGTTTGGCGGCTTCCTGCCGACGGTTGCGTTTGCCATGGTCGCGGCCACGGGGGATATCTACTACGGGCTTTGGTATCCGATCGTGATTGCGGTGATGACGGCTATTCTTGGGACGTTCTTTTTGCCGGAAACCAAGGATCGGGAGATTCATCACACTTAGGGTTGGGAGGGTTTTTGGGATTGGGTGGGGGCATATCCGTTGCTGCGGTGATGGCGGCTGGCGGTTTCGCCCTTACGGCGAGTCACTTGGAGAAGCCCCAAGTAACCAAGGGCTCTTGCCCCTTTCGTTCGGTGCCTCGCCTAGGCTCGGCATGCCCTCGCTCCGGTCCTGCTCCGTGGGCCCGCCGCCATCGGCCATCCATGGCCGGGGGCGGCTAACCCGGCATCCTTGCGGGGTTGCCCACTGCGCAGAACCTGCGCTCGGCCTCTCGAGGGGGCGTGTACCTCAAGATCAAAAGCTGAAGGCGAGCTAACGCTCGGCCTGATGAGTGGTAAAAATCAAAAGCGTACGCGATCCCTGTAGGAGCCGGCTTGCCGGCGAAAAACGTCGGGGCAACGCGTTTATTCAGACAGCCCGCGTTATCGTTGCCGACCATCGCCGGCAAGCCGGCTCCTACAGGGGAATGCGTACGATCTATGAGCCAGGTCGGTTGGCAGGCCGCCTCGCTTTGGCTTTTGCTTGGCTTTTGATTTTGATCTGCCCCGTCGGAAGGCCGAGTGGAGGTTCTGCGTAGTGGGCAACCCGGCATGGATGCCGGGTTAGCCGCCCCCGGCCATGGATGGCCGATGGCGGCGGGCCCACGGAGCAGGACCGGAGCGAGGGCATGGCGAGCCTTAGCGAGCCACCGTACGTCAGGGGCGCGGGCGCTTGGTTACTTGGCGCTTCTCCAAGTGACCCGCCGTAAGGGCGGAACCAATAGCCGCCGTTACCGCAGGAATGGATATACACCCAGTCAAAGACCTCCGGTCTGTACCACTCCAAGAGAATGCCCATGGATCGCCTGTCTACGTTGTTTTCGCAGTTCGGCGTACGCGCACATCTGTTTTACAACGGCAGGCTGTGCGGTATGGCGTCGTACGATGGCGCCGACCAGCGTGGTCATATTCACCTGCTGCAGGCCGGTACCGTCACTTTGCGAGGCGGCGACCGTAAGGACGTGCTCCTGACGCAACCCAGTCTGATTTTTCTGCCACGCCCAAGCCGGCATCAACTGTTCGCCGGTGAGCCCGAGGGCGCTCAACTCCTGTGTGCGTCAATGGAGTTTGAGGGCGGGGTCGATAACCCATTGTCTGCCTCGTTACCCGATTGCCTGGTGCTGTCCCTGGAAGAGTTACCGCTGCTGGCCGATACGCTGCGATGGATGTTCGTTGAGGCGGCAGCCGGACATTGCGGCAGGGAAGCGGCGCTGGATCGCTTGTTCGAATTACTGATCATCCTGCTGTTTCGACATCTGCTCGATCATCACCAACTGCGTACCGGCATGATGGCCGGGCTCGCGGATTCGCGACTGGCGCGCTCGCTGGTGCAAATGCATAACGCACCTCACCGAGCCTGGTCGGTGGCGGAACTGGCGAGCGAGTCGAACATGTCGCGTGCGGCCTATGCCGTGCATTTTCGGGCCGTTATAGGGCAGACACCGGCGGACTATCTGTTGAGCTGGCGTATCAGCCTGGCGCAGAAGCGATTGCGTGAAGGGCGGCCGATTACGCTGATCGCCGCGGAAGTCGGTTATGAAAGTCCTTCGGCACTTGCTCGCGCGTTTCGTCGCAAGACGGGCTACAGCCCTCGGGACTGGCTGAAAGATTTGGCGGGAGAGGGGGACAGACTTTCTTGATGGGGCATGGCCTGAAAACATCGAATTGCTTCAGGCCATCCCAAGAGAAGGATCATCGATTCAGCGGTTTTCCAGCGCGGTTAAAGAATGGCCGGCCACGAAGATGGACGCGGCAAGCAACCCGATGTCTTTCAGGAGAAACTGGCCCGGTGCAACCGAAATGGCCGGGAAACCGAGGCTGGGTTCGATCACTCCTGGTGTCGACAACATAAAGCTCAACGTCGTGAAAAACAGCCCGGCTGACAACGCGCCACCGATCAATGAAAGCTTGGGTGACAACAGTCGACCTGTAATAAGAGCACCGATCGAGACTTCCAGGACGCCGAGTAAACTGGAGAAGGTATCGACGCTGAAAATGTTGTAGACCCAACCCAGGAAAGGGCTGTTGCTCACCAGCGGAACCAGGCCTTGCGCTTCGTAGTGAGTGAATTTCATGCCACCGAACCAGAAGTAGATCACGGCGAGGGCAAAGTACGCTCCGTAAGTTCCAATCGCTGTGGTTTTGCTCCCGAGCGATGATTTTCCAGAGGCGGCATTGGTTTTGTAGTTCTCGATGCTTAAGGTTTTCATGAGTCAGGCTTCCAATAGTGGGGTGGCGATACCTTTCACAACACAACTCGGTGTGCGTTGGGAGTGGAGACAGTGTTGCCTTTGATGCCGCGCTATTGGGTTCTGAACGTATTGAGTCCGATGCAGATCGTCTTGACTCATTGCCGATGCTGAATGAGAAGGGCCTCGGCGCTAATCCTCTCGCGGTGGAGGTCGGGCTTGTTTTACCATTCGGGCCCACCTGCTTAAGTGGCACGCGACCCGATGGTTGCGCGCCGTATTCAAATGGAAGGATCCCTGCGTCATGTCCAATTCGTTGTTTCGCAAGCTCGTCTTGTCCAGCCTTCTCTTGCTCGCCGGTTGCGCTGCATCAACCCCGAATGCTCCGATTCCCGTCAAGTCCAAGGCCATTGAAGCTTTCACCGACATCTGCCTGAAGACTGCGCCATCGTTCGCCGGTTCGGCCGAAGCAGCCAAGCGTTACGGTATCGATGATCTGCAGGATATGGGCTTTACCCGTATCGGCTTCACGGCTGACAAAAACCTTGCGGTGCAGTTGTCTGCGAAAGAGTGCGTAGTCACGACCCCGAGCCAGTCCGACAGCAGCCTGACCCGACAATTGCTGAGCGCTGTGCAGCCTTATTCGCAGACAGCGGTGGCGGATCGTGTGCCGTCGAAGGTTAGCCTGCAGGGCGCAAACTTCATTCTTCAGCATGACCGTAATGGTGGTGAGGCTTACGTGCTGTTGCGCAATAACTGAGCCGCGGTTTTTTAGTTTGCGGCGGAGTTGGATTTGGGAAGGGTGTACATATCCGTTGCTGCGGTAACGGCTACTAATGGTTTCGCCCTTACGGCGAGTCACTTTCGAAAAGCGCGAAAGTAACCAAAGCGCTTTTGCCCCTTTCGTTCGGTGCCTCGCTGTGGCTCGGCATGCCCTCGCTCCGGTCCTGCTCCGTGGGCCCGCCGCCATCGGCCATCCATGGCCGGGGGCGGCTAACCCGGCATCCATGCCGGGTTGCCCACTGCGCAGAACCTGCGCTCGGCCTCTCGAGGGGGCGACTACCGCCACAGCCGCCGAGGCGGCCTGAAAGCCGACCTGGCTC
>NZ_JAHBDB010000016.1:0-97930 GCF_019956105.1 Pseudomonas sp. BF-RE-25
CCATTGAAAAATGAAATAACAGACATACCGCTTTCGCGAGCAAGCCCGCTCCCACAGTGGACAGTGTGTATCGATACATCGTCACTATGCTCAATTAATTAGCAAAACGACGACACATTGCGTCTTATTAACGTGTTCTACGCTCTCTAGAATGGCTGCCATCTTTTCCTATACTCAGACGCGCACCCCGCGTCCGGTCGCCAGCAAGGTCAGCCATGAACAAGAACAATCGCCATCCTGCAGACGGTAAAAAACCAGTCACCATTTTTGGCCCGGACTTTCCTTTCGCCTTCGACGACTGGATCGAACACCCGGCCGGCCTCGGCAGCATTCCTGCGCACAACCACGGCGCCGAAGTAGCGATTGTCGGCGCCGGTATCGCCGGTTTGGTCGCGGCCTACGAACTGATGAAACTGGGCCTCAAGCCCGTCGTCTATGAAGCCTCGAAATTGGGCGGCCGTCTGCGCTCGCAGGCGTTCAACGGGACCGATGGCATCGTCGCCGAACTGGGCGGCATGCGCTTTCCGGTGTCGTCCACCGCGTTTTACCACTATGTCGACAAGCTCGGCCTCGAGACCAAACCCTTTCCCAATCCGCTGACCCCTGCCTCTGGCAGCACCGTCATCGACCTGGAAGGCAAAACCCATTACGCACAGAAACTGGCGGATCTTCCGGCACTGTTCCAGGAAGTGGCTGACGCGTGGGCGGACGCACTGGAAGCCGGCTCGCAGTTCTCCGATATCCAGCAAGCGATCCGCGACCGCGACGTGCCACGCCTCAAAGAGTTGTGGAACACCCTGGTTCCGCTGTGGGACGACCGCACCTTCTACGACTTTGTCGCCACCTCCGAAGCATTCGCCAAGCTGTCGTTCCATCACCGCGAAGTATTCGGCCAGGTTGGTTTCGGCACTGGCGGCTGGGACTCGGACTTCCCGAACTCGATGCTGGAAATCTTCCGCGTAGTGATGACTAACTGCGACGATCACCAACACCTGGTCGTCGGCGGCGTCGAACAAGTGCCGCAAGGCATCTGGCGCCATGCGCCGGAACGTTGTGTGCACTGGCCCGAAGGCACCAGCCTCAAGTCGCTGCACAGAGGCGCACCACGCTCCGGGGTCAAGAAAATCGCTCACGCCGCGGACGGCCGTTTTGCGGTCACCGATAACAACGGCGATACCCGCGAATACGCGGCGGTGCTGACCACCTGCCAGAGCTGGCTGCTGACCACCCAGATCGAGTGCGACGAAACCCTGTTCTCGCAAAAGATGTGGATGGCCCTCGACCGCACCCGCTACATGCAATCTTCCAAAACCTTCGTGATGGTCGACCGCCCGTTCTGGAAGGACAAGGATCCGGAAACCGGCCGCGACCTGATGAGCATGACCCTCACCGATCGCCTGACCCGCGGCACCTATCTGTTCGACAACGGCGACGACAAGCCGGGCGTGATTTGCCTGTCGTACTCGTGGATGAGCGATGCGTTGAAAATGCTTCCGCACCCGGTGGAAAAACGCGTCGAACTGGCGTTGAACGCGCTGAAAAAGATCTACCCGAAAGTCGACATCGCCGCGCGAATCATCGGCGATCCGATCACCGTGTCGTGGGAAGCCGACCCGCATTTCCTTGGCGCGTTCAAAGGCGCATTGCCCGGTCACTACCGTTACAACCAGCGCATGTACGCACACTTCATGCAGGCTGATATGCCAGCCGAACAGCGCGGGATTTTCATCGCCGGCGACGACGTTTCGTGGACACCGGCGTGGGTCGAAGGCGCGGTGCAGACCTCGCTCAATGCGGTGTGGGGCATCATGAAACACTTCGGCGGTGAAACTCACGCCGAGAACCCGGGTCCAGGAGATGTGTTCAACGAGATCGGTCCGATCGCCCTGCCCGAGTAAAAGGAGTTCGAAATGCGCGTAGCCCTTTACCAATGTCCACCGCTGCCCCTGGACGTCGCCGGCAATTTGCAACGCCTGCACCAACTGGCGCTGGAGGCCAAAGGCGCCGATTTGCTGGTGCTGCCGGAGATGTTCCTGACCGGTTACAACATCGGCGTCGATGCCGTCAGCGTCTTGGCGGAGGTGCACAACGGTGAATCGGCGCAGCAGATCGCGCGCATTGCCAAGACAGCGGGGATCGCCATTTTGTATGGCTATCCCGAGCGTACCGAAGACGGGCAGATCTACAACGCCGTGCAACTGATCGACGCCAATGGCGAACGCCTGTGCAACTACCGCAAGACTCACCTGTTCGGCGACCTCGATCACTCGATGTTCAGCGCCGGCCAGGATGATTTTCCGCTGGTGGAGCTCAACGGCTGGAAGCTCGGTTTCCTGATTTGCTACGACATGGAGTTCCCGGAGAACGCGCGGCGTCTGGCCCTGGCCGGCGCCGAGCTGATTCTGGTGCCGACGGCGAACATGATTCCTTACGACTTCATCGCCGACGTCACCGTCCGCGCCCGCGCCTTCGAAAACCAGTGTTACGTGGCGTATGCCAATTACTGTGGCAACGAAGGCGACATCCACTACTGCGGCCAGAGCAGCATCGCCGCGCCGGATGGCAGCCGCATCGCTCAGGCGGGCCTTGATGAAGCGCTGATTGTCGGTGAGCTGGATCGCCAGTTGATGATCGATTCCCGCGCCGCCAATCGTTACTTCCTCGATCGCCGCCCCGAGCTTTACGGCGAGCTGAACAAGCGCTGACACCCAGTAATCCGCTAGCATTAGCGCTTCCCTGTTCTGGAAGTGCTCATGCCTGCGCTGAATCCCCCTCGCCCTCACACTGAAACCCTGGCCAACGGCCTACGGGTGACGCTGCGTCATGCCCCGAATCTGAAGCGTTGTGCGGCCGCGTTGCGGGTCGCTGCGGGCAGTCATGACGTGCCATTGGCATGGCCAGGCCTGGCGCATTTTCTTGAGCACCTGTTGTTTCTCGGTACCGAGCGTTTTCCTGCGGAACAAGGGCTGATGGCCTACGTACAAGGGCATGGCGGGCAGGTAAATGCACGGACCAGCGAACGCACCACCGACTTCTTTTTCGAGTTGCCACCTCAAGTCTTCAACGAAGGATTGCAGCGTCTGTCAGACATGCTCGCTCAGCCGCGTATGAATCTGGACGATCAGTTGCGGGAACGGGAAGTGCTGCACGCGGAGTTTGTCGCCTGGTCGCAGGATCCTACGGCACAGCAGCAACTAGCGTTGTTCGATGGGCTTTCACCGACTCATCCGTTGCGCGGCTTTCATGCCGGCAACCGCGACAGCCTGCCCGTGCAGCAACCGGGGTTTCAGCAAGCGCTGCAGGATTTCCATCAGCGGTTTTATCAGACCGGACAGATGACGCTGAGCCTGGCTGGCCCGCAAAGTATCGAAGAGTTGAAGCAAATGGCGCTGAAATTCGGCGCAGTGATTTCCATGGGAGAAAACCTCCCGCAACAGGCTCCTGTGCCGCTGATGGAATCTTCAGTCGCAAGTTATCAACAGGCTGGCGAGCGTCGGCTGGATCTGCTGTTTACCTTCGAAGCACTGCCCAATTCGTCGACCGAAGCATTGGCGTTTCTGTGCCATTGGTTGAACGCCGCGAAACCCGGCGGGCTGCTGACTGTATTGCGCGAAAGCGGTTTGGCTGAGCATCTGAATGCCAAGCCGCTGTATCAATTTGCCGGACAAGCCGTGCTGCACGTTGAATTCACAACGACCACATCGGCGAGCGTCTTGAGCGAGAAGCTCCTGAATTGGCTGGGCTTTTTTGCAGCTCAGCAAGATTGGGCCCTTCTGCGTGACGAGTACGCTGCCGTGCTTCAGCGCCAGCAACAAGTCAGCAGTGCGCTGCAACTGGCCCGACTCGACAGCGAACAGCTTGAAACCGGGTTATCCGAGCAAGGCGTTGCAGCGCTCAAGGACATCCTGAAGAAAATCGGCGCTGTGGATAACTTCAGCGGTGAATGGCAACTGCCGACACCGAATCCGTTCTTGCGCGCCGAGGCGCCACCCTCAAATGCCGGCCTGATTCGCGGCCAGACCAGCAAACACCGTGGCCTGCGGACATTTGCCCAGGACCGCTCGCGCAGCCGTCGCGAAAACTCGCCGATGCAATTCAGCCAAGCTCTGCCGGACAACACCGCTGAAGGCGCGATTTATCTGCGCTGGCGACTTGAGTCCAAACCTCAACCCCGCCATCAACAGAGTCTGGAAAACCGCCTGCAACCACTGCGCGAAGATGCCCGTCAGGCAGGCGTCGACGTTTCCTTCAGCGCTTCTGGAAATGAATGGTTGCTGAAAATGACGGGGCTGCAAGAGTCGATGCCGACCATCCTCGAACATGCGCTGAAAGAGCTGACAAACCCTGACGCCGGTTTCTCACAGGAAGAACCGAAAAGCGCCGCGTTGATACCGATTAAACAACTGCTGAAAGCGCTGCCTGATCATTGCCTTGAGCACAGCGCTGTCGCTGATGACTTGCAGCAGCTGTGGTCGACGGCGCGCTGGGAAGGCCTGGCAATCGGGTTGTCGGCACAGACTCAAGCAGCGATGGGGTTCGCCCTGAGTCGCGTGCCCGGCATTGCGGACACTCAACCGTCGTCGCCGCCCTCGATCAACGGGCAGCGTCTGTGGACCGCCGTCGACACCGGTTCCAGCGAACACGCGCTGTTGCTGTTCTGTCCGACAGCCACGCAGGAAATCTCTGACGAAGCTGCGTGGCGTTTGCTTGCGCATATTTGTCAGACGCCGTTCTACCAGCGTCTGCGCGTTGAGTTGCAACTGGGTTATGCGGTGTTCAGTGCGCTGCGTCAGGTCCATGGGCAGACGGGCGTTCTGTTCGGCGTGCAATCACCGAGCGTCGCCCCTCTGAACTTGCTGCAACACATGGAAGACTTTCTGAACGACGTGCCCGCAATGATCGACGGCATCGACGAGGCGACCTTCGTTGCCCAGCGTCAGGCCTTGGCCGATCAATTCCAGATCGCTGCGTTGCCCGTCGCCCAAGCCGCCGAGCTGCTCTGGCAAGGCAAACTGGCCGGCCACTCGTCGGATTATCTGACGCAGCTTCCCCAAGCCATTCTGGACATCGATCGTTCTGCCTTGCGCGCCGCCGCACTGCGCCTGATCAACGCCGAGGGCGGCTGGCGCGGTCTGGCCAGCAGTTCGCAACCGGAGGCGCCTTGGCAAGTGGCAAAATGATCATTACCGCTGGTGCAATTAGCTTTTTCCGAGATTGCAGGCCAATCGCTCTGTAATTTTGAGTAACATAGCCACCTAACTATCTGAACATCTCCGGCTGGAGGTGGACTATATGTATAGATCTCAACCGTCCCATCACCTGAAGGAGCGCTCCCATGTCCTGGTCCAAACCTGCTTACACCGACCTGCGTATCGGCTTTGAAGTCACCATGTACTTCGCAAGCCGCTAAGCTTGTCCTGCCGTTCAGCGCCTCGGTTTGCCGAGGCGTTTTTATTTTCAGCGTTGAAATGATGGAGCACCCATGTTTGTCCAGATTCTAGGTTCCGCCGCCGGCGGCGGTTTCCCCCAGTGGAACTGCAACTGCGTGAACTGCGCAGGTTTTCGCGACGGGAGCCTGAATGCCAAGGCGCGGACCCAGTCGTCCATCGCGATTTCCGATGACGGCGTGAACTGGGTGCTGTGCAACGCCTCGCCGGACATCCGCGCCCAGCTCCAGAATTTTGCCCCGATGCAACCGGGCCGCGCCCTGCGCGATACAGGCATCAGCTCGATCATCCTGATGGACAGCCAGATCGACCACACCACCGGCCTGCTCAGCCTGCGCGAGGGTTGCCCGCACAACGTCTGGTGCACCGACATGGTCCATGAAGACCTGAGCACCGGTTTCCCGCTGTTCACCATGCTGACCCACTGGAATGGCGGGCTGAACTGGAACCGCATCGAACTCGACTGCAGCTTCACCATCCCGGCCTGCCCGAGTCTGCGTTTCACTCCGCTGCCGCTGCGCAGCGCCGCGCCACCGTATTCGCCGCACCGTTTCGACCCGCATCCGGGCGACAACATCGGGTTGATCATTGAAGACCTGAACACCGGCGGCAAGCTGTTCTACGCGCCGGGCCTGGGCAAGGTCGACGCACCGCTGCTGGAGATCATGGCCGGCAGCGACTGCCTGCTGGTGGACGGCACGATGTGGGACGACGACGAAATGCAGCGCCGTGGTGTCGGCACCCGCACCGGTCGGGAAATGGGCCATCTGGCGCAGAACGGCCCCGGCGGTATGCTGGAAGTGCTGGAGCAGTTGCCCAAGCAGCGCAAGGTGCTTATCCACATCAACAACACCAACCCGATCCTTGATGAGGATTCGCCGGAGCGCGCCGAGCTGGTTCGGCGGGATGTTGAAGTGGCGTATGACGGCATGAGTATTGTGTTGTAGCGGATGGCCTCTTCGCGGGCAAGCCTCGCTCCTACAGATTCGGCGCTATCCCTGTAGGAGCGAGGCTTGCCCGCGAAAGCGTCCGAACAGACACAACAGAATCCACCGGTTGTTCCCCGGAGACCGAAATGACTGACACCCCACTGTCCCCCGCCGAATTCGAAGCCGCCCTGCGCGCCAAGGGCGCCTATTACCACATCCATCACCCCTATCACGTGGCGATGTACGAAGGCCGGGCGACCCGCGAGCAGATCCAGGGCTGGGTCGCCAACCGCTTCTACTATCAGGTGAACATCCCCCTGAAAGACGCCGCGATTCTGGCCAACTGCCCGGACCGGGAAATCCGTCGCGAGTGGATTCAACGCCTGCTCGACCATGACGGCGCCCCCGGCGAAGACGGCGGCATCGAAGCGTGGCTGCGTCTGGGCCAGGCCGTCGGTCTCGACCCGGACCAACTGCGCTCGCAGGAACTGGTGTTGCCCGGTGTGCGTTTCGCCGTGGACGCCTACGTCAACTTCGCCCGCCGGGCCAGTTGGCAGGAAGCCGCCAGCAGCTCTTTGACCGAGCTGTTCGCGCCGCAGATCCACCAGTCGCGTCTCGACAGCTGGCCGCAGCATTACCCATGGATCGACCCGGCCGGTTACGAATATTTCCGCACCCGTCTGGGCCAGGCGCGCCGCGACGTCGAACACGGTCTGGCGATCACCCTGCAGCACTACACGACGCGGGAAGGCCAGGAGCGCATGCTGGAAATTCTCCAGTTCAAACTGGACATTCTTTGGAGCATGCTCGATGCCATGAGCATGGCCTATGAACTGAAACGCCCGCCATATCACAGCGTGACCGAGCAACGGGTCTGGCACAAAGGAATCACCTTATGAGTTTTGATCGCAGCAAGACCCCAACCTGGCGTCCAGGCTACCGGTTCCAGTACGAACCGGCACAAAAAGGCCATGTGCTGCTGTACCCGGAAGGCATGATCAAACTGAATGAAAGCGCCGCGCTGATCGGCGGTTTGATCGACGGCGAACTTGACGTCGCAGCGATCATCGCCGAACTCGACGCGCAGTTCCCTGGCGTGCCGGAGCTCGGTGATGACATCGAGCAATTCATGGAGGTCGCCCGTGCTCAGCACTGGATCGAACTTGCCTGATTCCGTGTCGGACAAGTTACCGCCCAAACCGGAAATCGGCCTCCCGCTGTGGCTGCTGGCCGAGCTGACCTACCGCTGCCCGCTGCAATGCCCGTACTGCTCCAACCCACTGGATTTCGCCGAGCAAGGCAAAGAGCTGAGCACCGAGCAGTGGATCAAGGTGTTCCGCGAAGCACGGGAAATGGGCGCGGCGCAGCTGGGCTTTTCTGGCGGCGAACCGCTGGTGCGGCAGGACCTCGCCGAACTGATTGCCGAGGCGCGCAAGTTAGGTTTCTACACCAACCTGATCACCTCTGGCATCGGCCTCACCGAGCAGAAAATCAGCGACTTCAAGAAGGCCGGCCTGGACCATATCCAGATCAGCTTCCAGGCCAGCGACGAGCAGGTGAACAACTTGCTGGCCGGCTCGAAAAAGGCCTTCGCGCAGAAACTGGAAATGGCTCGCGCAGTGAAAGCACACGGTTATCCGATGGTGCTGAACTTCGTCACTCATCGGCACAACATCGACAAGATCGACCGGATCATCGAGTTGTGCATCGCCCTTGAGGCGGACTTCGTCGAACTCGCCACGTGCCAGTTCTACGGTTGGGCGCAGCTCAACCGGGTCGGTCTGCTGCCGACCAAGGAACAACTGGTCCGGGCCGAACGCATCACCAACGAATACCGCGCCAAACTGGAAGCCGAAGGGCATCCGTGCAAGCTGATTTTCGTCACGCCGGACTATTACGAAGAACGGCCGAAGGCCTGCATGAACGGTTGGGGCAGTATTTTTCTGACAGTAACCCCGGACGGAACCGCGCTGCCGTGTCACGGCGCCCGACAGATGCCGGTGCAGTTTCCTAACGTGCGCGACCACAGCATGCAGCACATCTGGTACGACTCGTTTGGCTTCAACCGCTTTCGCGGTTACGACTGGATGCCCGAGCCATGCCGCTCGTGCGACGAGAAAGAAAAGGACTTCGGTGGCTGCCGCTGCCAGGCCTTCATGCTCACCGGTGACGCCAGCAACGCCGACCCGGTGTGCAGCAAATCGGAACATCACGGCGTGATTCTCAAGGCCCGCGAAGAAGCCGAGCACGCGACCCAGACCATCGAACAACTGGCCTTTCGCAATGAACGAAACTCACGACTCATCGCAAAAAGCTGAACCCTTCAGCGCCGCCAAAGCGGTCGCTGCCGGTGTCGACTTTGCCGAACTGCAGGTTGGCCAGCATGGCCTGCTCTGGAACGAGTACCGCCCCGAGGACGCTGCTTGTCGAATCTGGCATTGGCGTGATGGCCAGGCGCATTGCCTGACGCCAATGGGTTTCAGCGTGCGCAGTCGGGTGTACGAATATGGCGGCGGAGCGTTCTGTCTGACAGATGACGGGGTAGTTTTCGTCAACGAGGCGGATCAGCAGCTGTATCGCCAATCGCTCAAAGGCGAAACGCCCGAAGCGCTGACGTCCGGTGAATGCCGCTACGGCGATCTGCAATTTGCCAATGGGCAAGTGTTGGCCGTTGAAGAACATCGGGACCGGCATCGTCTGGTGGCCATCGATCTGGCGGACAGCACGCGGCATCTGTTGGCCGAGGGTGCTGACTTTTATGCCTCGCCGACACTGAGCCCCGATGCTCGACGGTTGGCCTGGATCGAATGGAGCCGTCCGGACCAGCCATGGACCGCGACGCGCCTGATGGTTGCCGAGCGCCAGAGCGATGGCCGTTACGCTCAAGCGCGTTGCCTGGCGGGTGAAGATATTCAGGAGTCGTTGCAACAACCGCGATTCGATGACCGTGGCCGGCTGTTGTGTCTGACGGATCGCGGCGGTTACTGGCAGCCGTGGGCGGAGTCTTCCGATGCGTTGCGCCCGTTGCCTAGCACTGCGGCGGATCATGGACCAGCGCCCTGGCAGTTGGGTGGCTGCACTTGGCTGCCCTTGGGTGAAAACAGCTATCTGGCCAGTTGGACCGAAGGCGGATTCGGCCGACTGGGTATTGGCGGTGACGCTACAGAAGATTTCACCGGGGACTACAGCCGATTCCGACATCTCGCACTGGATGAACAATTCATCTACTGCATTGCCGCTTCGCCGGTCAGTTCATCAGCCGTGATTGCCATCGACCGCAAGACCCGAGCCGTCAGGGTATTGGCCGGTGGAATCGCGCCGATTCCCGCCGATCAGATCAGCATCGCGCAAACCCTGCGCTACCCGAGCGGTTCGGGCGAGGCTCACGGTTTTTTCTACCCGGCGATGACCGGCGAAGCGAAACCGCCACTGGTGGTATTCATCCACGGCGGCCCGACATCGGCGTGCTACCCGATGCTTGATCCGCGCATCCAGTACTGGGCACAACGCGGCTTCGCCGTGGCCGACCTCAACTACCGTGGCAGCAGCGGCTACGGCCGGGCCTATCGCCAGGCGCTGCATTTGAGTTGGGGTGAAGTGGATGTGGAAGATGCCTGCGCGGTAGTCGCCTATCTCGCCGAGCGCGGATTGATCGATGGCGACCAGGCGTTTATTCGCGGTGGCAGTGCCGGCGGCTACACCACACTGTGTGCATTGGCGTTCAAGAAGGTCTTTCGCGCTGGTGCCAGTCTTTACGGCGTCAGCGATCCCGTTGCCCTGGGCCGCGCAACCCACAAGTTCGAAGGCGATTACCTGGATTGGCTGATTGGCGATCCTGAGCTGGACGCCGAGCGCTACGCCGCACGCACACCCCTGCTGCATGCGAGCAACATCAGCGTGCCGGTGATTTTCTTTCAGGGCGAACTGGACGCCGTGGTCGTGCCGCAACAGACCCGCGACATGGCCGAGGCGCTGCAGCAAAATGGCATTCTGGTACAGGCGCATTATTACGCGGACGAACGTCACGGCTTCCGCAAGGCCGGCAATCAGGCCCATGCGCTAGAGCAGGAGTGGTTGTTTTATCGACGGGTGATGGCGCTCGAAAGCTGAAACCGTGTCGCGCCCTTCGCGGGCAAGCCACGCTCCTACAGGATCGGCAGCGTGCACAAACTCTGTGGGAGCTGGCTTGCCAGCGAATGCGATCTATCTTGCGCTGCGGACCTTAGCGTTTGGCGATGATGTACACCGCATGCACGATCCCCGGAATGTATCCGCACAACGTCAGCAGAATATTCAGCCAGAACGCGCCGGCGAAACCGACTTGCAGAAACACACCCAGTGGCGGCAATAGAATGGCGATGATGATGCGAATGAAATCCATGGGGCAGCTCCTGAATTGAAGTGGGCTCACGTGAGCCACACAACCAATCGACCTGCGCCGTTCGTCAGGGTTCAGTTCGAGTCTTGGCCCACTGTCGTTGCCCGAATGAGTTCGCAGACAAAAAAACGCCCCACGTCAAAAGAATCAAACGTGGGGCGATGCGTTATACCGCGAGACGGTTCGGGAATTCGTGTAGGGCGGTTCTGATCAGACGGCAATCCCTTTGCGGCATTGCAGTTGTGCGGTGCGCACGCGGGAAAACGCGCGGGCCAGGCGCAGGAGCATTTCGTCGATGTTGGACTTGCTGACCGTGAGCGCTGGGGTGAATCGTAGGCAATCGGCTTGCGGGGCGTCGAGCAGCAAGCCTTCGTACAGCGCTGCTTTGACTACGGCGTCAGCCGAATCGTCGGACAGGGTCAGACCCCAGAGCAATCCCTGACCGCGCAGTTCGCCGTGTCCATAGCGATGAGCCAGACGTGCCAGGCCTTCGCACAAGTGCTGGCCAGTTTCCCTGACATGCTCGATAAAGCCCTTGTCCTGCACGCTGTCGAGCACAGCCAGGCCAGCAGCGGTCATCAGCGCGTTGCCATGGTGAGTGCCCGTCAGCTCGCCGACGTCGAAGCAGCAGGCTTTGCCACGCGCCAGCAGCGCCGCCAAGGGCACACCACCGCCCAGGCCTTTGCCGAGGACGACGATATCGGCTCGCACACCGTAGGACTGTTCCGCGAGTAAGGTGCCGAGTCGCCCAAGACCGGTTTGCACTTCGTCGAAGATCAACAGGATGCCAAGCTCACGGCACAGGAGTTCGACACCCTTGAGGTAATCCTCGGTGGCGGGAATGACCCCGGCTTCGTTCTGGATCGGCTCAAGCATGATTGCCACGGTCCGGGCATCAACGGCGGCGTGCAGAGCGGCCAGATCATTGAACGGTACGTGGCTGAAGCCTGGAAGTTGCGGCTCGAAGCGGTTGGTCAGCCTGGTGCTGTCCGACGCCGGGATAGTCCCGAGACTACGTCCATGGCAACCGTTGTTGGCCACGATGATCCGCGACGCACCGCCGCGATGTTGCTGGCCCCACTTGCGCGCCAGTTTGATCGCCGCTTCACAGGCTTCACTGCCACTGTTGAGCAGGTACGCCTGGTCACTGCCAGTGCTGACGCAGAGCCGCTCGGCGAGGTTGAGCATGCCGCGGTTGTGCAGGCCGAAACCGGGGTTGATCAGCGATTGAGCTTGCGCCGTGATCGCGTTGACCAGTACCGAAGGGCTATGTCCGAGGCTATTGGCCCCGCCACCCTGGGAAAAATCCAGATAGGCGCGGTCTTCGCTGTCCCACAACCAGGAGCCCTGACCGCGCACAAAAATCTGTTTCGGCCGCTCGACACTGGGCATCAGGCACTCACTGGAAAGATTGTCACTTCTGTACGACAGGAAAGTGTCCACGCTCAGGTCATCAAGGCTGGGAGCGTTGCGCCGTAAATTGAACAAATTCATCCGAAAACACCTCGTTTGAGGTGTTTTGCCTTACCTATGTAAACACCTTCGGCGTAAACGGTAGTCATCGCGTTCTATGGCCCTGTAAGCCCTGTGAATGCGGTTAGACTAGGCTCAGGCAGGACCTTGAGCCATTTCGATTTCCCAGTATTTTCAATAAGTAAAACTTATGGATTTTAAACAACTGCGTTATTTCGTCGCGGTCTACGAAGAGGGCCATGTGGGCCGGGCCGCCGAGCGGCTTTCAATCTCCCAACCGGCACTCTCCCAACAGATTCGCCAGCTCGAACAACACCTCGATGTGAGCCTGTTCGAACGCAGCAGTAAACGCTTGCTGCCGACCCTGGCCGCGCACACGCTGTACAACCACGCCCTGCCCTTGCTCGACGGCCTGCAACGGGCGCGTGAAGCATTGGGCAACTTCAAGGGACAAGCGCTGCGCACCCTGGCCATTGGCGTGCTGCAAACCGTCCACACCAGCCTGGTGCCGCAGATGCTCGAACGCGTGCGCAAGGCGCAGCCGCACCTGGTGGTGCAGATCTATGAACTGACGGGACTGGAAATCGAACGACGGCTGCTCAACGGTTCGCTGGACATCGGCATCAGTTACCTGCCGCCCCGTCAGCCGGGGCTACACGGCGTGATGCTATACGAAGATGAACTGACACTGGTCATCCCGGCGGATCATCCGCTGCGCGAATTCAAGAAAGTCTCCATGAGTCAAGCCGCCGAGTTGCCGATGTTGCTGCTGGGTGAAGAGTTTCAGGTGCGACAGATCTGGCAGACGCAACTGGCCAGCCTGGGACGACGCCCGCAAGTGCAAGCCGAACTGAACAACATGGCGGGGATTCTCGACAGCCTGCCGCACACCCGGTTGGCGACTGTCCTGCCCGGCCGCTCGCAGAAGATGCTGGGCAATGACGAACTGCTCTGGAAGCCGCTGACCGAGCCACGGGTGCCATTGAAAGTCGGGTTGGTGTGTCGCGATGTGCAACGGCAACAAGCGTCATTGGCGTTGTTGCGGACCTTGCTTGAAGAAGTGATGAATGGCCCGAATGAAGTCCCGGCAACCCTGGACGGGATGAGCTGAGTACTTTTCTGCGGGCAAAAGAAAACCCCGCCGAAGCGGGGCTTTGCAGACTGTTTCCCTGACATCCATTTCACTCCGCCGTCCTGGCAGAATCCTACGTGTCCGTGTTGTTGCTTTGCGCTTCCTGCGCGACGTCCATGTGAAGTAGATTAGCCGTGGATCCAATTTGCATCTATGGGAGAAAAGCAGCACGTCATGTAAGAGAATGCTTACATGACGTTACATTGTCAGAACTGCGCCGCGTCCAGCAGGAACAGCGACTCGCTACCGGCCTTCACCGACGCACTCAACGAGTGAATACGCGGCAGCAGGCGTGCGAAATAGAACCGCGCCGTGCCCAATTTGCTCGCGTAGAAATCGTCCTGTGCTTCTTTACCGAAGGCGGCCTTGGCCATCAGTGCCCACATGTAGGCGTAAGCCACGTAACCGAAAGTTTGCAGGTACTCGACCGAAGCCGCGCCGATTTCATTCGGGTTGTTTTTCGCCCGATCCAGCAACCACGCCGTCAGTTCGTCGAGGGTGGTCACGGCATCGTTCAGCGGCTTGGTGAACTCGTCCAGCTCAGCGCTGGCCGTCGCGGTGAAGTGACGAATCTCGTCGGCGAACAGGTTGTAGAACGCCCCGCCACTGCCAACGATCTTGCGCCCGACAAGGTCCAGCGCCTGGATGCCGTTGGTGCCTTCGTAGATCTGAGTGATGCGCACGTCGCGAACCAGTTGTTCCTGGCCCCACTCACGGATGTAACCGTGGCCGCCGAAAACCTGCTGGCCATGAACGGTGGTTTCCAGACCGAGGTCAGTCAGGAATGCCTTCGCTACCGGGGTCAGCAGCGCCACCAGGTCTTCCGCGCGTTTGCGGGTGGTCGCATCTTCGCTGAACTTGGCGGTGTCCAGTTGCATGGCCACGTAAGTCGAGAAAGCACGGCCGCCTTCGTTCGAGGCTTTCATGGTCAGCAGCATGCGACGCACGTCCGGGTGGACGATGATCGGGTCGGCCACTTTGTCCTTGTTCTGCGCGCCGGTCGGCGAACGGCTTTGCAGGCGGTCGCGGGCGTATTCAACGGCGTTCTGGTAAGAGCGTTCGCCAGAGGCCAGGCCCTGGATACCGACGCCCAGACGCTCGTAGTTCATCATGGTGAACATCGCCGCCAAGCCCTTGTTCGGCTCGCCGACCAGGTAACCCACGGCTTCGTCGAAGTTCATCACGCAAGTCGCGGAGGCCTGAATGCCCATCTTGTGTTCGATCGAACCGCAGGTCGCCGGGTTACGTGCACCGAGGCTGCCATCAGCATTGACCATGAACTTCGGCACCAGGAACAGCGAAATGCCTTTCGGCCCCGCCGGTGCATCCGGCAGTTTGGCGAGTACCAGGTGAATGATGTTCTCGGTCAGGTCGTGTTCGCCGCCGGTGATGAAAATCTTGGTGCCGCTGACTTTGTAGGAACCGTCCGCCTGAGGCTCGGCCTTGGTGCGGATGATGCCCAGGTCTGTACCGGCGTGCGGCTCGGTCAGGCACATGGAACCGGCCCAGACGCCGGCGTACATGTTCGGCAGGTAAGCGGCTTTCAGTTCGTCGCTGGCGTGGGCGTTGATCGACAGGCAGGCACCGGCGGTCAGCATCGGGTACAAGCCGAACGACAGGCTCGCGGAGTTGACCATTTCTTCGACCTGGGCCGAAACCGCCTTGGGCATGCCCATGCCGCCGTAGGTCGGATCGCCACCGACGCCGACCCAACCGCCTTCAGCGTAAGTCTGATAAGCCTGTGGGAAACCTGCCGGCGTGGTGACAGCACCGTCCGCCCAATGGCAACCTTCTTCGTCAGCCGCACGGCTCAGGGGCGCGATGCTTTTGCTGGTGACCTTGCCGGCCTCTTCAAGAATGGCTTCAACGGTTTCTGCGTCGACGGTATCGGCCAGTGCAGGCAACTCGGCCCAGAGCTTGGCGACCTCGAATACTTCATTGAGGACGAAGCGCATATCGCGCAGGGGCGCTTTGTAGTCAGCCATGGCAAACCTCGCAGGATCTTTACAGGTGATTCGTAGGAAGAGTGTTTTCGTTGGGTCCGAGTGTAACCCAACAACTTTTGCGACACATAGGGTCAGGCTGTGACCGTTTTGTAATTTTTGGTCATTGCGACACGAGAAGGCGAAACCTGTTTTCTGTTGTAGGAGCGAGCCTGCTCGCGAAAAACCTAAAGACGCCGCCGGCGTCTGGTTTTACGCGCCATCGTTCACGACCTTCGCGAGCAGGCTCGCTCCTACAGTCTGGTGCGTTACACCGAGAACAACTCAGCCGGCAGCTGCATCAGGCAATCGCTACCCGCCTCGATAGCCGCGCGATGGGCAGCCGTGCGTGGCAGCAATCGCTTGAAGTAAAATTCGTTGGTCGCCAGTTTGCCCCGGCAGAAATCGGCATCACCTCTGCCCGCATCCAGTTGCGCCTGAGCCACCAGCGCCATGCGCAGCCACAAGTAACCGAGGATGATGTAACCGCTGTACATCAGGTAATCCACCGACGCGGCGCCCACTTCGTCCGGATTCTTCATCGCGGCCATGCCGACCTGAGTGGTCAGTTCGCCCCACTGCTGATTCAACCCGTTGAGTTGCGCCACGTAGCTGGCGAGTTGCGGGTGATCGGCGTTCGCCGCGCAGAACTTGTGAACGATTTTGGTAAAGCCGCGCAGCAATTTGCCCTGACTGCCGAGCACTTTTCGCCCGAGCAAATCCAGCGCCTGAATGCCGTTGGTGCCTTCGTAGATCGGTGCAATCCGGCAATCGCGAACCAACTGCTCCATGCCCCACTCACGAATGAAGCCGTGGCCGCCGAACACCTGCATGCCGTGGTTGGTCACTTCCAGCCCGGTGTCGGTCATGAAGGCCTTGCAGATCGGCGTCAGGAACGCCAACAGGTCTTCGGCGTCCTGCCGCGCGGTTTCATCCGGGCTCAGGTGCGCGGCATCCAGAAGTTGCGCGGTGAAGTAGGTCAGCGCGCGATTGCCTTCGTTGAAGGCCTTCATGGTCAGCAACATTCGACGCACATCTGGATGAACGATGATCGGGTCGGCGGCTTTTTCCGGTGCTTTCGGGCCGGTCAGCGAGCGCATCTGCAAACGATCATTGGCGTACTTGATCGCGCCCTGAAAACTCGCTTCCCCCAAACACAAACCCTGCATCCCAGTGCCGAGACGCGCATGGTTCATCATGGTGAACATGCAGTTCAGGCCCTTGTTCGGCTCACCGATCAGAAAGCCCTTGGCCTCGTCGAAGTTCAGCACGCAGGTGGCCGAGGCCTTGATACCCATTTTGTGCTCGATCGAGCCGCAGGAAACGCCGTTGCGCGCCCCCGCCTCACCTTCGGCATCGGGTAGGAACTTAGGAACGATGAACAGCGAAATGCCCTTGGTGCCCGCAGGCGCATCCGGCAGTTTCGCCAGCACCAGGTGAATGATGTTGTCGCTCATGTCGTGTTCGCCGGCAGAGATGAAAATCTTGCTGCCGGAGATCGCGTAACTGCCATCCGCTGCCGGCACGGCGCGGGTCTTGATGATGCCCAGGTCTGTGCCGCAATGGGCTTCGGTCAGGCACATGGTGCCGGTCCATTGGCCTGCGGTGAGTTTGCTCAGGTAGGTGTTTTTCTGTTCTTCGGTGCCATGGGCGTGGATCGCCGACATCGCGCCGTGCGTCAGGCCCGGGTACATGCCCCAGGAAGTGTTGCTGGACCCGACCATCTCGCTGATGACCAGCCCCAGGGAGCTCGGCAAGCCCTGGCCGCCATAAGCGGGATCGGCCGCCAGACCATGCCAGCCACCTTCGACGTATTGTGCGAAGGCTTGCTTGAAGCCTGTAGGCGTTGTCACCACGCCGTTGTCGAAATGGCAGCCCTCTTCGTCGCCGCTGCGATTGAGCGGTGCGAGCACGTTCTCGCAGAACTTCGCGCCTTCTTCGAGGATCGCATTGACCATGTCCGGGCTGGCATCCGTGGCGCCCAGTGCGGCGTAGTTACTGTGAAAGTCGAAGACGTGGTCGATCAGAAAGCGCATGTCGCGCAGGGGAGCTTTGTACTCGGGCATGGTCATTTCTCCGGCAGCAGATTGATCAAACCTACTGCCGCCGACCACGCCTCACAATCACAGTCCAGACGCTGAATGCGCCATCATCACTCAACCCGCAGCCGCCTCGCGCACCGCACCACGACGGTTCTGACCGAAAGCCACCACGCAGTTTCGCCCGGCGCCTTTCGCGGCGTAGAGCGCCTCGTCGGCGGACTTGAGCACTTTTTCCGGGTTGCGTTGTTCCACGCGTTCGGCGACGCCGATGCTGACGGTGACCGACACACTCGAAGCCCCTGAGCCGGAACGACGTTGACGACCTTGCTGGTCATCCTGAGGACGGTTGTCCTGGTTACGCAGTTGAATGTTGTAGGTGGCGATGGATTCGCGGATGACTTCCAGGTGCGGCATGCACTCTTCAAGCGTCTTGCCCGCGAACACCAGCGCAAATTCCTCACCGCCGTAGCGATACGCCCTGCCGCCGCCGCCGATTTTCGACAGTTTGCTAGCTACCAGCCGCAGCACCTGATCGCCGACGTCGTGGCCGTGGGTGTCGTTGAATTTCTTGAAGTGGTCGACGTCGCTCATGGCCAGCACGTAATTGCGCCCCAGGCGCTGCATGCGTTCGTTCAACGCGCGGCGGCCAGGCAAACCGGTGAGCTCATCGCGGAAGGCCATTTGATAGGCTTCATGGGCAACCGCCGCGGCAATCATCAACATCACCTGGCTGCACATGATGTTCAGGGTGAACGGCAGGATGAACGTCTTCGGCAACGCCCAGAACAACCCGAGCAGACCCACCAGTTGGGCGGCGTGCAAAGGCCTGGGGTTGCGCCAGTATTGCCAGCTCAGCAGCAGGAACGAAGCGATAAACACGGGGTAGGACAGCTGAATCAGGCTCATCCACGCGCCATGCAGGGCTGGCCAGCGGATTTCCGACAGCCACATCAACAGCGCCTGTGGGTAACTTTGCTCCAGGCCCAACGCCACGCTGCCGACGGCCAGCAACACCGCGAAACGCGCGATCATGTCCTGGAACAGATGGGTGCGTTCCTGCCACGCGGCGAATATGCCAAACATCAGCGGCAGCAACAGACAGCACAGGTGAAAGACCACGGCGGCGTCTTCACGCACTCTGCCGTTGTCGCGGTAATAGTCGGTCTGGGTGTCGAGCAGGTAGTAGGCGATGTACACCGTGACCATCAGAAACAGTTCACGCTGACGTCGGTAAACCGCGCAATAAGCGCCGCCGAGCAACAGCACCAACGTAGGCAGCACGTTGAACAGCGAAGTGAAGAAGACGTTCAGGTCCTTGACGTACGCAGCCGCCAGCCCCGCAAGCAAAAGCAGAAGTGACGGCAGGAAATGACTGAAACGTACAGCGGAAGAACGCGGCAAGGGTAAAGCTCCGACCCGTCATGTCTATAGATGGCATTGTGCCCACTACTTTAACGGCAGTGACCCTGATTTTCTGAGTGATTTGCTAAGGTTTTTTTGACGCCGCATTACTGACTACTATCCGGCCAACCAGCAATGCACGGTTCCCCCATCAAAGGTCGTCATAAAAGACGGGAGAACTGCCCTCGACCGTGTTTTTTTCACCAAAGTCGAGTTGAAAAAAAACCGCCACTCCCGAAGGAGCAGCGGTTTTTTCAGAAGGCTGCGTTAAGGCTTAGTAGCCCAGTGCGAAGTCTTCTTCTTTCATGTCCATCAGGTTGTTGGCGCCCGACAGCATGGTTGCAACGTGAGTGCGGGTACGCGGCAGGATGCGCTGGAAGTAGAAGCGCGCAGTCTGCAGCTTGGCGGTGTAGAACGCTGTTTCGGTGGTGCCGGCTGCCAGTTTCTCGGCCGCCAGACGTGCCATGTCAGCCCAGAAGTAGGCCAGGCAGGCGTAACCGGAGTACATCAGGTAGTCCACGGAGGCCGCGCCGACTTCTTCGCGATCTTTCATGGCCGCCATACCGACCTTCATGGTCAGCTCGCCCCATTCTTTGTTGATTGCAGCCAGCGGTGCGACGAATTCCTGAACGGCTTCGTTGCCTTCGTTGGTCTGGCAGAACTTGTGGACGATCTTGGTGAAGCCTTTCAGAGCTTCGCCTTGAGTCATCAACACTTTGCGGCCCAGCAGGTCGAGTGCCTGGATGCCGGTGGTGCCTTCGTACAGCATCGAAATGCGGCTGTCGCGAACGTTCTGCTCCATGCCCCACTCGGCGATGAAGCCGTGGCCGCCGTAGATTTGCACGCCGTGGTTGGCGGATTCGAAACCGACTTCAGTCATGAAGGCTTTGGCGATTGGCGTCATGAACGCCAGCAGTGCGTCGGCTTTCTTCTTCTCTTCTTCGTCCACGCCGTACTTGACGATGTCGACTTGCTTGGCGGTGAAGTAAACCATTGCGCGGTTGCCTTCGGCGAACGCTTTCATGGTCAACAGCATGCGACGGACGTCAGGGTGCACGATGATCGGGTCGGCGGCTTTTTCCGGCGCTTTCGGGCCAGTCAGGGAGCGCATTTGCAGACGATCGCGAGCGTATTTCAGGCCGCCCTGGAAACCGATTTCGGCGTGGGCCAGGCCTTGCAGCGCGGTACCCAGACGTGCGGTGTTCATGAAGGTGAACATGCAGTTCAGGCCTTTGTTCGCAGGGCCGATCAGGAAACCGGTGGCCGCGTCGAAGTTCATCACGCAGGTGGCGTTGCCGTGGATGCCCATCTTGTGTTCCAGGGAACCACAGGACACGGCGTTGCGCGCACCGATCGAACCGTCTTCGTTCGGCATGAATTTCGGAACGATGAACAGCGAGATGCCTTTGGTGCCAGCCGGTGCATCCGGCAGGCGAGCCAGCACGATGTGGACGATGTTGTCGGCCATGTCGTGTTCACCGGCCGAGATGAAGATCTTGGTGCCGGAGACTTTGTAGGAACCGTCGGCCTGAGGTTCGGCCTTGGTGCGCAGCATGCCCAGGTCGGTGCCGCAGTGCGGTTCGGTCAGGCACATGGTGCCAGTCCATTCGCCGGACACCAGTTTGGTCAGGTAGGCGTGTTGCTGCTCCGGCGTGCCGTGCTCGGAAATGGTGTTCATCGCGCCGTGCGACAGGCCCGGGTACATGCCCCACGACCAGTTGGCTTCGCCAACCATTTCGCTGACTGCCAGACCCAGAGACTCCGGCAGGCCCTGGCCGCCGTGCTCTACGTCGTGGGCCAGGCTTGGCCAGCCGCCTTCAACGAATTGCTTGTAGGCTTCTTTGAAGCCGGTCGGGGTTTTAACGCCGGACTCGCTCCAGGTGCAGCCTTCGGTGTCACCCACGCGGTTCAGCGGAGCCAGTACCTGCTCACAAAACTTGGCGCCTTCTTCGAGAATGGCGTCAACCATGTCCGGAGTTGCGTCCGAGCAAGCCGGAAGGCTCTGATAGTGCGCTTCGTAGCCGAGCAGTTCGTCACGAACGAAGCGAATATCACGCAAGGGGGCCTTGTAGTCAGGCATAGCGATAAACCTCTGCTGATGTAACCGGGAATGAACGACCGCGTTGATTTGTTGTGACGGTCAAACAGTTGTTTGAAACATACGTTTACGCCCAAATCTTGTCAAGCGCCGATCTTTGGCCGTTCGTCTTCACACCCCGCGCTAAGCCGCACACGCGACAACGCAACGCCGTTGACTGAGCAACACGTCCTGCAGAAAAGTTTAGTTGGGAGAGAAGGACTTACACACAAAAACGCCGCGAAGGGTCGCGGCGTTGGCAGAGCGGTTTCAGCAGATGATCAAGCGAATGTATCGATCAGCGTACCGAGCATTTCATCGGAAGCTTTGGCAACTTTGACACCGGCCTCGACCTGAAACTTGCCCTGAGCCATCTCGACCATGTTGCTGGCGAGGTCCGATTGCTGGCTGCGATCAACCGAGCGCAGGCGATTGACCTGAGCATCGGAGGACTGACTGGTCACCGAACGCTCGACCGAATTGTTGGCAATCTGGCCGGAGGCTTGATCCACACGGTTCTGCCCTGTCTGAATAGTGCTCAGACCAGCATAAAAAGCGGTACTTCCTGAGATTTCCATGGGAGAACTCGTCCTACAAAGGATCAACAGCGGCCATTGAACCAGACCCGCCTGCAAAAGGCCCGACAAAAACACTAATGGCACAGTGCCTTGTCATAGGTAAAACCAGTGCTTGAAACCTCAGTCCAGCAAATCCAGCTGAAGGTGTTCCGCCACCGCCTCGGCGGTCACCAACTTGAGTTTCGGCACGCGCCCCAGGCACGGCGCGGGGATCCGCTCGGCCAGCGTGGCCAGGTTTTCTTCAAGGCGCGCAGTCTTGGCATCGATGATATTGGCCACCCAACCCGCCAGTTGCAAACCGTCCCGGGCAATCGCCTCGGCCGTCAGCAGCGCATGGTTGATGCAGCCCAGCCGTACGCCGACCACCAGAATCACCGGCAGATCCAGCGCCATGGCCAGGTCCGACAGGTTGTCCTGATCCGCCAGCGGCACGCGCCAACCACCAGCGCCTTCAATGAGGGTGAAATCTGCCTGCATCTCCAGAATCTGCTGCATTGGCGTCAGCAACGATTGCACCGTCAACGCGACGCCGGCCTCGCGTGCTGCCAGATGCGGAGCGATGGCCGGTTCGAAGGCCACCGGATTGACCTGTGCATACGTCAACGGCACCGAACATTCCGCCAGCAGCGCCAGCGCATCGGCGTTGCGCAAGCCCTTGGGCGTCACGTCGCAACCGGAGGCCACCGGTTTTCCCGCCGCCGTACTCAGGCCGGCCAACCGCGCAGCATGCAGCAAACCCGCAGCCACGGTGGTCTTGCCGACATCGGTGTCAGTCCCTGTGATGAAATACGCTGCGCTCATAAGGGTTTCTCCAAAACGGCGTACACCACTTGATAAGTCGCCGGCAGGCCTTGGGCCTGACGAAACTGCTCATACGCCTCGACCAGGCCGAGGATCCGCGCCCTGCCGGTCAAACCACCCGGCCGACCGGGGTTCAGATTGTGCGCGCCCAGCGCCTTGAGTTCATGAGTCAGGCTGCGCACATCCGGGTAATGCAGCACGTGAGGACGGGTTTGCAGACTCGCGACCTTCAAACCGCTGGCCGCACACAGGTGTTGATAAACCCCGAACTCGCGGAAGCGGTTGACGTGCACCATGCCATCCACCTGACGCCAACTGTCTCGCAGCTCAAACAGTGTGCCCACGCACAGACTAGCAAACGCAAACATTCCGCCGGGTTTCAGCACGCGATGGGCTTCACTGAGCACCGACGCAAAGTCTGCGCACCATTGCACCGCCAGGCTGGAGAAAATCAAATCACAGGTCGAATCCTGCAATGGCAACCGCTCTGCATCCCCGGCGATGAAGTGCGTGGCCCCGCCCAATGGGCGCGCGTGATTGAGCATGCCTTCGGCGATGTCCAGCGCCACGCCGTGACCGCCAGGAAAACGCTCACCCAGCACACGACTGAAATGCCCGGTGCCACAGCCCAGGTCCAGCCAGCGACCAGGCACGAAATCTTCCGGCAAACGGCTCAACAACTGGCTGCCGACGTCACGCTGCAATTCGGCCACGCTGTCGTAGCTGGCCGCCGCGCGGGAAAAGGACGCCGCCACCTGGCGTTTGTCCGGCAGGCCGCCGGGCAGGCTGGGAAGGGATAAATCAGTCATCACCGGACTCATGCAAAAAGGCCTGGATCGCCCCCGCCACACCGTGAGGGTCTTCCAGAAGAAACGCGTGGCTGGCCTGTTCAATCAGACCGATTTCGACATCCGGCAGCAACGCCAGCAAGTCCCCCGCCGCTTCGGCCGGAACCAGTCCGTCGAGGCCGGCGAACAGGTGCAACTGCGGACCGCGGAACGCCTGCAACGCCTGACGGGTATCCAGTTGTGCCAGCAACTCCAGGCCGCTCATCAACACCGCAGCAGAGGCGTTTGGCGCACCACCGAGCAGCAGACGCGAAAGCCCGCGCGGGTCTTCGGCGCCTTGCGCGCACAGCAGCGAAAAGCGTTTCAAGGTCATGCGCGGATCGGCATTGCAGCCTGCCAGAAACGCATCAAACGTCTCGCCGGGCATCGCGCTCGGCCACTGTTCATGGGCAACAAAAGAAGGATTGCTCGCCAAGGTCAGCAAGCCGCAGCAACGATCACCGCGTCGCGCCGCCAACTCGGAGGCAAGCATGCCGCCGAGCGACCAGCCGCCAAGCCACGCATCCTGAGGCACGGCCGAGTCGAGTTCGTCGAGCCACTCTTCAAGGTCGCTGGACTCCAGATCCGGCAACGGCTCGATCTCGACGCGCAGGTGTTCGTCCAGCCCCTGCAACGCAGCCGCCAAGGGTTCCAGCGGAGAAATCCCGAGGCCCCAGCCGGGCAGCAGAATCAGGCGATTACGCATGGCTTGGCTCCGGTCCCAGTTGTTGAAAACAATCGGCCAGTCCATTTAACAATAGCTGCACCTGCGCCTCACTGTGGGCAGCGGTCAGGGTTACCCGCAGCCGGGCGCTGCCGGCGGGCACGGTCGGCGGACGAATCGCCGTGACCATCAAGCCGCGTTCGCGCAGCATCTGCGACAGTCGCACCGCACGCCCGGCGTCGCCGATCATGATCGGTTGAATGGGCGTGAAGCTGTCCATCAACTCCAGGCCGATCTGCTCGGCGCCGTGGCGGAACTGACGGATCAGCGTTTTCAGATGCTCACGCCGCCAGTGTTCGCTGCGCAGCAACTCCAGGCTTTTCAGCGTCGCACAGGCCAGGGCTGGCGGTTGGCTGGTGGTGTAAATGTAGGGACGGGCGAACTGGATCAGGCTCTCGATCAGCTCTTCGCTGCCGGCGACGAACGCGCCCGCCGTCCCGAACGCCTTGCCGAGGGTGCCGACCAGCACAGGCACGTCTTCCTGGCTCAGGCCGAAATGCTCAACGATCCCGCCGCCATTGGCACCCAGCGGACCAAAACCGTGCGCGTCATCCACCATCAGCCACGCGCCTTTGGCCTTGGCTTCTCGGGCCAGCGCTGGCAGGTCGGCGATATCGCCGTCCATGCTGAACACACCGTCGGTGACCACCAGCGTATTGCCGGTGGCTTTCTCGAGACGATTGGCCAGGCTCGCTGCATCGTTATGCAGATAACGATTGAAACGCGCGCCGGACAACAAACCGGCATCGAGCAACGAGGCGTGATTGAGGCGATCTTCGAGCACCGTATCGCCCTGCCCGACCAACGCGGTGACCGCACCGAGGTTGGCCATGTAGCCGGTGGTGAACAGCAACGCGCGCGGGCGGCCGGTCAAGTCAGCCAGCGCTTCTTCCAGCTCGTGATGTGGCGTGCTGTGGCCGATGACCAAATGCGAAGCGCCGCCGCCGACGCCCCATCGAGACGCCCCGGCGCGCCAGGCCTCGATCACTTGCGGATGATTGGCCAGGCCCAGGTAATCGTTGTTACAGAACGCCAGCAACGGCTGGCCATCGACCACCACTTCCGGGCCCTGGGGGCTTTCGAGCAAGGGGCGTTGGCGATAGAGATTTTCGGCACGACGGGCAGCAAGGCGTGCGGCGAGATCGAAAGACATGCAGGCCTCGCAAGTAAGGAAAACATACATAACCTGTAGGAGCGAGGCTTGCCCGCGAAGGGAACGCCGCGGCCTGACTGAGCGACCGCAGTGACTCTTTCGCGGGCAAGCCTCGCTCCTACAGGGTTTCGCGTTGGTTAGACGGCGGCGTTATAGAACTGCTCGCTGCTCTTCTGCTCCACCAGCGCCTGCTCGATGGCGGCCTGATGCACCTCGTCGGCGTGCTCTTCGCGCGCTTCCGGCAGGATGCCCAGTCGCGAGAACAGTTGCATGTCCTTGTCGGCCTGCGGGTTGGCGGTGGTCAGCAGTTTGTCGCCGTAGAAAATCGAGTTCGCGCCGGCAAAGAACGCCAGAGCCTGCATCTGTTCATTCATCGCTTCACGGCCGGCGGACAGGCGCACGTGGGACTTCGGCATCAGGATGCGCGCCACGGCGAGCATGCGGATGAAGTCGAACGGATCGATGTCTTCGGCGTTTTCCAGCGGCGTACCGGCGACTTTCACCAGCATGTTGATCGGCACCGATTCCGGATGCTCCGGCAGGTTGGCCAGCTGGATCAGCAGGTTGGCGCGGTCATCGAGGGACTCGCCCATGCCGAGGATGCCGCCGGAGCAGATCTTCATCCCCGAATCACGCACGTAAGCCAGGGTTTGCAGGCGCTCGCTGTAGGTGCGGGTGGTGATGATGCTGGTGTAGAAATCCGGCGAAGTGTCGAGGTTGTGGTTGTAGTAATCGAGGCCGGCCTTGGCCAGCGCTTCGGTCTGCTCCTGGTCCAGACGACCGAGGGTCATGCAGGTTTCCAGGCCCATGGCCTTCACGCCTTCGACCATCTTCAGCACATACGGCATGTCTTTGGCCGACGGGTGTTTCCACGCCGCGCCCATGCAGAAACGGGTCGAACCGATGGCTTTGGCGCGAGCGGCCTCTTCGAGGACCTTCTGCACTTCCATCAGTTTTTCTTTTTCCAGGCCGGTGTTGTAGTGACCGGACTGCGGACAATATTTGCAATCTTCCGGGCAGGCGCCGGTCTTGATCGAGAGCAGCGTGGAAACCTGGACGCGGTTGGCGTCGAAATGCGCGCGGTGCACGGTCTGCGCCTGAAACAGCAGGTCATTGAATGGCTGAACGAAGAGTGCTTTGACTTCGGCCAAAGACCAGTCATGACGCAGGGTTGCAGAGGTGCTGGCGCTCATGGGCGTTTCCTTTGTTTTATGCTGGGCAAGCGGTCGGGGGACGGAATACCCACAGACGCGACACGGATGTTCGGCATATTTAAGGAAGAGCGATGCGCTGTCAACCACGATACGAAGGACCGGTTTACATCTGGTTAAAAAACAACCAAACTTGTTTGCTCTGCGACGAGACGGCCGAAGAAGCCACGCCGATCTGCATGGCCTGCGAAACCGAGCTGCCCTGGCTCGGCGATCACTGCCAGACCTGCGCCCTGCCATTACCTGCGGCGGGCCTGACGTGCGGCCAGTGCTTGCAGCAACCGCCGCCTTTCGAGCAAGTCATTGCCCCGTGGACCTATGGTTTTCCGGTCGACAGCTTGATCACCCGATTCAAGCACAGCGCGAAGTGGCCGTATGGTCGCCTGCTCGCCGAACTTCTTGCTCAATCCCTGCAACATCGCTTCGATGAAGGGTTGGAACGGCCAGATGCGTTGGTCCCCGTTCCGCTCGCCGCTAAACGTCTGCGCCAACGGGGCTTCAACCAGGCTGCGATGCTGGCCCGCTGGTTGAGCGCCAGCCTGGATATCCCCTGTGACGAACAGCTGCTCAAGCGGATTCAGGACACCTGCGCGCAACAGGAGCTGAAGGCCGATGCGCGCAGGAAGAACCTGCGTAACGCCTTCGCGCTGATGCCCGGAGCACTGATCAAGGGCCGTCACCTGGCGCTGGTTGACGACGTACTGACCACCGGCGCCACGGCCCAGGCATTGGCTCGTCTATTAATGGATGTGGGCGCAGCGCGAGTCGACGTCTACTGCCTGGCCCGAACACCCAAACCCGGCGACACAGCCTGACTGTAGGAGCGAGCTTGCTCGCGATGGACGTTAACGATAATGCGCGCTTTCTGAATGAACGCGTCGTTCTCAAGTCCATCGCGAGCAAGCTCGCTCCTACAGGAATCGTGGCTGACTTGACTCCCGGGCTTCCAGCCGCCAACGTCCTCACCATCATCACCCGCCAAAGCGTCTCGCCATGTCCTTGCCTACGTTGTTGTCCCAGCACATTGTCCGTCGCCCGCAGCGCATCGCCTTGCTGCAACACATCGCCGAACAGGGCTCGATCACTCGCGCCGCGAAAAGCGCGGGCCTGAGTTACAAAGCTGCATGGGATGCCATCGACGAGCTGAACAACCTCGCGCAGAAACCGCTGGTGGAGCGCAGCGTCGGCGGCAAGGGCGGCGGTGGCGCCAAGCTGTCCAGCGAAGGCGAACGCGTATTGCGTTTGTATCAAAAGCTGCAAACGTTGCAGGCGCAGGTGTTGGAGGCCGCCGAAGACGCCAGCGACCTCAACCTCCTCGGCCGTCTGATGCTCAGAACCAGCGCGCGCAATCAACTGCACGGCAAAGTCGTGGAAATCGAAGCTCAGGGACGCAACGACCTGATCCGCCTGGAACTGGCTGAAGGCTTGATCCTCGTGGCGCAGATCACTCACGACAGCACCCTGCGCCTGGAGCTGCAAATCGGCACCGAAGTCGTCGCCTTGATCAAGGCCGGCTGGCTCGACCTGTTGGGTATCGATGACGAGGCAACGCCCGGACACAATTGCCTGGCCGGCACCCTTGAAGAAATCCTCGACGCCGAAGACGGCCCGAGTGAAGTGCGCATCGGCCTGCCCAATGGCCAGACGCTGTGCGCGCTGGCCGAACCGCTGCACTTGCGAACCCACGGTCTGGCCACCGGCAAAGCGCTGCGGGTGCAATTTTCCCCCTCCAATGTGCTGCTCGGTACACCGCTCTGAAACACAAGCGTCATTAACGCGCTTTAAGGTGACTGCAAAAACCAGCAGGGAGCCTGATGTGAGCCTATTAGAAGACAACCAATCCACCGACCTCGAGCAAATGGTCGGCCTCAGCCGTCGTGGTTTCATCAGCGCGGGCGCCCTGTGCGGTGCCGCGATGTTCCTCGGCGGCAACCTGCTGAGCCGCAGCGTGCTGGCGGCCAGTGTCAGCGCAGGCACCAGCAAACTGTTGGGTTTTGACAGCATCCCCGCCGCCACCAGCGACGCAATCACCCTGCCACCGGGCTACAAGTCTTCGGTGCTGATCAGCTGGGGCCAGCCGCTGCAAAAGAACGGTCCGGCATTCGATCCAAGCGGCAACGGCAGCGCCGAGCAACAGGAAGTCCAGTTCGGCGACAACAACGACGGCATGAGCCTGTTCGAATTTCCGGGCGAGAAAGACCGGGCGCTGATGGCGATCAACAACGAATACACCAACTACCGCTACCTCTACCCGCACGGCGGCATGCCGCAATCGGCCGAAGAAGTGCGCAAGGCGCTGGCCTGCGAAGGCGTGTCGGTGATCGAGGTGCAGCGCAAGAACGGCCAATGGCAATTCGTTCAGGGCTCGCGCTACAACCGCCGCATTCACGGCAACGCACCGATCAGCCTCAGCGGCCCGGCTGCCGGCCACGCGCTGGTGAAAACCAGCGCCGACCCGCACGGCAAGAACGTGCTCGGCACCTTCCAGAACTGCGCCAACGGCAAGACGCCGTGGGGCACCTACCTGACCTGTGAAGAGAACTTCACCGATTGCTTCGGCAGCAGCAATGCCGAGCAGAAATTCGACCCGGCGCAAAAACGCTACGGTGCGGTGGCGACCAGTAAAGAGATCAACTGGCATCAACACGACGAGCGCTTTGACCTGGCGAAGAACCCCAACGAACTCAACCGTCATGGCTGGGTGGTGGAAATCGACCCGTTCGATCCGACATCGACACCGGTCAAGCGCACCGCGCTGGGCCGTTTCAAACATGAAAACGCGGCCCTGGCCGAAACCCATGACGGCCACGCCGTGGTGTACATGGGCGACGACGAACGCGGCGAGTTCATCTACAAGTTCGTCAGCCGCGACAAGATCAACCACAAGAACCCGAAAGCCAACCGCGACCTGCTGGACCACGGCACCTTGTACGTGGCGCGTTTCGACGCGGGCGACGGCAATGCCGATCACCCGAAAGGCCAGGGCGAGTGGATCGAATTGACCCACGGTAAAAACGGCATCGACGCCAGCAGCGGTTTTGCCGATCAGGCCGAAGTGCTGATTCATGCGCGCCTCGCCGCCACGCTGGTGAAAGCCACGCGCATGGACCGTCCGGAATGGATCGTCGTCAGCCCCAAGGACGGCCAGGTTTATTGCACGCTGACCAACAACGCCAAGCGCGGTGAAGACGGTCAACCGGTGGGCGGGCCGAACCCGCGCGAGAAGAACGTCTACGGGCAGATTCTGCGCTGGCGCACCGACCGTGATGATCACGGTTCGAAAAGCTTTGCCTGGGATCTGTTTGTGGTCGCCGGCAATCCGGGTGTCCACGCCGGCACGCCGAAGGGCGGTTCGTCGAACATCACGCCGCAGAACATGTTCAACAGCCCGGACGGCTTGGGTTTCGACAAGGCTGGGCGTTTGTGGATCCTGACCGATGGCGATTCGAGCAACGCCGGTGATTTTGCCGGCATGGGCAACAATCAGATGCTCTGTGCCGACCCGGTGACCGGTGAGATCCGACGCTTCATGGTCGGGCCGGTGGGTTGCGAGGTGACGGGGATCAGCTTCTCGCCGGACCAGAAGACGCTGTTTGTCGGGATTCAGCATCCGGGGGAAAACGGTGGCTCGACGTTCCCTGAGCACCTGCCGAACGGCAAGCCGCGGTCTTCGGTGATGGCGATTTCCCGCGAAGACGTCAGCCCTGACAACACTCATCTCAACCCCAACCACTAAAGACAGCCCGTCTGCGCTACCATGCTTGGCCGGACGCGGCAGCCTGCTGCGCGCAGGAGTCAGCATGGCCCACCCGTTTGCAACCCTCACCCCAGACCTCGTGCTCGATGCCGTCGAAAGCATCGGCTTTCTCAGCGACGCGCGCGTTCTGGCGCTCAACAGCTACGAGAACCGCGTCTATCAGGTCGGCATCGAAGACTCCGAGCCGCTGATCGCCAAGTTCTACCGCCCGCAGCGCTGGACCAACGAAGCGATTCTCGAAGAACACCAGTTCACCTTCGAACTCGCCGAGTGCGACGTGCCGGTGGTGGCGCCAATGATTCACAACGGTGCCAGCCTGCACGAACACAACGGTTTCCGTTTCACCCTGTTCCCCCGCCGTGGTGGCCGCGCACCGGAGCCAGGCAATCTCGATCAGCTGTATCGGCTGGGCCAACTGCTCGGTCGCCTGCACGCCGTCGGCTCGACCAAACCGTTCGAACACCGTGAAGCCCTAGGCGTGAAGAACTTCGGTCATGCCTCGCTGACAACCTTGCTCGAAGGCAATTTCATCCCCAAAAGCCTGCTGCCGGCCTACGAGTCTGTCGCCCGCGACCTGCTCAAACGTGTGGAAGACGTCTACAACGCCACGCCGCACCAGAACATCCGCATGCACGGCGATTGCCACCCCGGCAACATGATGTGCCGCGACGAGATGTTCCACATCGTCGACCTGGACGACTGCCGCATGGGCCCGGCGGTGCAGGACATCTGGATGATGCTCGCCGGTGACCGTCAGGAATGTCTGGGGCAGTTGTCGGAACTGATGGACGGCTACAACGAGTTTCACGATTTCGACCCACGGGAATTGGCGCTGATCGAACCGCTGCGCGCGCTGCGCCTGATGCATTACAGCGCGTGGCTGGCGCGCCGCTGGGATGACCCGGCGTTCCCGCACAGTTTTCCGTGGTTCGGGACGGAGCGGTATTGGGGTGATCAGGTGTTGGCGTTGCGCGAGCAACTCGCCGCCCTCAACGAAGAACCCCTGAAACTGTTCTAACCCTTGTAGGAGCCGGCTTGCCGGCGATGAACGATGACGCGGTCTCCCTGACATACCGCGTAATCTTCATCGCCAGCAAGCTGGCTCCTACAAAAGATGTGACATGTCTATACAATCCTCTCTTTGTTAGCTGCCTAAGCAAGGATTCTGCATGCAAGCCGCCAACCCCCGTCGCGGGTACATCCTGGGCCTGAGTGCCTACATCATCTGGGGCCTGTTCCCGATCTACTTTAAAGCCATCGCCAACGTGCCCGCCGTGGAGATCATCATCCATCGCGTGCTCTGGTCGGCGCTGTTCGGCGCGTTGCTGCTGATGGTGTGGAAGCATCCGGGCTGGTGGCGCGAGTTGCGTGACAACCCGAAACGGCTGGCGATCCTGGCCTTGAGCGGCACGCTGATCGCGGCCAACTGGCTGACGTACGTCTGGTCGGTGAATAACGGGCGCATGCTTGAAGCCAGTCTCGGTTACTACATCAACCCGCTAGTGAACGTGTTGCTGGGGATGTTGATCCTCGGCGAACGGTTGCGGCGCATGCAGTGGATTGCCGTGGGACTGGCGGCGGTCGGCGTCGCGCAACAGGTGTGGCAAGTCGGCAGTCTGCCGTGGGTGTCGCTGGTGCTGGCGTTGACGTTCGGCTTCTACGGATTGATCCGCAAGCAGGCGCCGGTCAAGGCGCTACCGGGCCTGGTGGTGGAAACCTGGATGCTGGTGCCGATTGCCATCGCCTGGCTGCTCTTCAATCAGACGGCCGTCAGCGCCCAGCCCGAGTTCTGGACCACGTCCGAAGCCTGGTGGCTGGTCGCTGCGGGTCCGGTAACGCTGGTGCCGCTGGTGTGTTTCAACGCCGCCGCACGGCATTTGCCCTACACGACACTCGGATTTCTCCAGTACCTGGCGCCGACATTGGTGCTGTTGCAAGCCGTGCTGCTGTTTGGCGAGCATCTGTCGTCCAGCACACTGGTTGCCTTCATCTTTATCTGGGCAGGCCTGGCGGTTTACAGCGTCGATGCGTGGATAAGTCTGCGCCGCCGCAGCTGATCAAAAATCGTACAAACCTCTGCAGGCCACGCCTCTCGTGGCCTGCATCGATCCTTCCCAAGGTTATCCACAGCGTGATCCCCGGCGTTTGTGCGCAACTTGTTGAAACTGATGGTTTTTTGATCAGATCTTGAAGAAGCCCGGCCGGCGTGGGCTGGCGGGCTGTCTCTACAGGTTATCCACAGGCAGGTGCACGTATAACTTGGATAACCCTGTCAGGGGTCGCTGCGCAATACCAACTCCACCATCAAATCGTCCGCCAGGGTTTCCAGGCGCGACTGCAACACGTCCAGTGACAAGGTCAGCGGCACCGCCAGAATCGCTTCGGCGTGGAACAACGGCTCGCTGCTCATAGGCGCCGGACGCACCTCCGTCACCAGCCGCTCCAGGTTGACCCCTTGCTCACTCAACAGACGCGTGATGTCGCGCACGATCCCCGGACGATCATTGCCGACCAATTCCATGGCAATCGGTTTCCAGGTGCAGGATTGTTCGATGCCGCTTTCGGCGATCAGCACGCGAATGCCATGGGTGGACAACGCCTGTAAGGCATCGACCAATTCGTCGTAGGCCTCGGCCGGCACGCCCACCCGAAGAATCCCGGCAAACTGCCCGGCCATGCGTGACATGCGGCTTTCCAGCCAGTTGCCGCCGTGCTCGGCAATGCACTGGGCGATGCGCTCGACCTGCCCAGGCTTGTCCGGTGCGAAAACAGTGAGTACGAGGTGGTCCATGGCGCAGCCCTCTTTTGTTGTAGAAAGAGAAGTATAGGCAAGGGATGTTGCTGCGCTGAGTCGGCCGACGCCTTCGCGGGCAAGCCTCGCTCCTACAAGACCTGCGCCATCCCTGTAGGAGCGAGGCTTGCCCGCGAATGGATCACCACCGATGAACCTGCAAAAAAACAAATCGTGTACAACTTCTTATATTTAACTGGAACAATCTCATACTTTTTTGAGAACATCCCTATCCCCGACGTGACTGCAATGCGTCACGGGGTCGCAGAACGACGTAATTAGTCTAATTTTCACAACCGCAATTCATCATGTAGTATGCCGCAGCGCGCACTACATAACGTTGGATCGATGTCTGCCACAGGCGCGGTCGCAGCCCTGAAAGCCCTATCAGCAAGGCCTCAACGCCGTTGATCGGTTCCATCCCAGCCGCCCGAAATGGCATGTACTGGTGGAAGGGGTTTGTGGTTTAAATAGCCAGAGGCTTCATTGTTAATTTGAAGAGCTGAAAAGCGAAATAGCTGAGCAGAGTGAGGCAAGCAATGACTGAACACGTTCAAGTCGGTGGCCTGCAGGTCGCCAAAGTCCTGTTCGACTTCGTGAACAACGAAGCCATTCCCGGAACCGGCCTCACCGCCGATAAATTCTGGGCCGGTGCCGACAAGGTCATTCACGACCTGGCGCCGAAGAACAAAGCCCTACTCGCCAAACGCGATGATTTCCAGGCTCGTATCGACGGCTGGCACCAATCCCGTGCCGGTCAGGCGCACGACGCCTTGGCTTATAAGGCCTTCTTGCAAGACATCGGTTATCTGCTGCCAGAAGCGGCCGATTTCCAGGCAACGACGCAAAACGTCGATGACGAAATCGCCCGCATGGCCGGCCCGCAGCTCGTGGTGCCGGTGATGAATGCGCGTTTCGCGCTCAATGCTTCGAACGCCCGCTGGGGTTCGCTGTATGACGCGCTCTATGGCACCGACGCCATCAGCGAAGCTGACGGCGCGGAAAAAGGCAAAGGCTACAACAAGGTTCGCGGCGACAAGGTGATTGCCTTCGCCCGTGCCTTCCTCGACGAAGCGGCGCCATTGGCTGCCGGCTCGCACGTCGACTCCATCGGCTACAAGATCGTCGGCGGCAAACTGGTGGTCGCCCTCAAAGGCGGCAGCAACAGCGGCCTGCGCAATGACGTTCAGTTGATCGGTTTCCACGGCGATGCCGCTGCACCGACCGCGATCCTGCTGAAAAACAACGGCCTGCATTTCGAAATCCAGGTCGATGCCAGCACCCCGGTCGGCCAGACCGACGCTGCCGGCGTCAAAGACATCCTGATGGAAGCCGCACTCACCACCATCATGGACTGCGAAGACTCCGTCGCCGCTGTCGATGCCGATGACAAAGTGGTGATCTACCGCAACTGGCTCGGCCTGATGAAGGGCGACCTGTCGGAAGAAGTCTCCAAGGGCGGCAAGACCTTTACCCGCACCATGAACGCCGACCGCACCTACACCGGCGTTGATGGCAAGGAACTGAGCCTGCACGGTCGTTCGTTGTTGTTCGTGCGCAACGTCGGTCACCTGATGACCATCGACGCGATCCTCGATAAAGACGGCAACGAAGTGCCGGAAGGCATTCTCGACGGCCTGGTGACCTGCCTGGCGGCGATCCACAGCCTCAACGGCAACAGCTCGCGCAAGAACAGCCGCACCGGTTCGGTCTACATCGTGAAGCCGAAGATGCACGGTCCGGAAGAAGCTGCGTTCACCAACGAGCTGTTCGGTCGCATCGAAGACGTGCTCGGCCTGCCGCGCAACACCCTGAAAGTCGGGATCATGGACGAGGAGCGCCGCACCACGGTCAACCTCAAGGCCTGCATCAAGGCCGCCAGCGAGCGCGTGGTGTTCATCAACACCGGTTTCCTCGACCGTACGGGCGATGAAATCCACACCTCCATGGAAGCCGGCCCGATGGTGCGCAAGGCCGACATGAAGGCCGAGAAGTGGATCGGCGCCTACGAGAACTGGAACGTCGATATCGGTTTGAGCACCGGCCTGCAAGGTCGCGCACAGATCGGTAAAGGCATGTGGGCGATGCCCGACCTGATGGCGGCGATGCTTGAACAGAAAATCGCTCACCCATTGGCCGGCGCCAACACTGCTTGGGTGCCATCGCCAACGGCTGCCGCGCTGCACGCGCTGCACTACCACAAGGTCGACGTGTTCGCCCGTCAGGCCGAACTGGCCAAACGTGCACGCGCTTCGGTGGATGACATCCTGACCATCCCGCTGGCGGTAAACCCGCAGTGGACCGCGGAACAGATCAAGAACGAACTGGACAACAACGCCCAGGGCATTCTCGGTTACGTGGTGCGCTGGATCGACCAGGGTGTTGGCTGCTCGAAAGTGCCGGACATCAATGACATCGGCCTGATGGAAGACCGTGCCACGCTGCGTATCTCCAGCCAGCACATCGCCAACTGGTTGCGTCATGGCATCGTCACCGAAGCGCAAGTGATGGAAAGCCTCAAGCGCATGGCGCCGGTGGTTGACCGTCAGAACGCCAATGACGCGCTGTACCGTCCGCTGGCACCGAACTTCGACAGCAACATCGCCTTCCAGGCGGCGGTCGAACTGGTGGTTGAAGGCACCAAACAGCCGAACGGCTACACGGAGCCGGTTCTGCACCGTCGTCGTCGCGAGTTCAAGGCTGCCAATGGCCTGTAACCGAGCGTTGATGCCGTGACAAAAAAAGGCCCTGATCTTCGGATCAGGGCCTTTTTTGTTTGCAAATGCTATCCCCTGTAGGAGCCGGCTTGCCGGCGATGGGGCCGTGACATTCAACATCTACGTTGACTGTTACACCGCGATCGCCGGCAAGCCGGCTCCTACAGGGGAATGTGCAGGACCGACAGGTTTTGGTTAAGGCTCCAACCCCAACTCATGCTTGACCAGCTTTAGCAGTTTCGCGCTATCAATAGGCTTGAGCAAAAAATCCACCACGCTCAAATGCATGGCGGCAATCGCGTCCTTCACGTCGGCATCGCCGGAAACGATGATGATCGGCATCGCCGCGCGGACCGATTCGCGCACCTGGCGGATCAAATCCAGGCCATCCATATGGCCCATCCGCAGATCAGTAATCACCAGGCCTATCGATGGTTTCTCCGCCAGCATCTTGAGCGCGGTTTCACCGCTGGCTGCGGTCATGCAACGAATACCATCCAGACCAAGAATCTCCGACAACAGTTCGCGCGCATCTTTATCGTCATCGACGATCAGCACCCGTTGCGGCGGCAAGTCGGGTTCCAGCATGACGGCACTCAGCGCCTCGCGCTCGGCGTCACTCAAAATATCGTGGTCGGACATGGTTTTCTCTAAGTTTCCAATATCATTCCCTAGCACAGTGGTGAGACATCGCTAAGCGGGCCGTCAATGTGCACTTCGTCGGATTTATTTCCTATAGGGGGAAGGATAGGTTCTTCCCAAGATTGTGTAAGGCATTTCCGAAATTTCATCGCCGCAAGGCCCGACCTAGACTTACGTCCAATGGGCACCCTGCGCGCAGGGGCCGACCATGACTGAGTCACCCGACAACAACAATTCATAAAAGACTGCGGTAATGGTTATGAGTAAAGCGGACGCCTTCACACAGGCAGGGAAAACCGCGGTATTGCAGAACATCCAGGGCACTTTGCAATTCCTTCAGCGCTTCCCGCCCTTCAATCAAATGGAACACGCTCACCTGGCGTACCTGGTTGAACAATGTCAGCTACGTTTTTATGCCCCCGGCGAGAGCATCATCAAGCCCGCCGATGGCCCGGTTGAGCATTTCTACGTCGTCAAACAGGGCCGGGTCGTGGGTGAACGTCCCCACACGGCCAAGGGCGGCACGGAAACCACCTTCGAAATCACCACCGGCGAATGTTTCCCCCTCGCCGCGCTGCTGGGTGAGCGTGCGACACGCACCGAACACCTGGCCGCCGAAGACACCTTTTGCCTACAGCTGAACAAGCTGGCGTTCATCAAACTGTTCGCACTTTCCAACGCGTTTCGCGACTTTGCCCTACGCGGCGTGAGCAGTTTGCTGGACCAGGTCAACCAGCAAGTCCAGCAAAAAGCCGTGGAAACCCTCGGCACCCAATACTCGCTGAATACCCGTCTGGGCGAATTGGCCATGCGTCACCCGGTGACGTGCAGCCCGACCACGCCGCTGCGGGAAGCGGTCACCCTGATGCACGAGCAACAGGTCGGCAGCATTGTGGTGGTCGATGAACACAAGGCGCCGCTGGGCATTTTCACCCTGCGCGACTTGCGCCATGTTGTGGCCGAAGGCATCAACGACTTCAACGAAGCCATCGAACGGCACATGACCCAGGCGCCGTTTTTCCTGACGCCGGACCACAGCGCCTTTGATGCCGCGATTGCCATGACCGAGCGGCACATCGCCCACGTCTGCCTGGTCAAGGACCAGCGTCTGTGCGGCGTGGTCTCGGAGCGCGACCTGTTTTCCCTGCAACGGGTCGACCTCGTGCATCTGGCGCGAACCATCCGCAGCGCCCAGCGCGTGGAAAACCTGGTGGCGCTGCGCGGCGAGATCGGTCAATTGGTCGAGCGCATGCTGGCCCACGGTGCGTCCTCGACCCAGATCACCCACATCATCACCCTGCTCAACGATCACACCGTGTGCCGGGTGATCGAACTGACCCTCGCCGAGAAAGGCGACCCGGGCGTGCCGTTCAGTTGGTTGTGTTTCGGCAGCGAAGGCCGCCGCGAGCAGACGCTGCATACCGACCAGGACAACGGCATTCTGTTCGAAGCACGGGACGCCGCGCACGCCGCAGAGATTCGTGGCAAGTTGCTGCCCATCGCTCAGCAGATCAACCAGAGCCTGGCGCTCTGCGGTTTCACCCTGTGCAAAGGCAACATCATGGCCGGCAACCCCGAGCTGTGTTTGTCCCGAGCCGAATGGGCGCGGCGTTTTGCGGCGTTCATTCGCGAGGCGACACCGGAAAACCTGCTGGGTTCGAGCATCTATTTCGACCTGCGCGTGGTCTGGGGCGACGAGCAAAGCTGCGAGCAGTTGCGTCGGGGGATTCTCGATCAGGTTGCCGACAACCGATTGTTCCAGCGAATGATGGCCGAGAACGCCCTGCGCAACCGTCCACCCGTAGGGCGTTTCCGCGAGTTTGTGCTGGCGCGCAAAAATGGCGAGAAAGCCACGCTGGACCTGAAAGTCCAGGGCCTGACCCCCTTTGTCGACGGCGCCCGACTGTTGGCCTTGGCCCACGGCATCGAGGCGAACAATACGCTGGAGCGCTTTCGCCAGTTGGTCGATAAAGAAGTCATTGATCGACAGGACGGTGCGGCGTACGAAGAGGCGTATCACTTCATCCAGCAAACCCGCATGCAGCAACATCAGCTACAGACCCGGGAGAATTTGCCCTACTCCAACCGGGTCGATCCCGACAGCCTCAATCATCTGGACCGACGCATCCTGCGTGAATCCCTGCGCCAGGCCCAACGCCTGCAAAGCAGCCTGACCCTGCGGTATCAGCTATGAGCCTGTTTTCATGGCTGCGCCCGGCAGGGCCGATGCTGTCCGGGGACTTGCAGCAACGTCTGCAACGTTTGCCGGCGCGGGCCGAGCTCAGAGAATGCAGCCTGCGCGAGCAGCGCTGGGTGGTGCTGGATCTGGAAACCACGGGGTTGAACCTGAACAAGGATCGGGTGCTGTCCATTGGGGCGGTGGTGATTGAGGACGGGGCGATCGACTTCAGTCAGCAGTTCGAACGCACCCTGCAATGCGCGGACATGAAAGTGGCGCCGAGCATGTTGATTCACGGTTTGGGCCCGAGCGCGATTGCCGCCGGCAGCGATCCGGCGCAGGCGTTGGTCGAGTTCATGGAGTTCGTGGGCGACAGCCCGGTGCTGGCGTTTCATGCGCCGTTTGATCAGCACATGCTCGGTCGCGCACTGAAAGATCATCTGGGCTACAAATTGCAGCATCCGTTTCTGGATGTGGCGGATATCGCCCCCCTGCTCTGCCCCCAGGCGCACATTCGCGAGGCGGGGCTGGATGAGTGGATCGACTGGTTCAAGCTCGAGGTGTTCGAGCGCCACAACGCCAGTGCCGATGCGCTGGCGACCGCCGAGCTGGCGCTGATCCTGTTCAGCCGCGCGCGGCAGCAGCAGATTCATAGCCCGTTGAATCTGCAACAGCGGTTGAGTCAGTGGAAGCGCAGGCAGCGGGCGCCTTCGTTCTGAATTCGCGGCGTCTGATCTGGCGCCTTCGCGGGCAAGCCTCGCTCCTACAGGGTTTACGTTGTTCGTGAGCAACGCACCATCCTGTAGGAGCGAGGCTTGCCCGCGAAGAACGATGACACGGTCCAACTGCCCCCCACCAAAACCACCTGACCAGTGGCCAATTGCTTACCTCCCCCGCCTCTGCCACAATCGCGAACAATTCTCGTTAGTTAACACTTCCCAATCGGTGATGCTGCGTGTCGTCAGTCCAAAGCCCCCACAGTGAGCTCGTCGGTGCGTTATATCGCGACCATCGCAGTTGGCTATTGGCCTGGCTTCGACGCAATGTCGCCTGCCCGCAACGGGCCGAAGACCTGAGTCAGGACACCTTCGTGCGTTTGCTGGGCCGTGATCAACTGAACGAACCTCGCGAACCACGGGCGTTTCTGGTGGCGATTGCCAAGGGCCTGCTGTTCGACTATTTCCGCCGCGCTGCGCTGGAACAGGCCTACCTCACCGAGCTGATGCTGATCCCCGAAGGCGAACAACCGTCGGTGGAAGAACAGCAGATGATCCTCGAGGACCTGAAAAACATCGACCGCCTGCTCGGCAAGCTGTCGAGCAAGGCGCGGGCGGCGTTTCTCTACAACCGTCTGGACGGCCTTGGTCACGCGGAAATCGCCCAGCGTCTGGGCGTGTCGGTGCCGCGGGTGCGTCAGTACCTGGCGCAGGGCATTCGTCAGTGCTACATCGCGCTGTACGGTGAGCCGGTGTGAACCCGGTCAGTTCCAAACCCGTCTCGGCACAGGTGCTGGACGCGGCGATTGCCTGGCAATTGTCGCTGGATTCCGGCACTCCGGTGGAGCGCGAAGAGTTTGCCAAATGGCACGCCGCCCACGAAGAGCACGCCCGCGCCTGGCGCCAGTTGGGCATGCTCGACCAGCGTTTCAGCGTGGCCAGCGGCCCGGCCCGCACTGCGTTGCTGCAATCGCGCGAAAGCATTCGCCGACGGGTGCGCAAACTCGGCAGCGGCGTGGCCAGCATCGTTGCGGTGCTTGGCCTGGCGCTGTTTGCCGGTGATCGTTATCTGCCGGTCGACTATTGGCTGGCGGATCAGCGCACCGCCACCGGCGAGCAACGCACCCTGCGTCTGAGCGACGGCACGCTGATCAACCTCAACACTCACAGCGCCGTGGATGTGCGCTTTGATGAGAAGCAGCGCCGGGTGATTCTTCAGGAAGGGGAAATCCTCGTCGAAACCGGCCATGGCGACGCCCGGCCGTTTATCGTCGAAACCCGCGAAGGCAGCATGCGCGCGCTGGGCACGCGGTTCCTGGTCAAGCGCGAGGAAGAAGGCACGCGCCTGAGCGTGTTGCAGTCCGCCGTGGCCGCCCACCCCGAGTCGAGCCCTGAAGAACAGATCCTGCACGAAGGCCAGCAAGTGCTGATGCGCAACAATGGCCTGGGGCCGATCATCGCGCTCAACCTCGGTGCCGACGCCTGGACCCGGGGCATGCTGGTGGTGGACAACGCACGGCTGGAAGACCTGGTTCACGAGCTCGGTCGTTATCGGCGTGGGCATCTGGGCGTGGCACCCGAGATCGCCGACCTGCGCATCACCGGCAGTTTCCCGTTGCACGACACCGACCTGGCGCTGAGCGCACTGTTGCCGACGCTGCCGGTGCAGATCGAACAGCACACACCGTGGTGGGTGACGGTGGCGAAGGCTGATGCCAAACCCTGATTTTTTCGGTGTCTGACACGACGCCTTCGCGGGCAAGCCTCGCTCCTACAGGGTTTTGTGTCGAACGGTAATTCTGTGTACGACACAAAACCCTGTAGGAGCGAGGCTTGCCCGCGAAGAGGCCCTCAGCCTCACCACAATTGCTGAATCGAAATTATTTTCATCCAGCCCTATCACTTTTTGATTCTCGTCCGGCACCTAGGCAATTGAGAAGTATTCCCTTTCAGGAGCCGTTGCATGTCCCGTTCGCTAAACACCTTGTTGCGCCCCAGTCTGCTGGCGGTCGCCATTGCCCTTTGCGCCCCTCTGGCCAGTAGCCAACTGATCGCCGCCGAACAAGCGTCCAGCGTTCGTTCCTACAACCTGCCGGCCGCGCCATTGGCCACAACGTTGAACCAGATCGCCAGCCAGTCGGGCCTGGCGCTGTCGCTGAATCCGTCGCTGGCGGCGGGCAAGACGTCGGCACCGGTCAATGGCCAGTTCGACGCGCTTGGCGCCTTGCAGGCGGCTTTGCGTGGCACCGGTCTGCAACTGGAACAGAGCAGCACTGGCACCTACAGCCTGGTGGCCATGCCTGAAGGCGTGGTGGCCCTGCCGGAAACCAGCGTGATCGGCGTAGAAAACACTGAAAACGCCTGGGGCCCGGTAGACGGTTACGTCGCCACTCGCACCGCTGCCGGCACCAAGACCGATACGCCGATTGTCGAAGCACCTCGCTCGATGTCGGTGATCACCCGCGCCCAGATGGAAGATCGCGGCGTACAGAATCTCGATGACGCCGTGCGTTACATGCCAGGCGTGATCGCCAGCAGTTATGGCAGCGACTCCCGCGCCGACTGGCTGCGTGTACGCGGCTTCGAGCCAACCCAGTTCCTCGACGGCCTGCCGTTGCCAAAAGGTTCCTACGCCAATCCGAAGGCTGAAACCTGGAACCTGGAACGCATCACGCTCCTGCGCGGCCCGGCCTCCTCGGTATACGGCCAGACGCCACCGGGCGGCATGCTCGACATGGTCAGCCGCCGTCCCTACGCCATTGCCAGCCACGAGGTGCGAGCCGAAGTCGGCAGCAACAATCGCAAGCAAATCAGCTTCGACAGCACCGGAAAAATCGATGACGAGGGTCAGTTCCTGTACCGCGTCGACGGCGTGGTGCGCGACAGCGGCATGCCGGTCGATCACATTGATGACAAGCGCTACAACCTCGCGCCGAGCCTGACCTGGAACATCGATGACGATACACACCTGACCTTCCTCTCGCAGTTCACCCGCGACGATACCGGGGTCAGTGGTCAGTTCCTGCCTCTGCAAGGCACCAAGCTGGCCTCTCCGGCCGGGGCGAAAATTTCGCACCATAAAAACCTTGGCGATCCGGACTCCGATCACTACGACCGCACCTATTACGCACTGGGTTACGCCTTCGACCATCGCCTGAACGATGTCTGGCAGTTCAAGCAAAACCTGCGTTACACCAAAAGCGATCTGTCGTTCCAGCAAGCCTATGCATCGTTCGGTGACGTCGTGGCGGCGGACGGCACCCTGCGCCGTCTGGTCGATCAGGTCGATGAGGACATCAGCCAGTTCGCCGTGGACAACAACTTCCAGGCCGACTTCCAGACCGGTGCGCTGAGCCATGTCGTGCTGTTGGGCCTGGACCACCAGCGGACCAACACCAATTACAAATGGCTGGAAGGCAACGCACCCGACAGCAATGTGATCAAGCCAATCCGTGGTGCGGACTTCTCCAACGTCGCGTACAGCACCTTTTACGACTACAACCAGAAAACCAACCAGACCGGCCTCTACGCCCAGGACCAGATCTCCCTGGACAAATGGCGCCTGACCCTCGGCGGCCGCGAAGACTGGATTCACAGCTCGACGCAGTTCAATAACCAGGGCGATGCCACCAACACCCAGCGCGACAAGGCTTTCAGCGGCAACGCAGGCCTGAGTTACGTGTTCGACTCCGGGATCACGCCGTACATCTCCTACACCGAGTCGTTCCAGCCTTCGATGGGCGCCGATGCCCGTTCGACCCAGTCGTTCAAACCCACCGAAGGCAAGCAGACCGAAGTCGGCGTCAAGTACCAGCCACCGGGCAGCCGCACCTTGCTGACCGCTGCCGCGTTCGACCTTCGCCAGCAGAACGTGTCGGTGTCGCAGAACAACGTCACCAGCCAGATCGGTGAATTGAAAGTGCGCGGTATCGAGCTGGAAGCCGTCTCCGATGTCACCGACAACCTGAAACTGGTGGGCTCCTACACCTACACCGATACCGAGATCCTCAAGGGCGACGACAAGGGCAACCGGATGAAACTGGTCCCGCGCAATCAGGCCTCCCTGTGGTCCGATTACACGTGGCACACCGGTGTGCTCGACGGTTTTGGCGTGGGCGCTGGCGTGCGTTATGTCGGCGATACCTACGGCAACACGGCCAACACCAACAATGGTCACGTGGGTTCGTACACCGTGTACGACGCCGCCGTGCATTACGACCTGAGCCGCATCAACCCGGTACTGGCAGGCGTTTCGGTTGACGTCACCGCGAAGAACCTGTTCAACAAGGACTATCTGTCGACCTGCGATGGCACCTGGTGCTACTACGGCGACGAGCGCAATGTCGTGGCGGCAGTCAACTACAAGTGGTAATCCGCTGAGCGGATTACAGCCACACAAGGGTCACGGTACAGCCGTGGCCCTTTTGCATTTGGATGGGTCATGAAAAGCAAAACCATTCGCCGCTGGTCCTTCGTCCACACCTGGACCAGCCTGATCTGCACGGTCTTCCTGCTGATGCTGGCACTGACCGGCTTGCCGTTGATCTTCCACCACGAAATCGACCACTTGCTGGGCGATGCCGCCGAGTTGCAGCAGCTGCCGGCCGACACCCCGCAATTGAATCTGCAGCAGCTGGTGCAGGCCGCTCAAAAACATCGGCCCGGCGAAGTCATGCAGTATTTCGGCTTCGACGAAGACGAACCGAACGCCGCCATCGCGATCATGGCGGCCACTGCCGGCACCGAACCGAATTCGTCGCACACGTTCATGCTCGACGCCCGCACCGGTGAAGCGCTGGAGATGCCATCGGCCAACGGCGGCTTCATGATGGTCATGCTGCGCCTGCACGTGGACATGTTCGCCGGCCTGCCGGGCAAGCTGCTGCTGGCGTTCATGGGGATTCTGTTTGTAGCGGCTATCGTGTCCGGGACGGTGCTGTACCTGCCGTTCATGCGCCGGTTGAAATTCGCCACCGTACGCCAGAACAAATCCACGCGTCTGCGCTGGCTCGACCTGCATAACCTGATCGGTGTCGTCACCCTGACCTGGGCTCTGGTGGTCGGCGTCACCGGTGTCATCAGTGCTTGCGCCGACCTGTTGATCGCCGCGTGGCGCAATGACAGCCTGAGCGCGATGGTCGCACCGTATCGCGATGCGCCGGCGCTGACGCAACTCGCGCCTGCGACCCGCTTGCTCGACATCGCCAAAGAAGTCGCACCCGGTATGCAGCCAGACTTCATCGCCTTCCCCGGCACGCGGTTTTCCAGTGAGCACCATTACGCGGTGTTCATGAAGGGCAGCACGCACCTAACCTCGCATCTGCTGACGCCGGTGCTGATCGACGCCAGCACCCTGCAAGTCACCGCCGTGGCCGAACGGCCGTGGTACATGGACGCCATGGGCATGTCGCAGCCGTTGCACTTCGGTGACTACGGCGGCATGCCGATGAAGATCCTCTGGGCGACCCTCGATGTGCTGACCATCATCGTGCTCGGCAGCGGGGTTTACCTGTGGGTGGTGCGGCGCAAAGCGGCAAGGCCAGTACTGGAACAAGCGGAGGCCATCGCATGAAGCCGCGGCAGTCGAATTTCTGGAAGGTCTTCTCTACGCCGACGGTCATCGCGCTGCTCAGCGCTGCCGGGTTATTCGCGGCTTTGCTGGGCGATGGTGTGTGGGATGCGTTGAGCTGGCTCGGTCTGGGTGTTCCCGCAACCCTCGCCCTGCGCGGCCTCCTGCAACGCCGATAACCACACCAAACCTGTAGGAGCGAAGCTTGCTCGCGAAAAACCCGAGGACTCCACTGGGCATCTGGTTTTACGCGTTATCGTTATCCTCCATCGCGAGCAAGCTTCGCTCCTACAAGTTACGTGATCCACGCGCTATGCTCCCGACACTGCAAACCGACCGAGATGCTGCCATGTCCGCCCCGAGCATGACCCTCTACCACAACCCGTTGTCGCCCTTCGTTCGCAAAGTCATGGTGCTGTTGCACGAGACCGGTCAGCAAGACCGCGTCGCCCTGCAAAACTGTGTGCTGACCCCGGTCGCCCCGGACCTGCCCCTGATCGATGACAACCCGCTGAGCAAAATCCCGGCCCTGCGCCTGGCCGACGGCAACGTCATCCATGACAGCCGGGTGATTCTCGATTACCTCGACCACCAACACGTCGGCAACCCGCTGATTCCCCGCGAAGGCTCGGCACGCTGGCGTCGCCTGACCCTGGCCTCCCTGGCCGACGGGATCATGGACGCTGCGGTGCTGGTGCGTTACGAAGTCGCCCTGCGCGCCCCGGAAAAACACTGGGACGAATGGCTCGATGGCCAGCGCGACAAGATTCGCCGCGCCTTGGCCTTGCTGGAAGCGGATGCGATTGCCGAGCTGACCAGCCATTTCGATGTGGCGGCGATCAGTGTGGCGTGTGCGTTGGGTTACGTGGATTTGCGCCATCCGGACCTGGGATGGCGCGAGGTGAATCCGAAGCTGGCGGACTGGTATTTCGAGGTGAGCCAGCGGCCTTCGATGGTGGCGACGATGCCGAAGGTCTAGGTCTTCGCTTGCTGGTCCGGCCCCATCGCGAGCAGGCTCGCTCCTACATTTGATTTTGGTTGCTCACAACATATGGGCAATGTCGCAGATCCAGTGTGGGAGCGAGCCTGCTCGCGATGGCACCACACCGGATCTACCGGAAACAACCCAAAAATCAGCGTCGCCAACACCTCCCCCTCCCGCTGATCCTCACGCAACCCCAACGACCGACTCATTCCACCACCCCGATATCGAATTCCAGCGGCTTGGCCGCCTTCTGCCCGATCCCGTACCAATCCAGCTTGCGGGTCAGCACCATGAACACACCCAGCAACCCGAACAGCAGCAACGACCCCATCAACAGCGCGTAATCCTCGGCGCTCAACAAGCCATAGAGCAGGCCATACAACGCCGCCAATCCTGCCGAAAAACTCAAGCCGTGGCGCACGCTGCGCAGCACGTGGCAGACATAGAAACCGATCAACAACACACAGCCGCTGGCCGACAACAGATACGCCAGGGCAAAACCGATGTGCTCGGACAACGACAGCAACAGCAGATAAAAGAACGCCAGCGCCACGCCCACCAACGCATATTGCACCGGGTGCACCGCCAGGCTCTTAAGGACTTCGAAGAGGAAGAAACCGGCGAAGGTCAGGACGATGAACAGCAGCGCGTATTTGATCGCCCGGTCGCTTTTCAGGTACTGGTCCACCGGGTCGATGAAGCTCACGCCGAAGCTGCGGCCGCTGAACGCGTCACAGTCGCGGCCGGACACGCAACTGCTCAGCGCTTCTTGCAGGTTGGTGGAGAAAAACGAGGTCTGCCAATTCGCGGTAAAGCCCTGGTCGGAGACTTCGCGCTGGGCCGGCAAATAATTGCCGATGAAGCTCGGATGCGGCCAGTTGGCGGCCAGCGAGACTTTGCTGGTTTTGCCCACCGGGAGAACCTGCAACTGGCCGGTGCCTTGCAAGCGCAAGTCGAAACCGAAGGCCAGTTCCGTGGCCTGACGTGGGTCAAGCGCTGGCAGCGTCACGTGCACACCTTCGCCCAACCAGCCCACCTGACTGCCGGGGATGAAGTCCAGGCGCTGGTCATTGAGCTCCAGTTTCAATGCATTCTCGATGCCGCGAATGTCGCTGATGCCGACGGCAAGGAACGGCTGATCGAACTGGTAGTCGGCGAAATTTTCCTTGATGCCCAGTTGCGCCGGCACCGAGAAGTGTCCGCTGATGCGGTTGTCGGCGTGGAACAGCCGCGCCTCGTAGATGCCCCGGGAACGCAGCTCGGTCTGGACCTGCCCGTCGAGTTCGAAACGCTCCGGCAGGAAGTACAAACGGCCGCGCTCTTCGCCGATGTCCTGGTAACGCTCGTTGGTTTTTTCGTTGAGCTTCCAGGTGCGCACCACTTTGCGATAAGGCACCACCATCAACGGCCCGCTCAGGCGCTGGCTGTAGCTGGAACTGCGCGCGATGTCTTCGAGCACACCGTCGCGCAGTTCCTGGCGCTCCTGAATCACGCCGTTGATCATCAGCAACGGGATCAGCAACAACAGAATCAGCAGGGCAATGGCCCCGAGTTTTATGGTCAGATTTCGGTTCATGGGACTCTCCCTGTTTGGATGGGGAGAGTCTGGGATGGGTGTGTGGGGGTTTTGTGGGGGAAGTATGGAGATTATGTGGAGACTGGGCCGGCGATTGGCCGCAACTCGGTTCTAAGCCAGACGCAAAGTCACTTCAACCCCACCCTCGACATTGCCAATGCTCAATGTTCCACCATGCAGCTTCACCACTTCCTCTACAAAATTGAGCCCAAGCCCTGTGCTCTTACGTCCACTGTCCGGACGCGGCAACGAATAGAAGCGCTCACTCAATCGCGGCAACGCGTATTCGGGAATCGCTTCGGCCTGATTGAACAGTTTGAACTCAATCTGTTCGCCAATCCGCTCCGCGCCGAATCGCAGCACGCCATTCACCGGCGTGAAATCCAACGCATTTTCCAGCAGATTACCCAGCGCCTGACGCAACAAAAACGGTTCTCCGGTCAACGCCAGATCCCCTGGAATCGCCTGATCCACGCGTAACCGTTTGCCTTCGATGCGCCCGGCCTGAGCACTCAGCAACTCATCGACCAAATCCGCCAACGGCACGACCACCCGCTCTTCCAAGCCTTGGCGCTGCTCAACCTGCGCCAGGTTCAGCAACCGTTCGATCAACTGCTGCATCCGCACGCTTTCGCTGTCGATGTTGCTGACGAAACGCTGCCGTTGCGCCAACGGCATCTCCCCTTGCAGCAACTCCGCCGCACCACGAATCGCCGCCAGCGGGCTTTTCAATTCATGGGTCAACGTGTGCACGTAACGCTCGACGTAGGCCTTGCCTTCGAGCTGCGTGCGCATCTGTTCCACAGCAGTCGCCAGTTGCTCCAGCTCGCCGCCGCGATAGTGTGGGACCTCGACTCGCCGGCCTTCACTCACGGCTTTCGCATAAGCGGTCAAGCGCCGCAGCGCTGCGCTCAGCCACCACGACAGCAACGCACCAAACAGCAAGCCGAGGCCGATCAGCCCGGCGCCATACGCGAGCAATCGGCGCTCGGTACGATCGACGTAAGGCTGCAACGAGCTATTGGGTTTGGCCACGGTGACCACGCCGATGATCCGACCGTTGTCGCGGATCGGCGCGCCAACGTGCATCACCGAAGAGCTGGCATCATTCGGATCGCTGCGACTGGAGCGGGCGCCGTACTCACCGCGCAAAGTCAGCAGAACATCGTTCCAGCGCGAGTAATCCTGACCCACCGCCACACCGCTGGAATCCAGTACCACGATGCCCTTGGCGTCGGTGACGTAGATACGGTGGTTGACCTGATTTTTCGGCAACCCCCAGATGCTCGCCTTCGGCTGCCGCTCGCCATAGGCCTTGAGCAATTCGGGCCAACGGTTCTGATTGAGCGTGCCGGCCTTGAAATCGTCGCGCAGGATCTCGGCCATCAGGTTGGCGGTATCGACCAGGGTTTCTTCGGTGGACTGACGCACGCCGGGGCGGATTTCCTCCATCACGGTGTTCAGCACGAAGTAGCCGGTCAGGCCGATGAACAGCACATAGACCAAGAATATCCGGATCCCCAAGGGCATCAGCTGTGCCCCGGACTGTAGCTGTAACCGAGGCCGCGATGGGTCTGGATCGGTTCGGCGTCAGCCTTCACCAGACGCAATTTGGCGCGCACGCTCTTGATGTGGCTGTCGATGCTGCGCTCATACCCGGCGTCGGCGGCGACGCCCAGCGCATCGAGCAACTGCTCGCGGCTGAACACGCGTTCGGGTTGTTCCAACAGGCATTGCAGCAGGCGGAATTCGTGGCGGGTGAGGCTCAGCAACTGGCCGCGATAGCAGATCTGTACCCGCTCGCTGTCGATGCGAAACAGTGCAGAGCCAGCGTCGGCCACTGCACGCGGCGCCATGCGCTTGAGGATGGCCCGCACGCGTGCGGCCACTTCCCGTGGGCTGAACGGCTTGACTACATAATCGTCGGCACCGATTTCCAGGCCCACGACACGGTCGATTTCCGCATCACGCGCGCTGAGGAAAATCACCGGCACCTCACTGAAACGGCGCAGTTGCTTGCAGGTTTCGAAGCCGCTGATATCCGGCAGGCCGATGTCGAGAATGATCAGATCGGCCGGGGACTGCCGCTGATGGTCCAGCGCGGCGGCGCCAAGGCTCAGCCACGTCGTGGTGAACCCTTCGCCCTGCAAGGCGAAAATCAGGGTGTCGGCAATCGCCGCTTCGTCTTCGACAATCAGGATATGAGGCATGGCGTCCGAGCCCGGCAGTTGAGTGGGCGAACGGTGCCCCATGCCTCACGTCACGTCAATGAGACCACTTGAAATCAGCAGTCGGGCTTGTCCGCCGTAAAACGCCGCGCCGGGTTCACGGCCGCGCCGAACTCACGCAGGGCTTTGGCGCCGATCAGCAGCGGATAGTTGAAGCTGCTGCGGTCGGTGAGGTTGACCTCAACCGTGCGCTTGACGTTACCCAGGCACAGTTCCAGATCGACCACCGGGCGCTTGGTGGGCGCCGCTACATCTTCATCCTCGTCCTCTTCGGAGCGGGTCTTGATCTTGCTGATCCGCGCGACCTTGTGTTCGTAGACCTTGTTGCTCGCGTCTTTGGTGGCGAGACGGAAGCGCACCCATTCATCGCCATCGCGGGTGAAGGTTTCGATGTCCTTGGCCGACAGCGAGGCGGTCAGGGCGCCGGTGTCCATTTTGGCCTTGAGGACTTCGCCGCCGATTTCCGGCAGCGCAATGTATTCGTAGCGACCGTACAGGGTCGGCTCGGCGGCCAGGACCGGAAGGGCCACGAGGGAAAGCAATGCGAGGAGGGATTTCACGTAAGGGGCATCCTGGGAAAGTGGGCAGCGGAATTTTAGACCGTCAGTGGGCAATTCGTTCGTTCTTGAGATCGCTTCGCGGGCAAGCCTCGCTCCTACATGGATAGCGGGAAACCTGTAGGAGCGAGGCTTGCCCGCGAAGAGGCCGGAATGATCACCACAGTTCCAGCATACCCACGCAACCGTGAAACATTCGTTCCCCCCCGATTTGGCCTGTCGCCCGAAGCTGCTTATCATGGCGCGCCCAGACGCTTTCAAGAGTTACTTATGCGCCGCCTGCTCACCGGCTGTTTCGTTACCCTGCTGCTGTTGCTCAACACCCTGGTCCTGTTCGGGCCGCTGATGGTGTTTGCCCTGCTCAAACTGGTCCTGCCCGGCCGCTTGCGTGATTACGCATCAGCGGCAGTGATGTGGATCGCCGAGACCTGGGCCGAGATCGACAAGCTGATCTTCCGTCTGTGCATCCCCACGCAATGGGACGTGCGGGGCGGCGATGACCTGCGGGTCGACACGTCGTACCTTGTGATCAGCAACCACCAATCCTGGGTGGACATTCCGGCATTGATCCAGACGCTCAACCGGCGTACGCCGTTCTTCAAGTTCTTCCTCAAGAAAGAACTGATCTGGGTGCCGTTCCTGGGCCTGGCGTGGTGGGCGCTGGATTACCCGTTCATGAAGCGCTACACCAAGGCCTTTCTGGCAAAGAACCCGCAACTTGCCGGCAAGGATCTGGAGATCACCAAAGCCGCGTGCGAGCTGTTCAAGCGCCAGCCCGTAACGGTGGTCAATTACCTGGAAGGCACCCGGTTCACGGCAGCAAAAAGTACTCAGCAGCAGTCACCGTTCACCCATTTGCTCAAGCCCAAGGCTGGCGGCGTGGCGTTTGTGCTGGCGGCAATGGGTGAACAGCTGGACGCCATTCTCGATGTGACGGTGGTGTATCCGCAGCCGAAGATCCCGGGGTTTTGGGATTTGATCAGCGGCAACGTGCCGAGGGTCATCATCGACATCAAGACCCGCGAACTCGACCCCGCGTTGTGGCAGGGCGATTACGAGAACGATCCGGTGTTTCGCGAAACGGTCCAGAACTGGGTCAACCAGCTCTGGATCGAGAAGGACCGGCGCATCGACGCCTTGCGCGCCGAGCGCCGCTGAATCAGGTGCCGGCGCCCCAGATCCCGCCCAGGTTCTGCAGCAGCGAACCGGCGACGCCCTGCTGACCGAGGTATTGCAGAATCAGCGGGGCAAACTGACCGATCATGCCGCTTTCCATGCCCAATGCGCTGAACGCATTGTTCAGGTCATTGGTGTCCTTGACGTTGCCCAAGACATTGTCCAGCCCGGCCACCTTGCCGGACGAACCGAGCAAACCGGCGATGGCACCCAGTTCACCGCCGCCGGACAGCATGTCGATGCCCGGTACGCTTTGGGCCAGTTCCGAATAGTCGGTCGAACTCAATTGATTCTTCGCCAGGCCGAGCATCGCTCCGGTACCGCCAAGCAATTGTTGTGGCGTCAGGTTCAACTCGCTGAGCGCACCCAGCAGATCGGCTGTTTCAGCAGTCGGCGCTGCCGCTGTGGCGGCGTTATCGTCCTTCATGCCGGAAATGGCACTGGCTGCATCGCTCAAGCTGAACTGCGCGAAGACCGGACTGGCCGCCAGAGTCATGAGCGATGCCAGTACAAAACCACGTGAAAACTTCATCCAGACATCCTCTTGCGCCATGAAAACCGCCCGGCAATGGGCGGAAAAACCTGCCGATTTGACTCGGCTTCTGCTGGCATGTTCCTCAGCGCTACGCCCATTTTGAGCCCGTTCGTCACTGGACAGATGGATGACTCAAACAAAAACGGCGACCCGAGGGTCGCCGTTTTGCATTGCGTGAAGCCTTATGCCGCGCTGAACAGTTTGTGTGGATCAATCACAAACTTCTTCGGCACGCCTGCATCGAACTCACCGTAGCCCTGCGGTGCCTGATCCAGGCTGATCACCTGAACGCCCACCACTTCGGCGATGTTGATGCGGTCCCACATGATCGCCTGCATCAGCTGGCGGTTGTACTTCATCACCGGGGTCTGGCCAGTGTGGAAGCTGTGGGATTTGGCCCAGCCCAGACCGAAGCGAATGCTCAGGCTGCCCATTTTCGCGGCGGCGTCCACGGCACCCGGATCTTCGGTGACGTACAGGCCAGGGATACCGATTTTGCCCGCCACGCGAACCACGCCCATCAGCGAGTTGAGCACGGTGGCCGGAGCCTCGTGCTTCACGCCGTCATGGCCGTGACCGCGCGCTTCGAAGCCCACGGCGTCGATGGCGCAATCCACTTCTGGCTCGCCCAGCAATGCGGCGATTTGTTCGTGCAGTGGGGTGTCCAGGGACAGGTCGGCGATTTCGAAGCCCTGCGCCTTGGCGTGCGCCAGGCGGACGGTGTTGACGTCACCGACGATGACCACTGCCGCACCCAGCAGGCGGGCGGAAGCGGCAGCCGCCAGACCAACCGGACCGGCACCGGCGATGTACACCGTGCTGCCCGGGCCAACGCCGGCAGTCACTGCGCCGTGGTAACCGGTCGGCAGGATGTCGGAGAGGCAGGTCAGGTCGCGGATTTTTTCCATCGCGCGATCGCGGTCAGGCAGTTTCAGCAGGTTGAAGTCAGCGTACGGCACCATCGCGTACTCAGCCTGGCCGCCGGTCCAGTCGCCCATGTCGACGTAACCGTAAGCACCGCCCGGACGTGCCGGGTTAACGCTGAGGCAGACGCCGGTGTGCATTTCCTTGCAGGAACGGCAGCGCCCGCAAGCCACGTTGAACGGAACGGACACCAGGTCGCCGATTTGCAGGTTCTCGACGTCGCTGCCCTTCTCGATCACCTCACCGGTGATTTCGTGACCCAGTACCAGACCGGTTTGAGCAGTGGTACGACCGCGCACCATGTGCTGGTCGGAACCACAGATGTTGGTGGAAACCACGCGCAGAATCACGGCGTGATTGATCTTCCTGCCACGCGGGTCCTGCATTTTCGGATAGTCGATTTTCTGTACTTCGACCTTGCCAGCGCCGAGATACACCACACCACGATTGCCAGACATGCTTTCACCTCGCTGTTGTTTTTATGTAATAGCCGCGTCGCCCAGGATCGGCGGCGCGTTGATTGCTCGGGTTATTGCCTGTGTGTCTTGTGTTGTTTGTAAGGGCCCCTTCGCGGGCAAGCCTCGCTCCTACAAGGGCAACTCGCTCACCTGTAGGAGCGAGGCTTGCCCGCGAAGGCGAACTAAAGAACGACGGTGCGATTGGCGTTGAGGAACACCCGTCGCTCAATGTGATACCCAACCGCCCGCGCCAACGTCAGCCCCTCGATATCCCGCCCCTTGGCGATCAAATCTTCCGGGTAATGACTGTGGTCCACCACCTCCACGCCCTGGGCGATGATCGGGCCTTCGTCCAGGTCGTTATTGATGTAATGCGCTGTGGCGCCGACCAGTTTCACGCCCTTGTTGTAGGCCTGGTGATACGGCTTGGCGCCTTTGAAACCGGGCAGCAGGGAGTGGTGGATATTGATCGCCTTGCCATCGAGTTTGCGGCACAGCTCCGGCGACAACACCTGCATGTAGCGCGCAAGAATCACCAGCTCGGCACCGGATTCTTCGATCACCTGCAACACCTGGCGCTCTTGCGACGGCTTGTCGTTCGGGTCGAGCGGGAAGTGGTAGTACGGAATCTGGTGCCAGTCGGCCAACGGCTTGAGGTCCGGGTGGTTGGAAACCACGGCGGCGACGTCCATCGACAACTGGCCGATGCGTTGGCGGTAGAGCAAATCGTTGAGGCAGTGATCGGCCTTGGAGACCATGATCACCACTTTCGGGCGGTGATGCGGCGGGGTCAGCTCGAAGATCATGCCGAACGCCTGGCCACGCTCTTCCAGCCCTGCGCGGAAGGCTTGTTCGTCGAAGCCGTCAGGCTGACGGAATTCCACGCGGATGAAGAAACGACCCGAGAGCCGGTCATCGAACGAATGGTGCTCGGTGACGTAGCAGCCCTGCTCGAACAGAAAGCGGGTCACCGCGTCCACGGTGCCGAGGACGCTTGGGCAGTCGGCGGTCAGAATCCATGTGTCTGGGGCGCGGCTCATAGTGCGGTGACTCCTGTTGTTATGGGCAACCGCTGCGCGGTTGATCGCCGGCAAGCCGGCTCCTACAGGTCAGATGAACAACATGTAGGAGCCGGCTTGCCGGCGATAAAATCTCAAGCCTGAACGCTAAGCCCGTACTCGGCCGCCGCATCCTGCAACCACAACCACCAGTAATCCGAGAAGCTGCGACGGATCAGCAGTTCCCAGGTGTCTTCGGCGGTGTGGCGGATCACCAGTTGCGACTTGGCAAACACAGTGCCGACAGCCTTGCCGACCGGGAAGCTGTTGGGGTGTACGTCGTAGCTGGTGGACTTCATCAGCACCTGGCGTACGTTCGGACCGCTCAGTTCGAGGATCTGCTGGCCACCGCTGACGTTGACGATCTGGATGTGCAGGTCGCCCAGCGCTTCACGGAGCTTTTTCTCGGCGGCAAATTCTTCGCCGGTCGGCACGATCAGCAAATACTCATCCGGCCCCATCCATTGCAGGCTGGTTTCGCCCTTGACGATCACGGTCAGCGCGCTCGGCAATTCGATGCCCAGGGCCTTGTGCACGCCAGCGGCGAACGCGGCATCGTGGCCATCGCCACGGATGGTCAGGTGGCCGAGGAGTTTTTTCTCACGCACGATCACGCCGGCGTTTTTGCGGCCCTTGCCGACCAGGCTGGCGAGGTCGGCATGATGCAGCGACGACTCGGCCTTGGCCCCAGTAGTTGGGCGTTGTTGGTAAACATTGGCTGCGGTCATAAAGCACCTTTCCTGAATTCTGTTGTGAGGCTTGCGGTGACTGATCTGGCGTCATCGCCGGCAAGCCGGCTCCTACAAATCGCGTACATCCTGTAGGAGCCGGCTCGCCGGCGATGCGGTGCATCAGATGCACCACATCCGGCAATCACACGTTCTGGCGATCGCCTTTCGGATCGAAGAACACCGAAGAAACGATTTCCGCCTCGATCACGCTGCCATCGGCCAGCGGTGCGAATACGCGCTCGCCGATCCGCTTCAAGCCGCCCTTGACCACGCCCATGGCAAACGAATAGCCGAGGGAGTTGTGCAGGTAGCTGGAGGTGACGTGACCGACCATCGTCATCGGGATCGTCTGCTTGGTGTTGAACACCAGTTGCGCACCTTCCGGCAGCCATTTGGTCGGATCGATCGGCTTCAGGCCCACCAGTTGTTTACGTTGATCACGCACGCAGTCTTCGCGATTCATGCCACGCCAGCCGATCCACGAGAACGGTTTGGTGCGACCGACACACCAGCCCATGTTCAGGTCGTCCGGGGTCATCGAGCTGTCAGTGTCCTGACCGACGATGATGAAGCCCTTCTCCGCACGCAGGATGTGCATGGTTTCGGTGCCGTACGGCGTCAGGTTGTACTGCTTGCCGGCCTCGGCGATTTTTTCGAGCACGCCCATGGCGTAGTCGGCTTGCACGTTGACTTCGTACGACAGCTCACCGGTAAACGAGATCCGGAACACCCGCGCCGGTACACCGCCGACCAGACCTTCTTTCCAGGTCATGAACGGGAAGGCTTCGTTGCTCAGATCGATGTCGGTGACTTCGCTGAGCAGCTTGCGGCTGTTCGGCCCGGACAGGGTCATGGTTGCCCAGTGATCCGTCACGGAAGTGAAGTACACCTTCAGCTCTGGCCATTCGGTCTGGGAGTAGATTTCCAGCCATTGCAGCACGCGTGCAGCGCCGCCGGTGGTGGTGGTCATCACGAAGTGGTTGTCGGCGAGGCAAGCGGTGACGCCGTCGTCGAAGACCATGCCGTCTTCTTTGCACATCAGGCCATAACGCGCCTTGCCCACGTCGAGCTTGGTCCAGGCGTTGGTGTAGACGCGGTTGAGGAACTCACGCGCATCCGGGCCTTGAATGTCGATCTTGCCGAGGGTCGACGCATCCAGCAGGCCGACGCTGTCGCGCACGGCTTTGCATTCGCGTTTCACGGCGGCGTGAATGTCTTCACCGTTTTTCGGGAAGTACCAAGGACGTTTCCACTGACCGACGTCTTCGAATTCGGCGCCATTCTTCACGTGCCAGTGATGCAGCGCAGTGAAGCGTACAGGTTCGAAGATGTGCCCACAGTGACGGCCGGCCACGGCGCCGAAGGTCACCGGCGTGTAGTTCGGACGGAACATGGTGGTGCCCATCTGCGGGATGGTCACGTTCAGCGAACGGGCGGCAATGGCCAGGCCGTTGACGTTGCCGAGCTTGCCCTGGTCAGTGCCGAAGCCCAGTGCGGTGTAGCGTTTGACGTGCTCGACCGACTCGAAGCCCTCGCGGGTCGCCAGTTCGATGGCGGCGGCGGTGACGTCGTTTTGCAGGTCGACGAATTGCTTCGGCGCACGTGCGGTGTTCTTTTCATGCGGCACCTGGAACAGTGCCAACGTAGGCTCTTCCAGACGGCTCAGGGCTTTCGGCAAGGTGCCTTCGACCACGCTGAAACCGGCTTCGCTGGCTGCGCGAGCGCCGCCTTCAAAACCGTCGGCCAGCGAATCGCCGAGACCGTAGACGCCGTTGATGCCACCGACGCACACGCGTTTCTGCGGTGCTTCGCCCGGTACGAAACCGAGGATGTCTTCACGCCAGATTGGCTTGCCACCCAAGTGCGAAGCCAGGTGAACCACCGGGCTGTAACCGCCGGAACTGGCAACCAGGTCGCATTCGAGCCACTCGCCAGGGCTGGTCACGGCGTGGGCTTTGACGTCGATCGCGGCGACGCGAGCGGCGGTCACGTGCTTGCTGCCACGGGCCTCGATCACGGCGCTGCCGGTCAGGATGCGAATGCCTTTGGCGCGGGCTTCTTCAACCAGTGCACCACGCGGATTGCTGCGGGCGTCGGCGATGGCCACCACTTGCAGGCTGGCGTCGAGCCAATCCAGTGCAACGCGGTAGGCGTGATCGTTGTTGGTCGACAGCACCAGTTTTTTACCCGGTGCCACGCCGTAGCGACGGACGTAAGTCGACACAGCGCCGGCGAGCATGTTGCCCGGCACGTCGTTGTTGCCGTAGACCAGTGGACGCTCGTGAGCGCCGGTCGCCAGCACCACACGCTTGGCGCGAACCCGGTGGATGCGTTGACGCACCTGGCCAATCGGTGCGCGGTCGCCGAGGTGATCGGTCAGGCGCTCGTGGATGGTCAGGAAGTTATGGTCGTGGTAGCCGTTGACCGTGGCGCGCGGCAACAGCAGCACGTCCGGGGTGTTCTTCAGTTCGTCGAGGACGCTGGCGACCCATTCCACGGCAGGTTTGCCATCGAGGCTTTCGCGGGAGTCGAGCAGGCTGCCGCCGAACTCTTCCTGCTCATCGGCCAGAATGACGCGAGCACCGCTGCGAGCGGCTGCCAAAGCAGCGGCCAGGCCAGCCGGGCCACCGCCGACGATCAGCACGTCGCAGTGCTGGTTCATGTAGTCGTAGGTGTCCGGATCGTTCTCGGTCGGCGAGCGGCCAAGACCGGCAGCCTTACGAATGTACTTCTCGTAAGTCATCCAGAACGATTGCGGGTACATGAAGGTTTTGTAGTAGAAGCCCGGTGGCATCAGCTTGCCGCCGACCTTGCCGAGAATCCCCATCATGTCGTTGTTCACGCTCGGCCAGCCGTTGGTGCTGGTGGCGACCAGGCCCTGGTACAGCGCTTGTTGCGTGGCGCGTACGTTCGGGATTTGCGTGGCTTCGGTCGCGCCGATCTGCAGCACGGCGTTCGGCTCTTCGGCACCGGCGGCGAAGATGCCGCGCGGACGGGAATACTTGAAGCTGCGACCGATGATGTCGACGCCGTTGGCCAGCAGTGCAGCGGCCAGGGAATCGCCTTCAAAGCCTTTGTAGGCCTGGCCGTTGAAGGTGAAGCTCAGCACTTTGTTGCGGTCGATCCGTCCGCCATTGGACAGGCGATTGATCTGGCTCATACCTTCTCTCCCAGAGCCGTCGTAGCCGCTTTCGAGCTATCGGTCTTGTCGGTGAATTGTGGCTTGGTGCCGATCTTGTAAGTCTCGAGAATCTCGTAGGTCACGGTGTCGCGGGTGACGTTGAAGTACTGACGGCAACCGGCAACGTGATCCCACAGCTCGTGGTGCAGACCGCGAGGGTTATCGCGGAAGAACATGTAGTCGCCCCACTCCTCGTCGGTGCAGGTGTTCGGATCCAGTGGACGCGGGATGTGCGCCTGGCCGGATGCGTGGAATTCCTCTTCAGAGCGCAGCTCACCGCAGTGAGGACAGAAGATATGCAACATGGGGATTTCTCCTGTTAGTGGGCAACCGCAGCAGCGCCGTGTTCATCGATCAACGCACCGTTGTGGAAACGGTCGATGGAGAAAGGTGCGGCCAATGGGTGCATTTCACCCTTGGCCAGGCTCGCGGCAAACACGTTGCCCGAGCCAGGTGTTGCCTTGAAGCCACCGGTGCCCCAACCGCAGTTGAAGAACATGTTCGGGACCGGGGTTTTCGAGATGATCGGGCAGGCATCCGGCGTGGTGTCGACGATGCCGCCCCACTGCCGGTTCATGCGTACGCGGGACAAGACCGGGAACATCTCGACGATGGCCTGGATGGTGTGCTCGATCACCGGGTACGAACCACGCTGGCCGTAGCCGTTGTAGCCGTCGATACCGGCGCCGATCACCAGGTCGCCCTTGTCGGACTGGCTGATGTAACCGTGTACGGCGTTGGACATGATCACGCTGTCGATAATCGGCTTGATCGGCTCGGACACCAGCGCTTGCAGCGGGTGGGATTCGATCGGCAGACGGAAACCGGCGAGTTTGGCCATGTGCCCGGAGTTACCGGCGGTGACCACACCGACGCGCTTGGCGCCGATGAAGCCCTTGTTGGTTTCAACGCCGATGCACACGCCGTTTTCCTTGCGGAAACCGATCACTTCGGTCTGCTGGATCAGGTCCACGCCGAGTGCGTCAGCGGCACGGGCAAAGCCCCATGCCACGGCATCGTGACGAGCCACGCCGCCGCGACGCTGGACGGTAGCGCCCATCACCGGGTAGCGAGTGTTCTTGGAGCAGTCGAGGTACGGAATCTCGTCCGCTACTTGCTTGGCATCGAGCAGTTCGCCGTCCACGCCGTTGAGGCGGTTGGCGCTGACCCGACGCTCGGAATCACGAATGTCCTGCAGGGTGTGGCACAGGTTGTAGACGCCGCGCTGGGAGAACATCACGTTGTAGTTCAGGTCCTGGGACAGGCCTTCCCACAGTTTCATCGCGTGTTCGTACAGGTGCGCCGACTCGTCCCACAGGTAGTTCGAGCGAACGATGGTGGTGTTGCGCGCGGTGTTACCGCCGCCCAGCCAGCCTTTTTCGACCACGGCCACGTTGGTGATGCCGTGTTCCTTGGCCAGGTAGTAAGCCGTGGCGAGACCATGCCCGCCACCGCCGACGATGACCACGTCGTAGACCTTTTTAGGGGTCGGCGTGCGCCACATTTTCTGCCAGTTTTCATGATGGCTGAGGGAGTGTTTGAAGAGGCCGAAGCCCGAGTAGCGTTGCATAGTCATTTACTCCAAAACCGCGCTCAGCGATAAACCGGGAAGTCCGCGCACAGGGCCGACACTTGCTGCGCGACGTTCGCTTCGACATCGGCGTCGCCGAGGTTGTCGAGGATGTCGCAGATCCAGCCGGCCAGCGTGACGCACTGGGTCACCTTGAAGCCGCGTGTGGTCACCGCAGGGGTGCCGATACGCAGGCCGGAAGTGACGAACGGCGACTGTGGATCGTTCGGGACAGCGTTCTTGTTCACAGTGATGTGGGCGCGACCGAGTGCTGCATCCGCCTCTTTGCCGGTGAGGCCCTGACGAATCAGGCTGACCAGGAACAGGTGGTTATCGGTGCCGCCGGACACTACATCGTAGCCGCGTTTGATAAATACGCCGGCCATGGCCTGGGCGTTATCGATCACTTGTTGCTGGTAAGCCTTGAAACCTGGCTCCAGCGCTTCCTTGAAGCACACCGCTTTACCGGCGATGACGTGCATCAGCGGGCCGCCTTGGGCACCCGGGAATACGGCTGCGTTGAGCTTCTTCTCGATTTCTTCGTTGGCCTTGGCCAGGATCAGGCCGCCACGCGGACCGCGCAGGGTCTTGTGGGTGGTGGTGGTCACCACGTCGGCGTACGGCAGCGGGTTCGGGTACAGGCCGGCAGCGACCAGACCGGCAACGTGGGCCATGTCGACGAACAGCAGCGCACCGACCTTGTCGGCGATCTGACGGAAGCGTGGGAAGTCGAGGGTCTTGGAGTAAGCCGAGAAGCCGGCAACGATCATCTTCGGCTTGCACTCGACGGCCAGGCGCTCGACTTCGTCGTAGTCGATCAGACCGGTCTTGGTGTCGATGCCGTACTGCACGGCGTTGTACAGCTTGCCCGAGGACGAAACCTTGGCGCCGTGGGTCAGGTGACCGCCGTGGGCCAGGCTCATGCCCAGAATGGTGTCGCCGGCTTGCAGCAGGGCCAGGTAAACGGCGCTGTTGGCCGAAGAGCCGGAGTGCGGCTGCACGTTGGCGTAATCGGCGCCGAACAGTTGCTTGGCGCGTTCGATGGCCAGTGCTTCAACCTTGTCGACGTGCTCGCAGCCACCGTAGTAGCGCTTGCCCGGATAGCCTTCGGCGTATTTGTTGGTCAGGCCGCTGCCCTGAGCTTCCATGACGCGTTTGCTGGTGTAGTTTTCGGACGCGATCAGCTCGATGTGATCTTCCTGGCGTTGCTCCTCGGCATTCATCGCCGCCAGCAGTGCATCGTCGTAACCTTTGATCTGGTCTTGCTTGCTGAACATCGCGTCTCTCCCAGCGGCATCTGTGCGCCATTCGTCTCGGTAAGGCACGGCGTTTCGGCAGTGCCCTTTGATAGCGATGGTATGACCGGCGCAGACAGGTCAAATGCCTACGGACGCCACGCAAAGGTGCGTTTACGACATGGCGGGAAATGACAGACCGAGCCCCGTTCTCAAATCAGCGGTAAACCCTGTGGGAGCTGGCTTGCCAGCGATGAGGGCGTCACATACAGCATTGATGGCGGCTGACCCACCGCTATCGCTGGCAAGCCAGCTCCTACAGGGGTTAGGTGGCGATCTGGCGGACGAGTAACAGAAGCAGGAAATGCAGCGGATAGAGCGCATACGCCCAGCGCCGCATGGGTGGAGGATTGATGCGTCGCGCATGTCGCAACAAGAACAACCCGAGCCATGGCGCGATCAGACAAGTGGCAATGCCTGGGATCGCCGCACTGTTACCCAACCGGGCGGAGTAATACAGCACCTCCCACTGATTGGCAGCCAGACAGATCAACCCCGGCAACAGGCTGAAATACCAGGGCCGCTTGATCACCAGCAACATCGCCAGCGGCAACAACACACCAAAAACGCCGAACATCAGGTATTCCGTGAACACCGCTGCCAGCACTAAGACAGCAACCGCAAGCAGGCGCGATGGCAGCGTCTTTTGCTGCCAACCGCGCGCGACCAACAGCCCAAGCGCCAGCGTAGGCAGCACGTTCAAGGTGTCGGGATCGGGGATGTACATCCTGTAAGGGATTTCGCTGATAGCACTAAACAGAATCAACCAGCCCAGATACCGCCATTGAGGTGTGACTTGTCGTGAACGCGACAGGTTCGCCGCCATTGCCAGACAGAACCACGGAAATGCCAGTCGTCCGGGCACATACAGCAGATCGAGGGAATAACCGACATATCGCAGGTGATCGAGCACCATGCTCAGCAGCGCCAGCCACTTGAGCAGATCCAGTGCCCCATCCCGTTGAGTCATGTGCATAATCGCCCGTCGTCTTTGTATTTTTCTGTCAGACGCATCCTGTGTGCTCGCCGGATGATCTTCGGTAAAGTGCGCACCATCATTGACCACGAGACGCTTCACCATAAGCGTCCCGACCACGGAAAGCAGGGCCATGACCGATAAGAGCCAACAATTCGCCAGCGACAACTATTCCGGTATCTGCCCTGAAGCCTGGGCGGCGATGGAACAGGCCAACCACGGCCACCAGCGCGCCTACGGCGACGATGAATGGACCGCTCGCGCGTCCGATGATTTCCGCAAACTGTTCGAAACCGACTGCGAAGTGTTCTTCGCCTTCAACGGCACCGCCGCCAACTCCTTGGCCCTGTCGTCGCTGTGCCAGAGTTACCACAGCGTGATCTGCTCGGAAACCGCCCACGTCGAAACCGACGAATGCGGCGCGCCGGAGTTCTTTTCCAACGGCTCCAAGCTGCTGGTCGCCCGCACCGAGAACGGCAAGCTGACCCCGGAATCGATCCGCGAAGTGGCCCTCAAGCGCCAGGACATTCACTACCCGAAACCGCGCGTCGTGACCCTGACCCAGGCCACCGAAGTCGGCAGCGTCTACACCCCGGAAGAAATCCGCGCCATCAGCGCCACTTGCAAAGAACTCGGCCTGAACCTGCACATGGACGGCGCGCGCTTCTCCAACGCCTGCGCGTTCCTCGGCTGCACGCCGGCCGACCTGACCTGGAAGGCCGGCGTTGACGTGCTGTGCTTCGGCGGCACGAAAAACGGCATGGCAGTGGGTGAAGCGATTCTGTTCTTCAACCACAAACTGGCCGAAGACTTCGACTATCGCTGCAAGCAGGCCGGGCAACTGGCCTCGAAAATGCGTTTCCTCTCGGCACCGTGGGTCGGGATCCTGGAAAACGACGCCTGGCTCAAATACGCCCGCCACGCCAACCATTGTGCGCAACTGCTGGCGGAACTGGTCAGCGATATCCAGGGCGTGGAGCTGATGTTCCCGGTGCAGGCCAACGGCGTGTTCCTGCAACTCTCGGAACCGGCCATCGCCGCACTGACCGCCAAGGGCTGGCGCTTCTACACCTTCATCGGCAACGGCGGCGCCCGCTTCATGTGCTCCTGGGACACCGAGGAAGAACGCGTACGTGAATTGGCAGCAGATATCCGCGAAGTGATGTCCCGCTAACAACACAAAACCTGTAGGAGCCAGCTTGCTGGCGATCCAGACGACGCGGTGTGCCTGACACACCGCCATCGCCGGCAAGCCGGCTCCTACAAATTCCCGTCCCGCCTCCCATTCCGCGTACGACGAAAAACCTGTAGGAGCCGGCTTGCTGGCGATCGCTGCAACGCGGTACACCCGACACACCGCCATCGCTAGCAAGCCAGCTCCTACAAATTCGCGCCCCACCTCCCATCCTGTGTACGACACAAACCCTGTAGGAGCCGGCTTGCTGGCGATCCAGACGACGCGGTGTGCCTGACACACCGTCATCGCCGGCAAGCCGGCTCCTACAAATTCCCGCCCTACCTCCCATCCTGCGTACGACACAAACCCTGTAGGAGCCAGCTTGCTGGCGATTGCCGAAACGCGGTACACCCGACACACCACCATCGCCAGCAAGATGCACCACGCATGTTGGTCTACATTGAAGCGCTCAGATAACAATAATCAGGAGCGCACGCATGTCCCTTCAAGGCAAAACCCTGTTCATCACCGGCGCCAGCCGCGGGATTGGTCGTAAGATCGCGCTGCGGGCCGCGCGCGATGGGGCCAACATCGTGATTGCAGCCAAAAGTGCAGAGCCGCACGCCAAATTGCCGGGCACGATTTTCAGTGTCGCAAAGGAAGTCGAAGCCGCCGGCGGCAAGGCGCTGGCGCTGCAGGTGGATGTGCGTGATGAAGTCGCGGTGCGTGAGGCACTGGCCCAGGCCAACGAACATTTCGGCGGCATCGATGCGCTGGTCAACAACGCCGGCGCGATCAAGCTGACCGGGGTTCAGCACATCGAGCTCAAGCGCTTTGACCTGATGCACCAGATCAACACCCGCGCCGTATTGCTGTGCAGCCAGGCAGCCTTGCCTTACCTGAAGAAAAGCAGCGGTCATATCCTCAACCTGTCACCGCCACTGAACCTGGCAACCAAGTGGTTCGCCCAATACAGCCCGTACACCGTGACCAAATACGGCATGAGCATGCTCACGTTGGGCATGAGCGAGGAATTCAAGAATTACGGGGTCAGCGTCAATTCGCTGTGGCCGCAGACCATGATCGCCACCGCTGCCATCGAATTTCAATTGGGCTCACGCGAGTCGTTCAAACATGCGCGTACGCCGGAAATCATGGCGGATGCCGCACACGTCATCCTGGACAGCAGCGGTCGCAGCATCACCGGTCAGTTGCTGATTGACGAGGAAATTCTGCGGGAGCACGGCGTGACCGAATTCAATCATTACCGCTTTGAGCCCGGCACCAACGACAAGTTGATGCCAGACCTATTCGTCGACTGAGATATCCACAACCTTGTAGGAGCTGTCGAGTGAAACGAGGCGGCGATCTTTTGACTTCAAAGATCAAGGTCAAAAGATCGCCGCCTCGTTTCACTCGACAGCTCCTACAGGTTTATCGTGCGACCATCAGTACTCGATGCGAACGTCGCCCTTCGGCACGCTGCAGCACGACAGGATGAACCCTTCGGCCTCGTCTTCCTCGGTGATCCCGCCGTTGTGGTCCATCTCCACTTCGCCGCCAAGCTTGAGCACCTTGCAGGTGCCGCAAATGCCCATGCCGCAAGCTTTCGGAATCATCAGGCCGACCTTGGCGGCCGCCGCATGCACGGTCTCGCCCGGTGCCACACGGATGCTCTTGCCCGAGGCGGTGAATTCCACCTCATGCAAATCAGCCGCATCGATTTCCGGCGCGTCAGCGGCCTGCTCGGCATTCTCCACGGCATCGGCGATCGCCTCTGGCGGCGTGGCGCCGAATGATTCCTCGTGGTAGTGCTTCATATTGAAGCCGGCGTTTTCCAGCAGGCGCTTGACCGCGTTCATGTAAGGCGTCGGGCCGCAGCAGAACACTTCGCGCTCAAGGAAGTCCGGGACCATCAGTTCCAGCATCTTGTGGTTCAGATAACCGCGATAACCGGCCCATGGCTCACCGAAACCATGTTTTTCACAGATCAGGTGCAGGCTGAAATTTTCGATCCGCGCGGCCATGTGTTCCAGCTCGCGGTGATAAATGATGTCTTTCGGCGAGCGGGCGCTGTGGATAAACGCCATATCGACATTGCCGTTGGTATCGAAGAACCAGCGGGCCATGGACATGCACGGCGTGATGCCCACGCCGCCACTGAGGTACAGCACTTTCGGGTTCGGGAAGTCGATCGCGTTAAACAGCCCGACCGGGCCGTGCACCGCCAGTTCGTAGCCTTCATGCAGGGTGTCGTGCAGCCAGTTCGAGACCTTGCCGCCCGGCACGCGCTTGATCGTTACCGAAAAGCTGTACGGCACCGAGGGCGAACTGGAAATGGTGTACGAACGCATGATCTGCTGGCCATCGATTTCCAGCTCCAGGGTGACGAACTGCCCCGGCTTGAAGAAGAACATGATCGGCTGGTCGGCCATAAAGCAGAAGGTGCGCACATCCCAGGTTTCCTGGATGACTTTGACGCAACGGACGATGTGTCGGCCATTGGCCCAGGTCTGGGTGGTTACCGGATTCAGGAAGCTGTTGGACATGCTGTTCTCCACCGCCGATGGTCGGCCTTATGTTGACGATTCTGCGTATAGCGCAGATCACCCATTTACCTATCTGCGACATTCACATACTTATCGCGACCAGCCCCCAACTGCCGGGGGTTACGCGTCGGGAACAGATTGGGCCATGTCGCCCATGGATAAGGTTCCGGGCAACGCCGGCCCCACACTCGCCCCATACCAAGACATAACCATTACACCTTGCGTAGCAAACCTGATTAGCCACTTTCGCCGGCCACACAGAATGGCCTTGAGGATTAAATGATGGACGTCACTACTACCCTGAGCCTGGGCGATCCACTGGAACCCGCACGCAAGGCCACCGCGCAGATGCTGCAAGAGCGCGAGCGCACCTTCTCGCTGCCGCAGCCGTTTTACTCTGACGAGCGGCTGTTTGATATCGACATGCAGGAGATCTTCCAGAAAGAGTGGTTGATCGCCGGCATGACCTGCGAAATCCCGACCAAGGGCAACTACCTGACCCTGCAAGTCGGCAAGAACCCGATCATCGTGATTCGCGGCGCCGAAGGCGTGGTTCACGCCTTCCACAACGTCTGCCGTCACCGCGGTTCGCGGCTGTGCACCAGTGATAAAGGCAAAGTCGCCAAGCTGGTCTGCCACTACCACCAGTGGACCTACGAGCTGGACGGCCGTCTGCTGTTCGCCGGCACCGAAATGGGCGCCGATTTCGACATGAAGCAGTACGGCCTGAAACCGGTGAACGTGAAGACCGCCGGCGGCTATATCTTCATCAGCCTGTCGGAGAACCCGCCGGCCATCGATGACTTCCTGTCGACGCTGAGCCATTACATGGAACCGTACGACATGGAAAACACCAAGGTGGCGGTGCAAACCACCTTGATGGAAAAGGCCAACTGGAAACTGGTGCTGGAAAACAACCGCGAGTGCTACCACTGCAACGCGTCGCACCCGGAACTGCTGAAAACCTTGCTGGAATGGGACGACGTTACCGACCCGCGCGCCGACCAGGCGTTCAAGGACCACGTCGCCGCTTCCGCCGCTGCCTGGGAAGCCGAGAAGATCCCTTACGCCCACGCCAGTTTCGGCCTGCGTAACCGCATCGTGCGCATGCCGCTGCTCAAGGGCACCGTGTCGATGACCATGGACGGCAAACAGGGTTGCGCCAAACTCATGGGCCGCATCAAGAACCCGGACCTGGGCTCGATGCGCATCCTGCACCTGCCGCACTCGTGGAACCACTGCATGGGCGACCATATCATCGTCTTCACGGTGTGGCCGATCAGCGCGCAGGAAACCATGGTCACCACCAAGTGGATCGTGCACAAGGACGCGGTCGAAGGCGTCGACTACGACGTGGAGCGCATGCGCCAGGTCTGGGATGCCACCAACGACCAGGACCGTCGCCTGGCTGAAGAAAACCAGCGCGGGATCAACTCCTCGGCGTACCAGCCTGGGCCTTACTCCAAGACCTATGAGTTTGGTGTGGTGAACTTTGTGGATTGGTACAGCGAGCGTTTGCTGAACAACCTCGGCGCTGAGCCTGCGCCTTACCTCAAAGGGGTTCCGGTTCAGGGTTAAAGATCAAAAGCATCGCGAGCAGGCTCGCTCCCACAGGGGATCTTTGGCGCACCGAAGATCAAATGTAGGAGCAAGCTTGCTCGCGATGGCGCCATCCCTCGCAACACATCCCCTTCTGACTCTCCGCGACATTAGAACTGTACGAAATATGATCTATTCCGTTCAGCGCTATGCCCTACGTGGCTTTCAGCCTTCCGCAAACAAGTTATCCACACCTCCACCCACAGCTAATGGGGACAAGTGTGCGACGCCCCCTAACTTTCTCCACAGAAACCGAAGAAAATCCGTGACTTATCCAGAAGCAGGGTTTTGAACAGCGATTGGTTATTTTTTGATCTGACACCTGAAAGCCACGAAGTACGTGGCCTGTAGCGGATGGCGAACACCTTATCCACAGAAGCGCCAACAGACTTTGGGGGCAACTTCGCCGTCTCTGTGGAAAACCGCCGAAAGCCGCGATAAATCAGGGTTTACGCGAGGTTCGCCGCTCCAAACCGGCAAATTGATCATTTTTTAATCATACAGCTAACAGGCCCGGTTTATATGGCCTGTAGCGGACAGCGAACATCTTATCCACAGAAGCGCCAACAGAGATTGGGGGCAAGTATTGGCGAACGAACAGACTTATCCTCTGGAAAAAGCCCGAAAAAACCGTAACTTAGGCTGGTTGTTTTTTGTACGAAGGCTTGAAGGGCTTGATTTGTATGGCGTGCAGCGATGGGCGAACACGTTATCCACAGAAGCGCTAACAGGGATTGTGGGTAACCGTGATCAAACCCTGTTGAAACAGGACAAGCCCGAAGCAATATCCAGATTCAACTCGTAATCATTGAATGCACGCCATCCGAGCAAAATCGACGGTACGTACTGCCCAAGCAGCATCGACGGCGGGATCGTAAAGTCCGGGTAGTACTTGTAGGCGATCAGACGGGTACGTCCGGACAAGCTCAACTCGCCCTTGAAGATCTGGTGGTGCGGCTTATCGATGACATGAACAGGTGAAGTGCCGGGCGAGGCCGATGTCAGGTAATCCACATTGCCGGTGTCGATAATCGCCACGGTCGCACGCCGATCCAGCCGCGCAGCAAGGGTCAATCGTTGATTGATGTCGATACGGACGAAGGTGACTGGCGAATCACATCGTGTGGGCGCCGCAGCGTTGATCTCCAGCGTCTTTTTCGTAATGTTCAATCGTCCCAGCTTACCGATCAGATCGAGCCCCAATAAGTTATCCCGATCACTGACAAACACCAGGACGTTCCTGAACTCGCTTGCACCGATCTTCAGGGACTCAAGGATTCCGAGCTTGGCCGCCAGGTCCCGCTCGCCGTAGAAGGTGCTGTAGCCGTAATCAGAGTCGGTCAGCAGCTTGATGCCCATCTGCTTCGCGGTTTCGCTGTTGACCCGGGTTTGCGGGGCGCCCGTGTCAAGAATGAACCGCGCCGAAACACCGTTGGCGGCTCTTACATCGAGGTACGGCAGCACCTCATTCGTCTCGTGGCCATCGTCTGGGGAAGGATGAATCGGCAGCACTTCGCGTCGCGGTGATCTTGTCAGCGAGAAATCGGCGACCTGACGCAAGGTCGCGATCGATTCGCTGCCGAACATGGAGAACAACTGTTGGAGTTCAGGGTCATTGGCGATGGCTTGAGCATGGCGCCGCTTGATTGCCAGGTAGTAGTCGGGCAGCTGATTGGCGGCCTTGGTCTCGAACATTCTGGCGAGAACGGTGACTGAACAATTGAGGTTTTTATCAGGCGCCAACACCTGATCGCAATGTCGCTTCATTTGCGCCAGGGAAGCGTTCCGCCCCTGCGCAGAGTCGATCCATTGATAGAAATCCGGATCGCCCTGGCGGGTTTCAGCGGCCGCAGCCATCACAACCAGCATCACGCCACAGATCAGACATGTCTCACGCCGACTGACCGTGCTCATCGGCAACCCATTCCTGAAAACGAGTTTTATGAATCAGCGCTGCTGCCGCCTCGGGCCGCTCATTAAGAAATGTAGCTCACTAGGGCCACTGCATGAGGTAAGCGTCGCCGGTCACCCGAATCATCGGGTGTGGCGTGATCTGGCAGGTATCGACGATGCGGAAACCATGCCGCTCATAGAAACGACGGGCGCCGGTGTTGACGGCGTAGTCGATCAGGCTCAAGCCCTTGAGCCCCAACTGGCGGGCACGTTCGTGAGCGTGGGCGAGGAACTGCTTGCCAAGGCCCTGGTTGCGCCAGCCTTCATGCAACGCGAGGCTGGAGATGTAGAGCGTGTCGGGGATTTCCATGTCGGCATACGGCGCCAGCACCGGGTCGGTGGTGGGCTCGGCCAGTGGATCGTGGCGCATCACATAGCTGTGCATCATGCCGATGACGTGGCCGTCAGCCTCGGCGATGAGGCAGTTCTGGTAGGAGAAATCCACGTCGTCACGGGCGTAACGCAGGGCGCCGACGTCCAACAGGTCCTGGCCGGGTTCGGCGATTTGGCTCCAGATGTAATCCGAAGCGCCCTCTGAGGAAATCTGGAACAAACGGGCAATTTCCCGCGCGTCGCTGCGCAAGGCCGAACGAAATTTGACGATCATTATTTTGTCCCTTGTAGGAGTGAGCCTGCTCGCGATAGCGGTGGATCAGCTGAATAGATGTCAACTGATACACCGCTATCGCGAGCAGGCTCACTCCTACATTAGTTCTGTGCAGATTTGCGGTTAGCGGACCACGCCTTCTTCGATCAGCAATTTGAGAATCGCTTCGGCACCCGCTTGCGCCGTGACGCCTTTGAGCACCTGCCCGCCGCCGCCACTGGCCTTGGCCGTCGCCGCTTTCATCCGGTCCGCGCCGCTTTTGGCTTTGATCACTTTCAAGCGTTTAGGCCGAGGCTTGGCCGGTTGCAGCGTCGATACGGCCAGCAACTCATCCTCGACCACTTCGACTTCATCCGCCTGCAACACACCACGCCGGGCCGGGCCATACGCGCTCTGACGAGGCTTCGGCGCTGCGTTATCCACAGTCGCCAGGAACGGCAGCCGCACCTTCAAACGACGGCGCTGACCACGGGGCAACGCTTGAAGGACAAGCGCCGAACTGCCATCGATGGATTCCACCTGAGCCAGCCCGACCACCAGCGGCCAGCCGAGGTTTTCCGCCAGCAGGAACGGCAGCATGCCTGAGCCTTCGCCGGTTTCTGCCTGGCTGCCAGTCAGCACGACTTGTGCTCCGGCATCGCGCAAATAGGCGGTCAACGCCGGCAAGGCATCGGCACCGGATGGTTGCTCCAGCACGTGCAGTTGTTCCAGGCCCATGCCCAGATAGGCGCGCAGCGCAGGCTCCGCGACGTCGCCGGCATGCAGCACTTGCAGGTTATCCCCAGCCAGTTGCAGACCCAGTTCCACCGCCCGCGCATCCTGCTCCGCGCGACGTGGCCGGCCGGAGGTCGGGTGGGCGCCGATGGACACCAGGCTGATGATTTTCGTGCTCATAACCCTTTCCTTCCCTTAAGCCGCATCGCGCTTGGCGTCGTCGCGATAAGCCGCTATCGCATCGATCAAGGCTTGAAGAATCTCGGCGCTCTCGCCGATCACCGACAGGTCGGCCCGTTTGATCATGTCGCAACCTGGGTCAAGGTTGATCGCCACCACCTTGTCGCAGGCACCGATGCCTTGCAGGTGCTGGATCGCCCCGGAAATCCCCACCGCCACGTAGACCCTCGCGGTGACCCACGTGCCGGACGCGCCGACCTGACGGTCACGGGCCATGAAGCCATCGTCCACCGCCACACGGGATGCGCCTTCGGTGGCGCCGAGCGCTTCGGCAGTCCTGTGGAAAAGTCCCCAGTCCTTGACGCCGTTGCCGCCGGAGAAGATGAACTCTGCTTCGGCCATCGGAATTGCCGCCGGGTCCACGGCCACAGCGCCCAGATCCTCGATCCTCGACAGGCTGCGTGCCACGGTTGTGGATAACTCCACCGGCAAGGCTTCATGACGGGTTTCGCTGACCGGCTCGGCGCATTCGGCGGCGGCCAGAATCAAGCGTGCGACCGGACGCGCAAGGTCTTGCAACCCGGCGCCAGCGCGGCCGATGCATTCCTGATCCTTGACCTGCCAGACCCGCGTGGCCGGGCGTTCGCCCAGTGCAGCGGCAAAGCGCCGACCGAGTTCGCCGCCACCGCTGCGGCTGTCCGGCAGCAGCCAGTGACGCGGGCTGAACTGGTTATCCACAGCCCGCAGGCCCTGGACACGTTGCTCCGGTGCATAACCACTGAATTCGTCGCCTTCGAGTACCAGCAAGCGATCGACGCCGGCGGTGGTAAAGGCGTTTTCCTTGTGTTCGCCGAAGACCACGGCCAACACCGCGCCGTCCTTGCCGGCCAACTGGTGAGCCAGGCCGAGCAAATCCTTGTCGTGGCTGCTCAAGCGGCCACCGACCATGTCCGGCACCACGCTGATGTAAAACGCAGGTGCTGGCACTTGATGCAGCGGCAATTGCACTTCAACAGCCGCCGAGCGTTTGGTCGCCCCGCCCTGCTGCGCGCCGCTGCGGTCGATGCGCTTGATGCCATTGGGACCGATAAAACCGATGCCATGCGGGTTCTTGCGGATGACGCCGTTCGGCCCCATCCAGCTGTGTTGCGCCGGCTGCATGGCCGCGTGCAGCGGGTGCAGGCGGTTACGGGCAATCCATTCGGCGCGGGGGTCGCGGCGGATAATGTCGCTCATCAGTGGGCCTCCGCAGGTTCACGTTGGGCCGGTGTGGACGGTTTGCTTGGCGCTGCGTCTTCAAGCAATGCGTCCGCCACCAGCTCGGCGATGTCCTTGATCAACGGACGTGGTTCGACCACGCCTTCGAGCATCGCGGTGCATTGTGGACAACCCACGGCCACCAGTTCGGCGCCGGTTTCGCGGATGTCTTCCATGCGCATGTCGGGGATCCGCTGCTTGCCCGGAATGTCGGTGATCGGCGCGCCGCCACCGCCGCCGCAGCAGCGTGAACGGAAACCGGAGCGTTGCATCTCTTTCACTTCAATCCCGAGGGCGCGCAGCACTTCTCGCGGCGCCTCGTATTCGCCGTTGTAGCGACCGAGGTAGCACGGGTCGTGATAGGTCACGCTGCTGCCTTTGTGCTGGCCGAGATTGAGCGCGCCGGCGTCGATGATTTCGGCCATGTAGGTGCTGTGGTGCTGCACCAGGTAGTTGCCGTCGAAGGCGCCGTACTCATTTTTCAGCACGTGGAAACTGTGCGGGTCGCAGGTGACGATGCGGTTGAAGCTGTACTTGGCCAGGGTCTGGATGTTGCGTTTGGCCAGCAACTGGAAGGTCGCTTCGTCGCCCAGACGTCGGGCCACGTCACCGCTGTCGCGTTCTTCGAGGCCGAGTACCGCGAAGTCGACCTTGGCCGCTTTCAGCACTTTGACGAAGGCACGCAAGGTGCGCTGGTTGCGCATGTCGAAGGCGCCGTCGCCGACCCAGAACAGCACGTCGGTGGATTTTTTCTCGCTGAGCAGATTGAGGTTCAAATCCGCCGCCCAGTTCATCCGCCCACCCGGTGCGAAACCGCCAGGGTTGTCGGTGGCAATCAGGTTTTCCAGGACTTCGGCGCCCTTGTTCGGGGTCGCGCCTTTTTCCAGGGTCAGATGGCGACGCATGTCGACGATGGCATCGACGTGCTCGATCATCATCGGGCATTCCTCGACACAGGCACGGCAGGTGGTGCAGGACCACAGGGTCTCGGCGTCCACCAGACCGTTGACGATCGGTTGATGCGGATTGCCCGCGTGTTCGCCGATGGCTTTGCCCGGATAGGGGCTGCCGGCGAACTTGGCATCGGTGCCGCCGGCAAGGCCGACGACCATGTCCTGAATCAGCTTTTTCGGGTTCAGCGGCTGGCCGGCGGCGAACGCCGGGCACGCGGCTTCACATTTACCGCATTGCACACAGGCATCGAAACCGAGCAGTTGGTTCCAGGTGAAATCCTTGGGTTTTTCCACGCCCAGCGGTGCGTTTGGATCGTTCAGGTCCAGCGGTTTCAAACCGGTGGAACGACCGCCGCCAAAACGCTCGGCGCGACGGTGCCAGGCCAGGTGCAGCGCACCGGCGAAGGCGTGCTTCATCGGCCCGCCCCAGGTCATGCCGAAGAACAATTCCGAAACGCCCCACAGCACGCCGATGCCGAGGATCGCTGCCACCACCCAACCGCCAAAATTCTCCGGAAGGATGCCGGCGACCGGCAGAGTCAACAGGAAGAAGCTCGCCGAGAACGCCAACAAGCTTTTCGGCAGGCGCATCCACGGCCCTTTGGACAGGCGAGCCGGCGGGTTGCGACGACGCAGGTACACAAAGATCGCACCGACGAACATCACCACTGTCATCAACAACAGCGCGTAACCGAGGATGCGGTTATGCAGGCCGAAACCGTGCACCAGAATCGCCAGCACGATGGACGCCACCGCACCACCGGCCGTGGCCACGTGGGTGTTGGCGATGTATTTGTCCCGCGCGACGACGTGGTGCAAATCGACCATGTAGCGCTTGGGCATGGCGAAAAGGCCACCGATCAGGTCGACCTTGGAGGCTCGGCCCCGGCGCCACATGGCCACCCGCCGCAACGCGCCGAGGACAGCAAGGCCCAGGGCAGCGAACAACAGGATTGGAAGAAGGGTGTTCAACATGGTGGAGCTCCCAAAGACCGCAGGGTCTTGCAGGCCAAACTACCTGGATGCCTTGCCCGATTCCCTGTAGGAGCGAGGCTTGCCCGCGAATGCGATGGGTCAGCCGACAACATTGTTGAATGTCAGGACGCCTTCGCGGGCAAGCCTCGCTCCTACAGGGTTATCCACAAGCTCTTAGAAATCCTTGCACAGCCGCAGCGCGTCGTAGATCGCCGCGTGCACGTTACGCTGGGCCACGCAGTCGCCGATGCGGAACAGCAGGTAGCCGTCACCGCTCTGCTCAAGGCATGGCTGCGGCTTGATCGCGAACAAGGCTTCGACGTCGATCTGGCCTTTGTTACGCGAGCCGTCCTTCAGCGCGTAGTAGATTTCTTCGTCCGGGCGCACGCCGTTTTCCACGACCACCTGGTCGACCACCCGCTCCTCTTTGGCGCCGGTGTATTCGTTTTCCAGCACCGCCACCAGCTTGTCGCCTTCGCGGTAGACCTTCTCCAGCATCATGTCCCCGGTCATGATCACTTCTTTCGGGTACATGCTGCGGTAGTAAGTCGGGAACGACGTACCGCCAATCGCGACGCCCGGCTTGATGTCGTCGGTGACGATCTCGACCTGGCTGCCCTTGTCGGCGAGGAAGTCGGCAGTCGACATCCCGGTGAACTCGCAAATAGTGTCGTAGACCAGCACGTTCTTGCCCGGCGCGACCTTGCCGTCGAGCACGTCCCAGCTGCTGACCACCAGGCCTTCAGCCGCGCCCCAGTGTTCGTTCTGCTCAAGGAACGGATGACCGCCAACCGCCAGCACCACCACATCCGGACGCAGGTCCATGATGGTCGGTGCATCAGCCGCAGTGCCCAGGCGCAGGTCGACTTTCAACCGTGCCAGTTCCAGCTGATACCAGCGGGTGATACCGGCGATCTGGTCACGCTGCGGCGCTTTCGACGCCGTGGTGATCTGCCCGCCAATGAATTCCTTTTTCTCGAACAGGGTCACGTCGTGGCCACGTTCGGCGGCCACGCGGGCGGCTTCCATCCCGGCAGGACCGGCCCCGACCACCACCACCTTGCGTTTCACGCCGGTGGTTTTTTCGATGATGTGCGGCAGGCCCATGTATTCACGGGAGGTCGCCGCGTTCTGGATGCACAACACATCCAGGCCTTGATACTGACGGTCGATGCAGTAGTTCGCGCCGACGCATTGTTTGATCTGGTCGATCTGGCCCATCTTGATCTTGGCGATCAGGTGCGGGTCAGCGATGTGCGCGCGAGTCATGCCGACCATGTCGACGTAACCGCCCTCCAGAATGCGGGTCGCCTGGTTCGGGTCCTTGATGTTCTGTGCGTGCAGCACCGGAACCTTGACCACTTCCTTGATGCCGGCCGCCAGGTGCAGGAACGGCTCCGGCGGGTAACTCATGTTCGGAATCACGTTGGCCAGGGTGTTGTGAGTGTCGCAACCCGAGCCCACGACGCCGAGGAAATCGAGCATGCCGGTGTCGTCGTAATACTTGGCAATCTGCTTCATGTCCTCGTGGGACAGGCCGTCCGGGTGGAATTCGTCACCACAGATACGCATGCCCACGCAGAAATCGTCACCGACCTCGGCGCGCACAGCTTTCAACACTTCCAGGCCGAACTTCATGCGACCTTCGAAGCTGCCGCCCCATTCGTCGGTACGTTTGTTGACCCGCGGGCTCCAGAACTGGTCGATCATGTGCTGGTGCACGGCCGACAGCTCGACACCGTCCAGGCCACCGGCCTTGGCACGGCGGGCCGCTTGGGCGTAGTTGCCGATCACCCGCCAGATTTCTTCCGGCTCGATGGTTTTGCAGGTGGCGCGGTGCACCGGTTCACGGATACCGGACGGCGACATCAGCGTCGGCCAGTTGAAACCGTCCCAGCGCGAACGCCGGCCCATGTGGGTAATCTGAATCATGATCTTGGCGCCGTGCTTGTGCATGGCGTCGGCCAGATTCTGGAAGTGCGGAATAATGCGGTCGGTGGACAGGTTCACCGAACTCCACCACTCCTGCGGGCTGTCGATAGCCACCACGGAGGAACCGCCGCAAATCGCCAGGCCGATCCCGCCCTTGGCTTTCTCTTCGTAATACTTGACGTACCGATCGGTGGTCATGCCGCCGTCGGTCGCGTAGACCTCGGCATGCGCGGTGCTGAGCACGCGGTTACGGATGGTCAGTTTGCCGATCTGGATCGGCTGGAACATTGCTTCGAAAGCCATGGCGGGTTCCTCGACTTACAACGGCTTGACGGTGAACAAACCGTCGTCGTGGCCTTCTTCGGAGCCACCGTAGACTTGTTCGGCAACGGTGCGAATCTTGCTGCCGCGGGCTTGCAGAATCTGGTCCATGGCACCGGCAAACCAGCCAGTGAACATGTAGTCGACCTTGCGCCCGACCTTGCCGTACACGTAGACGAAAGCGGAGTGTTCGAGCTTGACGCTGGCGGTGCCTTTGTCGAGGTCGATGTCCTGGATCTTGAACAGGCCCCAGCCGCGTTGCGACAGGCGCTTCATGTAGTGCTCGAACACCGCGACGCCTTCCAGGCCGTGGCATTCAGCTTCTTTTTCACACCAGTGCCAGGCGGACTTGTAGCCGGCCTTGTAGAGAATTTCGGCGTAGGCGTCGGCGCCCAGCACTTCCTCGATGCCCATGTGGTTGTTGACGAAGAAATGACGCGGCACGTACAGCATCGGCAGGGCGTCGGAGGTCCAGACACCGGTTTCGCTGTCGACTTCGATAGGCAATTGCGGGGCGATCTTGGCCATGGAAACTTAACTCCAGAAAAATTTTGGTGTTGCCCCCGGCACGGATGGCCGGGGGAAAGAATTCAGAGGTGCGGCGGCTTATTCGCCCCAGACATCTTTCAAGACGTTGACCCAGTTCTCGCCCATGATCTTGCGGACCACGCGCTCGGAATGGCCGCGCTTGAGCAGGGTTTCGGTCAGGTTCGGGAACTCGCCGACGGTGCGGATGCCCAGCGGGTTGATGATCTTGCCGAAGCTGGTCAGACGGCGGGCGTAGCCCTTGTCATGGGTCAGGTATTCGAAGAAGTCCTGGCCATGGCCCTGGGTGAAGTCGGTGCCGATGCCGATGGCGTCTTCGCCGACGATGTTCATGGTGTATTCGATGGCTTCGGCGTAGTCGTCGATGGTCGAATCGATGCCCTTGGCGAGGAACGGCGCGAACATGGTCACGCCGACGAAACCGCCGTGGTCGGCGATGAACTTCAGTTCTTCATCGGATTTGTTGCGCGGGTGAATTTTCAGACCCGACGGCAGGCAATGGGAGTAGCAGACCGGTTTCTTCGATTCGAGGATGACTTCTTCGGAAGTCTTGGAACCGACGTGGGACAGGTCGCACATGACCCCGACGCGGTTCATCTCGGCAACGATTTCGCGACCGAAGCCCGACAGGCCGCCATCGCGCTCGTAGCAACCGGTGCCGACCAGGTTCTGGGTGTTGTAGCACATCTGCACAATACCGACGCCGAGCTGCTTGAACACCTCGACATAGCCGATCTGGTCTTCAAACGCGTGAGCATTCTGGAAGCCGAACAGGATGCCGGTCTTGCCCTGCTCCTTGGCTTTACGGATGTCGGCGGTGGTGCGAACCGGAATCACCAGGTCGCTGTTCTCGCGGATCAGCTTCTGGCTGGCGGCGATGTTGTTGACGGTGGCCTGAAAGCCCTCCCACACCGACACGGTGCAGTTGGCCGCGGTCAGACCGCCCTTGCGCATGTCTTCAAACAGCTCGCGGTTCCACTTGGCAATAATCAGCCCGTCGATAACGATGCTGTCGGCGTGCAATTCGGCTGGGCTCATCAGGCTGTCCCCTATTAGCGATTCATGCGCCGAATCGTGTGCCGGCGCTTTGGGGCCAGCATATGCCTGAGTACCGGTGCAGCCGGGTGCAAAAACGACAGGGGGTTTGCCGAAAGCGTCAATCTGCGACAAAGGGTCGTCGTTGAACGTCGCGGGCCACCTGTTCAAGGGCTTGCGCATGGGCCAGAATTCGCCGCATTACGGAATTTGGGCCAAAAAAGGGGCTGAGGCGCAATGAAATCGATCTTACTGGCAATGGCACTGATAGCGACCGGCGTACAGGCGGCTGAAGAGTCCGACATCAACCCCTGCGATGCGGTCGAAAACGAAGTCCAGACCCTGGAATGCTCGGTCTACAGCCGAACCACCGCCGAAGACCTGCTCAAAGACAACTACCAGAGCCTGACCGAGCGCATGCAAACGCTCTACGGCAAGAACCCGACACAACTGGCCGACATCACCGCCAAACTCAAGGCCGCCCAGCAGCAATGGCTGAAGACCCGGGATGCGGATTGCACAGTCGAAGCGTTTCCGGCGACCAGCGGCAGCAAGGCATTCACCATTGCGCAGAACGATTGCGTGGCGCGGATGAGTGATGAGCGGTCGGAGTTTTTGGAGTCGATTGGGCAGGAGTGATGTTTTCAGTTTGTCGGCTACAGGCACCACCGCCAGCTTTCACCTCTCAAGAAATGATGTTTCCCACAGGCGTGGCTGACCACGCCTACAGCGCTCCCTGCACCTCGGAGCAGACCCTGTTAGTCGGGCAACATCCCGACATGCTTCGTTAATTGGCCGACGTGAAAATATAAGTAAAGATTCGCAAATCTTATAAAAGACTTATATTCTCCCATGAACAGCATTCACTGGACTCGAAAGGCCGTTAAGCAGCTTTTGAAATTGCATTCCGTTCACCAGATCCAGGTTCGTGATGCCGTCGCGGCGCTGACAGGCATGCCTGATACAGGCAATGTCAAAGCGCTCATCGGTCATGACTATGCCTATCGACTTCAAGTGGGATGGCGCAATCAAAGTGGTCAGTATTCAAGAGGTCAAAAAACGAGATGAACGCACCTACTGACGTTCAAATTATCAATGACGCAGACGGAAACCCCGCGTTCGTGGTTATTCCTTACGCGCAGTACGTGGCGCAAAAAATCGAGCCCGACCTGATCCCCCACGAAGTGGTCAGTCGCATCGTCGATGGTGCAACACCGATTCGTGCCTGGCGCGAACACTTGAACCTTACACAGGATGAAGTGGCCAAACGTATGGGCATTTCTCAACCGGCTTTTGCCCAGCAAGAGACCGTCGCGAAGCCTCGCAAGGCCACTCGCGAGAGAATTGCCGCGGCTTTTGGCATCACGGCCAGTCAACTTGAGCTGTAGGCTGCACACAACCATTTGTGAAAGGGATCGAAATGAAAATCTGCGGCATCGAAATCAAAGGCAGCGAAGCGATCATCGCCGTGGCCTCCCTCGACGATCAGGTACTGAGCCACGTCGCGCTGAACACCAAGAAAATCGCCCTCGACGATGACGACGAAGCCGCCAACGTCAAAGTCTTTGCCGCTCAGGTGGCGTCGTTTGTCCGTGAGAATTCAATCGACCGGATCGCGATCAAGAAGCGCAGCAAGAAAGGCGAATTCGCCGGTGGGCCGACCACGTTCAAGATCGAAGGCGTTTTTCAGTTGCTGGAGAGTTGCGAGGTGACGTTGCTGTCGCCACAGACGATCAATGCGCAGAACAAGAAGTTTGATTTTGAGCTGCCGGGGACGCTGAACAAATATCAGCATGAGGCTTACAAAGCCGCCTGTTCGGCACTGATGAAAAAGTAAACGTCCCGCCCCCCCTGTAGGAGCCGGCTTGCCGGCGATGAGCCCTAAAGATCCACGTATACCTGAGGCCGCTATCGCCGGCAAGCCGGCTCCTACAAGGGCATGTGTCAGGCCTTTTGGGTTTGCCGGCGGTCTTCCCGCGGACACCGCTCAAACTTCGCCCGATAACTGCGGGTGAAGTACGACGGCGATTCAAACCCGCACGCAATGCTCACTTCCAGCACACTCATATCGGTCTGCCGCAGCAACTGCCGCGCCTTCTCCAGCCTTAACCGCAGGTAGAAATTGCTCGGTGTGTCGTTCAAATGCAGCCTGAACAATCGCTCCAACTGCCGCCGTGTCACCTTGATCGACTCCGCCAGCTCCAGCGTGGTCAGCGGCGGTTCGCTGTGCTGTTCCATCTCGCCGATCACGTGAACGAGCTTCTTGTTGCTGATGCCATAGCGCGTGGCGACTTCCATGCGCTGGTGGTCTTTGCGCGGGCGGATGCGGCCGAGCACGAATTGTTCGCTGACCTGTATCGCCAGTTCCGGGCCGTGGGCCTGGGCGATGAGGTCGAGCATCAGGTCGATGGAAGCCGTGCCACCGGCTGAGGTGATGCGCCGGCGGTCAATTTCGAACAGCTCCTGGGTAACGCTGAGCTGTGGATAAGATTCCTTGAAGGCGTCGATGGCTTCCCAGTGCAGGGTCAGACGATGCCCATCAAGTAAGCCGGCTTCGGCGAGGACGAAGCTGCCGGTGTCGATGGCGCCGAGGGTCACGCCTTCGTTGTCCAGTCGGCGCAGCCAGTGCTCCAGCGCTGGCGTGGCGAATTTCAGCGGTTCAAAACCGGCGACCACCAACAACGTCGCGCCTTTCTTCAGCGGTTCCAACGCTGCATCGGCGTTGACCGACATGCCATTGCTGGCCAGCACCGCCCCGCCATCCGCACTCAACACATGCCAGCGATACAGCTCGCCGCGAAAGCGATTGGCGACCCGCAACGGCTCGATCGCCGAGATGAAACCGATGGCCGAGAAACCCGGCATCAACATGAAGTAGAAATCCTGGGACATGGAGCGCACTCGATTCGCGGGTAGCGTGTGCTGTTGATACGCCACTTGCGAGCGGCATTCAAGTGGACAGGTCGCTGCAGTGCAAGAGCTGGTCGCCGCAGTGCGTTTTCACCGGGCTTTAGCTGCGTAACTTGGCATCACCGGCGCACAAAGACGACCGGACCCACAATAACGAACTGCCGAGGAAACCCGAGATGAAACGACTGATCAGCAGCTGTGTTCTTGCACTCAGCGGTACCGCTTTCCTGAGCGCCAGCGTCATGGCCGCCGAACCTGCATCGTGCCAGAACGTACGCATGGGCGTCGTGAACTGGACCGACGTGATCGCCACCAGCGCCATGACCCAGGTCTTGCTCGATGGCCTCGGCTACAACACCAAACAAACCAGCGCCTCCCAGCAAATCATTTTCGCCGGGATCCGCGACCAGCGCCTGGACCTGTTCCTGGGCTACTGGAACCCGCTGATGACTCAAACCATCACGCCGTTCGTCGATGGCAAGCAGGTCAAAGTGCTTGAGGCGCCCAGCCTGAAAGATGCCCGCGCCACCCTCGCGGTTCCGACTTACCTCGCCGACAAGGGCCTGAAAACCTTCGCCGATATCGCCAAATTCGAGAAAGAGCTGGGCGGCAAGATCTACGGCATCGAGCCAGGCTCGGGCGCCAACACGCAGATCAAAGAGATGATCGCCAAGAACCAGTTCGGTCTCGGCAAATTCCAGCTGGTCGAGTCCAGCGAAGCCGGAATGCTGTCGGCGGTGACCCGGGCGACCAAACGCAACGAAGCCATCGTGTTCTTCGGCTGGGCGCCGCACCCGATGAACGTCAACGTGAAGATGACCTACCTCACCGGCAGCGACGACGCCCTGGGCCCGAACGAAGGCATGGCGACTGTCTGGACCGTCACTTCGCCGACCTACGCCGAGCAATGCCCGAACATCGGCCGCTTGCTGAGCAACCTGACCTACACCGCCGAAGACGAGAGCCGGATGATGCAGCCGCTGCTGGATCACAAGGACGCCTTCGAATCGGCCAGGCAATGGCTGAAAGATCACCCGCAAGACAAGCAGCGCTGGCTGGAAGGTGTAACCACCTTCGATGGCAAACCAGCAGCTGAAAACCTGCAACTCACCAGCAAGTAACTCTTCAGCAAACAGACCCGAACCACCGATTCGCAGCCCGACCGGGCTGCGAACGGGACCACCACGCCTGCAAGGAACCACCTCATGAACCACGACGTCATCATCACCTGCGCACTTACCGGTGCTGGCGACACGACCAGCAAAAGCCCACACGTGCCGGTCACCCCGAAACAAATCGCCGCTGCCGCCGTGGAAGCCGCCAAGGCCGGCGCCACCGTGGTCCACTGCCACGTTCGCAACCCGCAAACCGGCAAATTCAGCCGTGACGTGGCGCTGTACCGCGAAGTCATGGAGCGCATCCGCGAAGCTGACGTCGACATCATCGTCAACCTGACTGCCGGCATGGGCGGCGACCTGGAAATCGGCGCGGGCGAGAACCCGATGGAATTCGGCCCGAACACCGATCTGGTCGGCCCGCTGACCCGTCTGGCCCACGTCGAAGAACTGCTGCCGGAAATCTGCACCCTCGATTGCGGCACCCTGAACTTCGGCGACGGCGACACCATTTACGTCTCTACCCCGGCGCAGCTGCGTGCAGGCGCCAAACGCATTCAAGAGCTGGGCGTAAAAGCCGAGCTGGAAATTTTCGACACCGGTCACCTGTGGTTCGCCAAACAGATGATCAAGGAAGGCCTGCTCGACGACCCGCTGTTCCAGCTGTGCCTGGGCATCCCGTGGGGCGCACCGGCTGACACCACCACCATGAAAGCCATGGTCGACAACTTGCCGGCAAACGCCGTGTGGGCCGGGTTCGGCATCGGTCGCATGCAGATGCCGATGGCGGCGCAAGCAGTGCTGCTGGGCGGCAACGTGCGGGTCGGCCTGGAAGACAACATCTGGCTGGACAAGGGCGTGTTGGCGACCAATGGCCAACTGGTCGAACGCGCCTCGGAAATCCTCAGCCGCCTCGGCGCCCGGGTTCTGACACCGGCTGAGGGCCGGGCAAAAATGGGCCTGACCAAGCGCGGTTAAGCCCCACACAAATCCCCTGTAGGAGCCGGCTTGCTGGCGATGAGGCCGGTACATCCGCCACATCTTTTGTGGCAGGAACGCCGCCATCGCCAGCAAGCCGGCTCCTACAAAGATCACCGAATTTTTTAGGAAGTTGCCATGAGCTTTATCACTGATATCAAAACCTTCGCCGCCCTGGGCAGCGGTGTCATCGGCAGCGGCTGGGTGTCCCGCGCCCTCGCCCACGGCCTCGATGTTGTGGCCTGGGACCCGGCGCCTGGCGCTGAAGCCGCCCTGCGCAAACGCGTCGCCAATGCCTGGGGCGCACTGGAGAAACAAGGCCTGGCACCCGGTGCATCGCAGGATCGCCTGCGCTTTGTCGCAACCATCGAAGAGTGTGTTCGCGATGCCGATTTCATCCAGGAAAGTGCCCCTGAACGCCTGGAACTGAAGCTGGAACTTCACAGCAAAATCAGCGCCGCGGCCAAACCAAATGCACTGATCGGCTCCAGCACCTCGGGCCTGTTGCCAAGCGAGTTCTACGAGAGCTCGACCCACCCGGAACGCTGCGTCGTCGGTCACCCGTTCAACCCGGTTTACCTGCTGCCATTGGTGGAAGTCGTCGGCGGCAAGAACACGGCCCCCGAAGCCGTACAAGCGGCCATGAAAGTCTACGAATCCTTGGGCATGCGCCCGCTGCACGTGCGCAAGGAAGTGCCTGGCTTCATCGCCGACCGTTTGCTCGAAGCGCTTTGGCGTGAGGCCCTGCACCTGGTCAACGACGGTGTGGCGACGACCGGTGAAATCGACGATGCGATTCGCTTTGGCGCGGGTCTGCGCTGGTCGTTCATGGGCACGTTTTTGACCTACACCCTGGCGGGTGGCGACGCGGGCATGCGCCATTTCATGGCACAGTTCGGGCCGGCGTTGCAGTTGCCGTGGACGTATCTGCCGGCACCGGAGCTGACCGACAAGCTGATTGATGATGTGGTGGATGGCACCAGCGATCAGTTGGGCAAACACAGCATTTCGGCGCTGGAGCGCTATCGTGATGACTGCCTGCTGGCAGTGCTGGAGGCGGTGAAGACCACCAAAGAGAAGCATGGGATGGCGTTCGCCGACTAACCCCCGCCGCCACTTGTAGGAGCGAGGCTTGCCCGCGAAGAGGCCGGTACATCCGACGGATCTGTTGTGGCAGGAATACCGCCTTCGCGGGCAAGCCTCGCTCCTACAGGTTTTCGTTATCTCAGGAACTGATCGCATGCCTGCTCTTACGACTTACAGCACCAAAATCATCCCCGACTGGGTCGACTACAACGGCCACCTGCGTGACGCGTTTTACCTGCTGATTTTCAGCTACGCCACTGACGCGCTGATGGACCGGCTGGGCATGGACAGCAACAACCGCGAAGCCAGCGGCAATTCGCTGTTCACCCTCGAACTGCACCTCAATTACCTGCATGAAGTGAAGCTCGACGCCGACGTAGAAGTGCACACCCAGATCATCGCTCACGACAGTAAACGCCTGCACCTCTATCACAGCCTGCACCTGGTCGGTGACGACAAAGAGCTGGCGGGCAACGAGCAGATGTTGCTGCACGTCGACCTCGCCGGTCCCCGCTCCGCGCCGTTCAGCGAAGAAACGCTGGGCAAGCTGCAAGCCATCGTTGCGCAACAAACCGACCTGCCCACCCCTGACTACATTGGCCGAGTGATCGCTTTACCCCCAAAAAAATAACAAGGAGATCGCCATGAACACCGCCGCCGCTTTTGCTGACTTCCGTACTTATCCGTTGATCAGCGCGCTCAGTGGCGTGCAGGCCCTGGCGGATCGCGTTCTCGTGAAATGGGCCGATGACCGTGTCAGCCCCTTCCATCACCAGTGGTTGCGTGACAACTGCCCTTGCCCGCAGTGCGTCTACACGGTGACCCGTGAGCAGGTGCTGGAAATCGTCGACGTTGCGCAGGACCTGATGCCCGTAGAGACGAGCGTCGACCCTGAAGGTTGCCTCTGCATCCAGTGGCAGGACGGTCACCTCAGCCGCTTCGATCCAGGCTGGTTGCGGGCCCACGCCTATGACGACGAATCCCGCGCCGAACGCCGCGCCGGCAAGCCAAAATCCCGTCTGTGGAAAAGCGACTTGTCGCTGCCGGTGTTCGATTATCAAGCGCTGATAGACGACAACGACGCCTTGTTGCAATGGCTGTTGGCGGTGCGCGATATCGGCCTGACGCAAGTGCGCGGCGTGCCCACCGAACCCGGTTCGTTGAAGCTGATCGCCCAGCGGATTTCCTTCATCCGCGAGAGCAATTTCGGCGTGCTGTTCAACGTGCAATCCAAGGCCGATGCCGATGCCGACAGCAACGCCTACACCGCTTTCAACCTGCCGCTGCACAGCGACTTGCCGACGCGCGAGTTGCAACCCGGGCTGCAATTTCTGCATTGCCTGGTCAATGACGCCGACGGTGGCGAGAGTATTTTCGTCGACGGTTTTGCCATCGCCCAAGCGCTGCGCGAGGAAGATCCCGAATCGTTCAAGGCCCTGTGCGAAATCCCCGTGGAGTTTCGCAACAAGGACCGTCACAGCGACTATCGCTGCCTCGCGCCGGTCATCGCTCTGGATGCGCTGGGGCAGGTGTCTGAAATTCGTATGGCGAACTTTTTGCGCGGGCCGTTCGATGCCTCGATCGAGGACATGCCCAGGTTGTATCGCGCTTATCGACGGTTTATTGCGATGACTCGCGAGGGGCGGTTCAGGTTGATGCAACGGCTCAACCCCGGCGAACTCTGGTGCTTCGACAACCGTCGCACGCTGCATGCGCGCAATGCGTTTGATCCCGCCAGTGGTGCCCGGCATTTCCAGGGGTGCTATGTCGATCGGGATGAGTTGTTGTCGCGGATCCTGGTTTTGCAACGCTAGACCGTGTCATCGTTTTTCGCGGGCAAGCCTCGCTCCTACAGAGTTAGCATGGCTTCTGTAGGAGCGAGGCTTGCCCGCGAAGGCGTCAGTACAAACACCCCATATATCCCTGATTAGCAGGCAAAAAAAACCCCGATCAAGCCGTGACAGGATCGGGGCAGAGGTGGGTACTGTTGAGGAGCCGTTGCGCGAGGGTGACCAAACCTTCGTGAAGCCAGCTGAATCCAGTGTGCCCACTCTCCCCTCCCGCGAGTTAGCCGAAAACGACCTGTTCATAGGTATTGCGGCCATTGCGACAAATCGTCCTTGCCGACGCCAACGCCCCCTACGAGAATCGAACCACGACACCGTTCCCTGAAGAAGGATTGCGTCATGATGCACGCCGATTTGATTGACCAGGAAGACCTGTTGGGCCAGCTGAAATCGTTGGGCTTTCAAGTACCGAACGGCTCCACCGCCGAGCAGGCTTGCGAGTGCGCGGTGAGAGGATTGAACAACGAACGGGCGACCGTGCTGCGCACCATGGTCAAGCAGATGTACACCAGCAGCGCGACGATTCTGCCGGCAGTGCGTCAGGCCATCGACAAGCAGCTGCTGCCGGCATTGGCTGAATACCAACAAAGCCACCGCGTCTGACACGTCGGCGGTTTGCTAGAGTGGTGGCTTCCTGACCACCACGAGCGATCGCCGATGTTCCGAATCCAACTCTGCCAGTCCGACGAACAAGCGGGCTGGCTGCCTTTGCGCTAGGCACTCTGGCCTGATGCTTCGGAACAGGAGCATCGGGACGAAATCGCCGAACAGCTGCGTCAGCCGCAACGCTATATCAACTTCGTCGCTTACGACGCCGGGGAGCAGCCCGTCGGCCTGGCCGAAGCCTCATTGCGCCACGATTACGTCAATGGCACCGACAGCTCGCCGGTGGTGTTCCTGGAAGGTATCTACGTGGTGCCGCAGCAGCGCCGCCATGGAGTGGCCGCACGCCTGATCGAACACGTGGCGCAATGGGGACGGGAACGCGGATGCGTGGAAATGGCCTCGGACACCGACGTCGACAACCTGCCGAGCCAGGAGACGCACAAGGCGCTCGGTTTCGAGGAAACCGAGCGCGTCGTGTTTTTCAGGCGTCAGCTCTGATCAGAGCCTTACGCTGGCGAAGGTCGACTCGTTGCGCGCCTGACTCAATGCCGACAACGGCCCGGACAACGGCGACAGCACCAACGCTTGCGGCAGCGGCATCATCGCCACCTGTTGCGTGGTATTGGAGCCTACGCGTTCGTCACGCGGCGGAATGCCGAAGTATTCGCGGTAGCACTTGGAGAAGTGCGGCGTGGATACGAAACCGCACACCGACGCCACTTCGATGATCGACATCGGCGTTTGCTTGAGCAACTGCCGGGCACGGATCAGGCGCAGTTTCAGGTAGTAACGCGACGGCGAGCAGTGCAGGTATTTCTGGAACAACCGCTCGAGTTGCCGACGTGACACGGCGACGTACACCGCCAGTTCGTCGAGGTCGATCGGCTCTTCAAGGTTGGCTTCCATCAGTGCAACGATTTCCTGCAACTTCGGCTGGTTGGTGCCGAGCATGTGCTTGAGCGGCACGCGCTGGTGATCCTGTTCGTTGCGGATGCGCTCGTAGACGAACATCTCCGAAATCGCGGCGGACAGTTCACGCCCGTGATCGCGGCTGATCAGGTGCAGCATCATGTCCAGCGGCGCGGTGCCGCCGGAGCTGGTGAAACGGTTACGGTCGAGGGTGAACAGGCGAGTGCTCATGGCCACACGCGGGAAAGCTTCCTGCATCGAGGCCAGACATTCCCAGTGCACGCTGCAATCGAAACCGTCCAGCAGGCCGGCGCACGCCAGGGCCCAGCTGCCGGTGCAGACTGCACCCAGACGCTTGGATTGACGCGCCTGGCTTTGCAGCCATGAGACGTGTTCGCGAGTTACCGTGCGCTGAATACCGATACCGCCGCAGACAATGATGGTGTCCATGGAAGGTGCTTTGTGCATGGAGGCGTCGGGGGTGATCTGCAGACCGTCACTGGCCCAGACCTGACCGCCATCGACGGTGAGCGTGGTCCAGCGATACAGCTCGCGACCGGACAATTGGTTGGCCATGCGCAGGGGTTCTACGGCGGAGGCCAGAGAAATAAGCGTGAAATTGTCCAGCAGCAGAAAGCCGATGGATTGAGGCGCACGGTTCTGGGGTTGAGCCCCGGAGTTGAACGTCGTCATCGCGGTATCTCCTCACACAAAGCAGGTGATGGCCTCAGGCGGAGGCTCTTGTTATTGCCATCGTTCTCGCGTGGGAGACGGGCTTTGTAATGACAGAGCAATTGCCATGCCTAAAATTGAATACGCGTTCAATAACTCCTGAAAACGACGTCGCAGCCTGTCTATATAAGCCGCGTCACGAGTAGGGGTTATAAGTGGCATTCACAGGGGTAAGCGCTCTGCCGCGTTGCGTGTGAGCAAATCGGTAGCACTTGTGGGAACAGGCCTGCAACGACTTCGGAAAGAGTGTCACCGCAGGCACAGGGGACGGACGGTCAGGGCCGGGTTGGATCCCTGGCTTGTTGCAATGCGCTTATCTGTAAGCGACGCGCCAAAACGTGGCGCGTTTTCAATCCGGTGTTCACTTAGCGCGCAGTTTTGACTGGTCTGACGTCTTCGCGGGCAAGCCTCGCTCCTACAAGAGCACCGCACGTTCCCTGTAGGAGCGAAGCTTGCTCGCGAATGGGATCGCCTCGGTCTCAGCACTCAACCGCGCTAACCGCCAACCCGCCCCGCGATGTCTCTTTATATTTGTCATGCATATCCGCCCCGGTATCTCGCATGGTGCGGATCACCCGGTCCAGCGAAATAAAGTGCTGGCCGTCACCACGCAACGCCATCTGCGCCGCGTTGATCGCTTTTACTGCAGCAATCGCGTTGCGCTCGATGCACGGCACCTGCACCAACCCGCCGACCGGGTCGCAGGTCAGGCCGAGGTTGTGTTCCAGGCCGATTTCCGCCGCGTTGCACAACTGCTCCGGCGTGGCGCCGAGAATCTCCGCCAACCCGGCTGCCGCCATCGCGCAAGCCGATCCGACTTCGCCCTGGCAACCGACTTCCGCGCCGGAGATGGAAGCGTTCTTCTTGCACAGAATCCCCACCGCCGCGGCACCGAGGAAATAGTCGACCACGTTGGCGTCCGTCACCACCTCGCTGAACTTCATGAAGTAGTGCAACACCGCCGGAATGATCCCCGCCGCGCCATTGGTCGGCGCCGTGACCATGCGCCCGCCGGCCGCGTTTTCTTCGTTGACCGCGAGGGCGAACAGGTTGACCCACTCCATCGCGCTCAGGGTCGAGCCGATGACGTTGGGTTTGTTCAGCTCCTGCAGGCTGCGGTGCAATTTGGCCGCGCGACGGCGCACGTTCAGGCCACCCGGCAGGATGCCTTCGTGCTTGAGGCCTTGCTCGACGCAATCCTGCATGGCCCGCCAGAGTTTCATCAGGCCGGCGCGGATTTCATCTTCGCTGCGCCAGACCTTCTCGTTGGCCATCATCAATTCGGCCACGCGCAGGTTGTGCTTCTGGCAGAGGCTGAGCAGCTCGGCGGCGCTGGAGAAATCGTACGGCAACACCGTGCGATCCAGATCCACCACACCGCTGGTGGCTTGTGCTTCATCGACGACAAAGCCGCCGCCGACGGAATAGTAGGTGTCGCGATGCAGCTCACCGTCATCGCCTTCGGCGACCAGGGTCATGGCGTTCGGATGGAACGGCAGGTTTTCGTCGATCAGGCGCATGTCCCGGGCCCAGATGAACGGCACCGGCAAGCGGCCGTCCAGCAACAGGGTGTGGGTTTCGCGCAGGGTTTCAATGCGAATGCCGATTTGCGACGGGTCGATCGCGTCCGGCCATTCGCCCATCAGGCCCATGATCACCGCGTTGTCGCTGCCGTGCCCGATGCCGGTGGCCGACAACGAACCATAAAGCTGGACCTCGACACGCCGCACTTGCTCCAAAAGCCCCCGTTCACGCAAACCTTGCACGAACAGCGCCGCGGCGCGCATCGGCCCCACGGTGTGCGAACTGGAAGGGCCGATGCCGATTTTGAACAGGTCGAAAACGCTGATAGCCATTACTGCCGAACTCCTGGATATGCCAACTCCAGGCGCAAAAGCGCCCGGTGACGGAGCTGCTACGCTCAAGCTGCAATCCGCCGGTATGGCTGCATCATCAGGCTTTTACCGTGTCGCTCGACGTCCAGTACCGACGCACTCTTGTCCACCAGCGCCGTGTGCGTTTTACGCTGCTTTTTCGCCGTTTTTTTGCGGCTCAGGTGGGCAAACGGGGCTGAAAAAATCTGTAAACGACGTCACCGACACTGGATGCGACCATCCCTGTACTGGATACGACGCACCCTGTAGGCGTCAGATTTTCACTGGTACATGATCGTATCGACTCGATTGCAAGGCGCCGTGGTAGAGCTGTCTCCAAAACGCCATCCAACCGCAACCTATAAGTGCGGTGGTCCACAGTCGGAACACTGCCAAAAAAAACACCAAGGAGTCCATCCATGAAAGGTTCCCCGTCGTTGTTGTTGGCCGCCATGCTGAGTCTGCCGTTACTGGCTCAAGCCGCAGAACCCGCTCAGTGCAGTACCGTAAACTTTTCCGATGTCGGCTGGACTGACATTACTGTCACCACCGCCACCACCAGCGTCGTGCTCGATGCCCTGGGCTACAAAACCAAAACCACAATGATTTCCGTGCCGGTGACCTACAAGTCGCTGGCCGACGGCAAGAACATGGACGTATTCCTGGGTAACTGGATGCCGACCATGGAAAACGACATCAAGGCCTACCGCGATGCCGGCACCGTGGACACCCTGCGTGCCAACCTCGAAAACGCAAAATACACACTCGCCGTCCCGGAAGAGTTGTATAACAAAGGTCTGAAAGATTTCGCCGACATCGCCAAGTTCAAGAAAGAACTCGACGGCAAGATCTATGGCATCGAACCGGGTAACGACGGCAACCGTCTGATCCAGAGCATGATCGACAAAGACGCCTTCGGTTTGAAAGCCGCCGGTTTCAAGGTGGTCGAATCCAGCGAAGCCGGCATGCTCTCGCAAGTCGATCGCGCCCAGCGCCGCAACACCGCCGTGGTGTTCCTGGGCTGGGAACCGCACCCGATGAACACACGATTCAAGATGAAGTACCTGACTGGCGGCGACGAGTTCTTCGGCCCCAACTTCGGTCAGGCGACCATCTTCACCAATACCCGCAAGGGTTATGCCCAGGAATGCAGCAACGTTGGACAGTTGCTGAAAAACCTGGTGTTCACCCTCGACATGGAAAGCACGCTGATGGGCAACGTCCTGGACGACAAAATGAAGCCTGACGCGGCCGCCAAGGCCTGGCTGAAGAAGAATCCACAGGTGCTCGATACCTGGCTCGCTGGCGTGACCACCATTGACGGTAAACCAGGCCTGGAGGCCGTTAAAGCCAAGCTCGCGCAGTAATCGCTTACGCCGGGCGGGCTAGCCCGCCCGGGCTGTTTATTTCCTTGCATGCGGACGTTCACTACCATGCTGATTGATCAGAAAATACCTCTAGGCCAGTACATCGCGGGCTTCGTTGAATGGTTGACGCAACACGGCGCCAACACCTTCGACGCAATCGCCGTGTCACTGGAAACGATGATCCACGGCGTGACTTTTGCGCTGACCTGGTTCAACCCGCTGGCATTGATCGGCCTCATCGCGCTACTGGCACACTTTATTCAACGAAAATGGGGGCTGACTGCTTTCGTCATCGCCTCCTTCCTGCTGATCCTCAATCTGGGGTACTGGCAGGAAACCATGGAAACCCTCGCCCAGGTGTTGTTCGCCACCCTGGTCTGCGTGGTCATCGGCGTGCCGCTGGGCATCGTCGCCGCGCACAAACCGATGTTCTACACCCTGATGCGTCCGGTGCTCGATCTGATGCAGACCGTACCGACCTTCGTTTACCTCATTCCTACCCTGACCCTCTTCGGTCTGGGTGTGGTCCCGGGTCTGATCTCCACGGTGGTGTTCGCGATTGCCGCGCCTATCCGCCTGACCTACCTGGGTATTCGCGATGTCCCGGAAGAATTGATGGACGCAGGCAAAGCCTTTGGCTGCTCGCGACGTCAGCTGCTCTCACGGATTGAATTGCCCCACGCCATGCCAAGCATCGCGGCCGGTATCACCCAGTGCATCATGCTGTCGTTGTCGATGGTGGTGATTGCGGCACTGGTGGGCGCCGACGGCCTGGGCAAACCCGTGGTCAATGCACTGAACACTGCTGATATCGCCCTGGGCTTCGAAGCAGGCCTGGCGATCGTATTGCTGGCGATCATGCTCGACCGTATCTGCAAACAACCCGACGCTAAAGTAGGGGGTGACGCATGAGCATTATTCGCTTCGAAGACGTCGACGTGATCTTCACCAAAGATCCGCGCGAAGCCTTGAAACTTCTCGACCAGGGCATGACCCGTAACGAGATCCTGAAAAAGACCGGGCAGATCGTCGGCGTCGAAAAGGCCACCCTGGATATCGAGAAAGGCGAAATCTGCGTGCTGATGGGCCTGTCTGGCTCCGGCAAATCCAGTCTGCTGCGTTGCATCAACGGCCTAAACACCGTGAGCCGCGGCAAGCTGTTCGTCGAGCACGAAGGCAAGCAGATCGACATCGCTTCCTGCACCCCGGCCGAACTGAAAATGATGCGCACCAAGCGCATTGCGATGGTGTTCCAGAAGTTCGCCCTGATGCCATGGCTGACGGTGCGCGAGAACATCAGTTTCGGTCTGGAAATGCAGGGTCGGCCGGAGAAGGAACGGAAAAAACTGGTCGATGAAAAACTTGAGCTGGTGGGCCTGACCCAATGGCGCAACAAGAAACCCAACGAGCTTTCCGGCGGTATGCAACAACGTGTGGGCCTGGCCCGCGCACTGGCAATGGACGCCGACATTCTGCTGATGGACGAACCGTTCTCGGCCCTCGACCCATTGATCCGCCAAGGCCTGCAGGACGAACTGCTGGAGCTGCAAAGCAAGCTGAACAAAACCATCGTCTTCGTGAGCCACGACCTTGATGAAGCACTGAAGCTGGGCAGCCGTATCGCGATCATGAAAGACGGTCGGATCGTCCAGTACAGCAAGCCGGAAGAAATCGTTCTCAACCCGGCGGACGACTATGTGCGGACCTTTGTCGCCCACACCAATCCGCTGAACGTATTGTGCGGTCGCAGCCTGATGCGCACCCTGGACAACTGCAAGCGCATCAACGGTTCGGTCTGCCTGGATCCGGGCGGCGATTCGTGGCTGGACCTGGCGGAAGGCAACACCATCAAAGGCGCACGCCAGAACGGTGCGAGCCTGGACCTGCAGAACTGGATCCCGGGGCAAGCCGTTGAAGGCCTGGGCCGTCGCCCAACGCTGGTGGACTCCAACATCGGCATGCGCGATGCGCTGCAGATTCGTTATCACACCGGCAACAAACTGGTGCTGCACGACAACAACAAAGTGGTCGGGATTCTCGGCGACAGCGAGCTGTATCACGCACTGCTCGGCAAGAACCTGGGGTAAGGCAACACACACAAAAACGCCGCGACAGGATCGCGGCGTTTTTGTTTGTGGATATCGGGTGATGCAGTGTTGAAGTTGAAGCCCCCATCGCCAGCAGGCTGGCTCCCACATTGAAATGCATTCTCTTGTGGGAGCCAGCCTGCTGGCGATGAAGCCGACGCGGTGCTTCAGACTGAAACACCGCGTCACTTACAACTTATTAGCTATAAACCCGGCCAAGGAGCTGCCGATGGCTTTCAAACTGATCGAGCACGTCACGAGTGATCTGATCCTGAGTGAAGCCCATCAGGTCGTAATCCTGGCTGCCGTTGTGCAGGTACACCTCGGCGCGATAGTAACGGGCGCGAGGTTCATCGGCACTTTCAGCCGACACCGTGTCGCTCGCCGCTGCCAGATAGCCATCCAGGCTCACTTCGTAGACAAAAGGGTTGCCCTCTTCCATCTCGATGCGCACGCCCATGCAACGCTTGGATTTGCCCAGCAACGTTTGCACGTCCAGGCCTTTACCACGCAATTGCACCACGGCCTCTTCCAGCGCCGGGCTGACTTGCTTGTCCATGAAACGCTGAACGATCGACTGGTTCGGTTGCAGGTCCAACTGAGTCAGACGCTCGCTGAAACCACGACGACCGCGCGCCGCCAGTTCCGCTTGCTCCTGTTCGATCTGCACGTCCTGGCGCATGGCCTTGTGCAAGCCGAACATGAAGAACACCAGCACCACCGAGAACGGCAGACCGGCCAGCACCACCATGGTTTGCATGGCTTCGAAGTTACCGGCGAACAGCAGGCCGATGGTCACCAGGGTGATCACAACGGACCAGAAGATCCGCAGCCAATGCGGCGCATCTTCGTCGACGTTGCCGCCCTTGCACGAAAGGTTGGCCATCATCACCGCGCCGGAATCCGCCGGGGTCAGGAACAGCACGAAACCGACGAAAATCGACACGCCGATCACCACTTTCGACGCCGGGTAATGCTCAAGCAACTGGTAGATCGCCATGGACGGCTGTTGCAGCGCCGTCTTCCCGAGCTCCACCGCCCCGTGGTTCATCACCAGGTCCAGGGCCGAGTTACCAAAGATCGACAGCCACGCCAGGGTGAAACCCAGAGGGATCAGCAGCACGCCGGCCACCAGTTCACGCACGGTACGACCACGGGAAATACGCGCGATGAACATGCCCACGAATGGGGCCCAGGAAATCCACCAGGCCCAGTAGAACAGGGTCCACAGGCCCAACCAGCGGTCGGACTTCTCACTGTCGCCTTCGTACACATAGAGGTCGAAGGTCTTCAGGACCACGCCGTTCAGGTAGTCACCGACGTTTTGCACGAAACCGTTAAGCAGGTGCAAGGTCGGGCCGAACAGCAGCACGAAAATCAGCAGGCCGCTGAACAGCACGATGTTCAGGTTGGACAGACGACGGATGCCGTTTTCCACGCCGGACACGGCGGCGATGGTCGCCACGGTGCTCATCACGATGATCACGATCAGCAGGTTGGTGTTGCTGTGTTCCATGCCGAACAGGTTTTCAAGGCCCGACGACACTTGCAGCGAACCGATCCCCAGGTTTGTCACCAGACCCAACAGGGTCACGAACATGCCGAAGCCGTCCACCGCGTGACCAGCCGCGCCCTTGACCCAACGCTCACCGACCAGCGGATACAGCGCCGAACGCAACGCCAGCGGCTGGTTATGACGGTAGGCAAAGTACGCCACGGCCAGGCCGACCAAGGCGTAAATCGCCCAGCCATGCAGGCCCCAGTGCAGGAAGGTCAGCTGTACCGCCTGACGCGCGGCCAGGTTGCTGGCCGACACGCCTTCCGGCGGGTTGAAGTAGTGATCCAGCGGCTCGGACGCACCGAAGTACAACAGCGAAATGCCGATACCCGAGGAAAACAGCATCCCCGCCCAGGCGCCGTAGCTGAAGTCCGGGGTGTCGTCCTTGCTGCCCAGTTTGAGCTTGCCGTAGGACGAAAACGCCAGGCCGACCACGAATACCAGGTAAGCGGCGATCACCACCATGTAGTACCAGCCAAAGCTGCGGGACAGCCAGGCCTGGGCGATACCGAGCAATCTGCCAGCCTCTTGCGGGGCGATGATCAGAATGGCGGTCAACAGCAGAATCAGCGCGGTAGAGGTGTAGAACACCCAACCGTTGACCGTCACCTTCTCGGGCGGGGTCTTTATTAGAGAGGCAGAACTCATGGCACAGATGCTCCAGGCAGTGCGAGAGAAGAACACAAGGCAGCGCGTTACCCGACCAATCGGTTAGTTGGCAGCCGACCGGCGGGTGATATAAAGACAACCCGAAAAAAGCCCGAAACCCATAAGCACCAGTGCGCAGGGGTTTCGAGCCGTTTTGGATGTCGGGTTATCGCCATTTACACGTAGGAAAAACCTGTAAGCAGCGACGATTTGTCGCAGATCTTATTCTTTGTTGATTGAACGTTCAATCAAAACAAAATAGACTGGCCCTCAATCCGATAGACGTTTTGCGTCTGCCGGAAGGCCTAAGGAGATGTGCAAGATGCCCAAGGTCGGTATGCAACCCATCCGCCGCCAGCAATTGATCGAAGCCACCTTGCTGGCCGTCGATCAGGTCGGAATGGGGGACGCCAGCATTGCGCTGATCGCCCGTTTGGCCGGTGTCTCGAACGGCATCATCAGTCACTATTTTCAGGACAAGAACGGCCTGATCGCTGCCACGGCGCAGTACCTGATGAGTGTCCTCAGCGAGAACGTCACCGCGCGCCGTCAGGCGCTGACAGATGCCAGCCCGCGGGCGCATCTGCAGGTGATCATCGAAGGCAACTTCGACGCCAGCCAGGTCAATGGCCCGGCAATGAAAACCTGGCTGGCCTTCTGGGCCACCAGCATGCACCACCCGTCTTTGCACAGGTTGCAGCGGATCAACGATCACCGTCTGTATTCCAACCTGTGCTGCCAGTTCCGCCGCGTATTGCCGCTCGATGATGCGCGCAGTGCAGCCCGGGGCCTGGCAGCGTTGATTGACGGTTTGTGGTTGCGCGGCGCGCTGTCGGGAGATGCTTTCGACACGGAACAGGCGCACCGGATCGCTTACGAATACATGGATTTCCAACTGGCCAAGCAGGTGAGTTAGAGCACACATAAAACGCTCAACCCCTGAACCGCCACTGACCAGCGTGCCAGCGCTACACGGCACGCCCAGTGGTCAACGCCAACCACTTATGCACTTGCGAGGACACTATGGCCCGTTTCGAACTGCAAAAACTCTACATCGATGGCGGTTACTCCGACGCCAGCAGCGACGCCACTTTCGAAGCCATCAACCCGGCTAACGGTGAAGTCCTCGCAAAAGTACAGCGTGCGACCAAGGAAGACGTTGAGCGCGCTGTAGTCAGCGCCGAAAAGGGCCAGAAAATCTGGGCTGCAATGACTGCCATGGAGCGTTCGCGCATCCTGCGTCGCGCCGTTGACATCCTGCGCGAGCGCAACGATGAACTGGCCGCCCTGGAAACCCTGGACACCGGCAAGTCGTTCTCCGAAACCAAGTATGTCGACATCGTTACCGGCGCCGACGTGCTGGAATACTACGCAGGCCTGGTACCCGCCATCGAAGGCGAGCAGATCCCGCTGCGCACCACTTCGTTCGTTTACACCCGTCGCGAGCCACTGGGCGTCGTGGCCGGTATCGGCGCGTGGAACTACCCGATCCAGATCGCCCTGTGGAAATCCGCTCCTGCCCTGGCGGCCGGTAACGCGATGATCTTCAAGCCAAGCGAAGTCACTTCCCTGACCACGCTGAAACTGGCCGAGATCTACACCGAGGCAGGCCTGCCAGCCGGCGTGTTCAACGTATTGACCGGCAGCGGCCGTGAAGTCGGCACCTGGTTGACCGAGCACCCGCGCATCGAAAAAATCTCCTTCACCGGCGGCACCGACACCGGCAAGAAGGTCATGGCCAGCGCTTCCGCTTCGTCGTTGAAAGACGTAACCATGGAACTGGGCGGTAAATCCCCGCTGATCATTTTCGACGACGCCGACCTCGATCGCGCCGCCGACACCGCGATGATGGCCAACTTCTACAGCTCCGGCCAGGTCTGCACCAACGGCACTCGCGTGTTCGTACCGAGCCACCTGAAAGCCGCGTTCGAAGCCAAGATCGTTGAGCGCGTTGCGCGCATCCGCGTTGGCAATCCGGAAGACGAAAACACCAACTTCGGCCCGCTGGTCAGCTTCGCCCACATGGAAAGCGTGTTGGGCTACATCGCCAAAGGCAAAGAAGAAGGCGCTCGCGTACTGTGCGGCGGCGGCCGTCTGACCGACGGCGAATTCGCTAAAGGCGCGTTCGTAGCACCGACCGTGTTCACCGATTGCACCGACGAGATGACCATCGTTCGCGAAGAAATCTTCGGCCCGGTGATGGCGATCCTGACTTACGAAACCGAAGAAGAAGTGATCCGTCGTGCCAACGACACCGACTTCGGCCTGGCCGCAGGCGTCGTCACCAAGGACCTGAACCGCGCTCACCGCGTGATTCATCAGCTGGAAGCCGGTATCTGCTGGATCAACGCCTGGGGCGAGTCCGACGCGAAGATGCCGGTCGGCGGCTACAAGCAATCCGGTGTGGGTCGTGAAAACGGCATCAGCTCGCTGAACAACTTCACACGCATCAAATCGGTACAGGTTGAGCTGGGCGATTACGCCTCGGTGTTCTAAGCCCCCGAGTCATGTGTTGCCCGCGAATCGAGTGCGCAGCACTCGCCCAGGCCTGACCTGACCAACTTCAAAGAGGGTGCATTCAATGTCCCAAGAATTCGATTACATCATCATCGGTGCCGGCTCGGCCGGTAACACTCTGG
>NZ_JAHBDB010000017.1:0-97836 GCF_019956105.1 Pseudomonas sp. BF-RE-25
CAGCGGTGGCGTTGGTGGTTACGGCGGCGGTTACGACGCGACCCACATGGGCGGTCGCGGCGGCACCAGCACTGGCGGGGCTGGCGGCGTGGGCGTTTCCTACTACAGCAACGGCGGTAACGGTGCGACGGCCACCAATGGCACGATTTCCATTGGCGGCGGTGGCGGCGGCGCCGGTTGGGACAAGGTTGGTGGCGCCGGCGGCAACGCGGCTGGCGGGATCTACAACGCAAGCTCCGGCGTTATCACCATCATCGGCACGTCGAACATTACCAACAACATCGGTGCCGGTGGTGGCGGCGGCGGTGGCGGTGGCCAAGGCAGCAACGCCTCCAACGGCGGCATCGGCGGCCGGGGCGTCGGTGCGATCTGGAACAAGGGCACATTGCTGATCACCGCCGCCAACTTCGCGGCCCTCGCCGGTAATGCCGCGGGCAGCGGTGCCGGTGGTACTGCGCAGGGCGGGGGGGCAATCGGCACCTCGCCGACCGCCGTGGCGGCAATCTACAACGACGGCGGCATACTCAACACCGCCTATGCACCACCGCCGACCGCAACCATTGTGGTCACCGATACCACGTTGAGCATCGGCGAAACGAGCCTGGTGACCATCACCTTCTCCGAAGCGGTGACCGGTTTCACCAACGCGGACCTGACCATCGCCAACGGTACGCTGACGGCAGTGAGCAGCAGCGACGGCGGTATCACCTGGACGGCAACGTTCACGCCAACCGCCAGTATTTCCGACACGACCAACGTCATCACCCTCGACAATACCGGGGTGATCAACGGCCTGGGTACTGCTGGCGTCGGTACCACCAATTCCAATAACTACGTCGTCGATACCGCTCGCCCGACTGCGGGTATCGTGTTTGCCGACACGGCGCTCAAAGCCGGCGAAACATCGCTGGTGACCATCACCTTCAACGAGGCGGTGACCGGTTTAACCAATGCCGACCTGACGATTGCCAACGGCACCTTGACGGCGGTGAGCAGCAGCGATGGCGGCATCACCTGGACGGCCACGTTCACTCCGACGGCCAGCATTACTGACTCGACCAACCTGATCACCCTGGACAACACCGGTGTCAGCGACCTGGCGGGTAACGCCGGCAGCGGCACCACCGACTCAAGTAACTACGCCATTGATACCGTGCGGCCGACCGCGACCATCGTCGTGGCCGACACAGCGCTGAGCATCGGCGAAACCTCGCTGGTGACGTTCACCTTCAGCGAAGCGGTCAGCGGTTTCACCAACGCCGACCTGACCATCGCCAACGGCACATTGACGGCGGTGAGCAGCAGCGACGGCGGCATCACCTGGACCGCGACCTTCACACCGACCGCCAGCATCAATGACACGACCAACCTGATCGTCCTGAACAATACCGGGATCAGCGATCTGTCCGGCAATGCCGGCACCGGTACGACCAATTCGAACAACTATGCCATTGATACCGTGCGTCCGACCGCGACCATCGTGGTGGCCGACAATGCACTGAAAATCGGCGAAACCTCGCTGGTGACCATCACCTTCGCCGAGGCGGTGAGCGGTTTCAGCAACGCCGACCTGACCATCGCCAACGGTACGCTGACGGCAGTGAGCAGCAGCGACGGCGGCATCACCTGGACGGCGACTTTCACCCCGACCAGCGCCATCACCGACAGCACCAACCTGATCACCCTGGACAACACGGGTGTCAGCGACCTGTCGGGCAACGCCGGCAGCGGCACCACCGACTCCAACAACTACGCCATCGACACTGTGCGGCCAACGGCAACCATCGTCGTGGCGGATACTGCGCTGAGGATCGGTGAAACCTCACTGGTGACCATCACCTTCAGCGAGGCGGTCACTGGTTTCACCAACGCGGACCTGACGATTGCCAACGGCACCTTGAGCGCGGTCAGCAGCAGCGATGGCGGCATCACCTGGACCGCGACCTTCACGCCGAGCGCCAGCATCAACGACACGACCAACCTGATTACCCTGGACAACACCGGCATCAGCGACCTGTCGGGCAACGCCGGCAGTGGCACCACCGATTCCAATAATTACGCCATCGACACCGTGCGTCCGACCGCCACGATTGTACTGGCCGATACTTCACTGACCGCAGGCGAAACCTCGCTGGTGACCATCACTTTCAGCGAAGCGGTCAGCGGTTTCACCAACGCCGACCTGAGCATCGCCAACGGCACCTTGAGCGCGGTGAGCAGCAGCGACGGCGGCATCACCTGGACCGCAACCTTCACGCCAACGGTGGGTGTGAACGATGCGACCAACGTCATTACCCTGAACAATACCGGTGTGACCGACCTCTCCGGCAACACAGGCAGCGGGACTACCAACTCCGGTAACTACACGATTGATACCGTGGCACCGACAGCCACCATTGTCGTCGCCGACACCGCGCTGAGAATCGGCGAAACCTCGCTGGTGACCATCACGTTCTCCGAGGCCGTGACCGGTTTCAGCAACGCCGACCTGACGATTGCCAACGGTACCTTGAGCGCGGTGAGCAGCAGCGACGGCGGCATTACCTGGACGGCGACCTTCACGCCAACCGTCAGCATCACCGATGCGACCAACCTGATCATCCTGGACAATAGCGGCGTGCAGGGGGGCAGCAGCGGAAACGTGGGCATCGGCACCAGCAATTCGAACAACTACGCCATCGACACCGTGCGTCCGACAGCAACCGTCGTCGTGGCGGATACTGCGCTGAGGATCGGTGAAACCTCGCTGGTGACCATCACCTTCAGTGAAGCGGTCAGTGGTTTGACCAACGCGGACCTGACGATTGCCAACGGCACCTTGAGCGCCGTCAGCAGCAGCGATGGCGGCATCACCTGGACCGCGACCTACACGCCGAGCGCCAGCATCAACGACACGACCAACCTGATCACCCTGGACAACACGGGTGTCAGCGACCTGGCGGGCAACGCCGGCAGCGGCACCACCGATTCCAATAATTACGCCATCGACACCGTGCGTCCGACCGCCACGATTGTACTGGCCGATACTTCACTGACCGCAGGTGAAACCTCGCTGGTGACCATCACCTTCAGCGAAGCGGTCAGCGGTTTCACCAATGCGGACCTGAGCATCGCCAACGGCACCTTGAGCGCGGTGAGCAGCAGCGACGGCGGCATCACCTGGACCGCGACCTTCACGCCAACAGTGGGTGTGAACGATGCGACCAACGTCATCACCCTGAACAATACCGGTGTGGCCGACCTCTCCGGCAACGCGGGCAGCGGGACTACCAACTCCGGTAACTACACGATTGATACCGTGGCACCGACAGCCACCATTGTCGTCGCCGACACCGCGCTGAGAATCGGCGAAACCTCGCTGGTGACCATCACGTTCTCCGAGGCCGTGACCGGTTTCAGCAACGCCGACCTGACGATTGCCAACGGCACCTTGAGCGCGGTGAGCAGCAGCGACGGCGGCATCACCTGGACGGCGACCTTCACCCCGACCAGCGCCATCACCGACAGCACCAACCTGATCACGCTGGACAACAGCGGTGTGCAAAACGCCTCGGGCAACGCCGGCCTTGGCACCACCGACTCCAACAACTACGCCATCGACACCGTTCGCCCAACGGCGACGATAGTTGTGGCGGACACCACGCTAGCGCTGGGTCAAACCTCGCTGGTGACGATTACCTTCAGTGAAGCGGTCAGCGGTTTGACCAACGCCGACCTGACGATTGCCAACGGCACCTTGAGCGCCGTCAGCAGCAGCGACGGCGGCATCACCTGGACCGCGACCTTCACGCCGAGCGCCAGCATCAACGACACGACCAACCTGATCACCCTGGACAACACCGGCATCAGCGACCTGTCGGGCAACGCCGGCAGCGGCACCACCGATTCCAACAATTACGCCATCGACACAGTCCGGCCTACCGCGACCATCGTCGTGGCCGACCCAACCCTGAGTGCTGGCGAAACCTCGCTGGTGACCATCACCTTCAGCGAAGCGGTCAGCGGTTTCACCAATGCGGATCTGAGCATCGCCAACGGCACCTTGAGCGCGGTGAGCAGCAGCGACGGCGGCATCACCTGGACCGCGACCTTCACGCCAACAGTGGGTGTGAACGATGCGACCAACGTCATCACCCTGAACAATACCGGTGTGGCCGATCTTTCCGGCAACGCGGGCAGCGGGACTACCAACTCCGGTAACTACACGATCGATACCGTGATTCCGACGGCCACCATTATCATTGCCGACAACGCGCTGAAAATTGGCGAAACGTCCCTGGTGACCATCACGTTCTCCGAGGCCGTGACCGGTTTCAGCAACGCCGACCTGACCATCGCCAACGGCACCTTGACGGCGGTGAGCAGCAGCGATGGCGGCATCACCTGGACGGCGACCTTCACCCCGACCAGCGCCATCACCGACAGTACCAACCTGATCACGCTGGACAACAGCGGTGTACAAAACGGCTCGGGCAACACCGGCATCGGCAGCACCGACTCCAACAACTACGCCATCGACACCGTGCGCCCGACGGCGACGATCATTGTGACGGACCCCACGCTGGCGCTGGGTCAAACCTCGCTGGTGACCATCACCTTCAGCGAGGCGGTCACTGGCTTCACCAACGCCGACCTGACGATTGCCAACGGCACCTTGAGCGCGGTCAGCAGCAGCGACGGCGGCGTCACCTGGACGGCCACTTTCACGCCGAGCGCGAGCATCAACGATGCGACTAACCTCATTACGCTGAACAACACGGGGATCGCGGATCTGGCCGGTAACTCGGGCTCAGGCACCACCGATTCCAACAACTACACCATCGACACAGTCCGGCCCACCGCGACCATTGTGGTCGCCGACAGCACCCTCAGCGCGGGCGAAACCACGCTGGTGACCATCACGTTCAGCGAAGCCGTGAACGGTTTCGACAACAGTGACCTGAGCATTCCCAACGGTACGTTGAGCGCGGTGAGCAGCAGCGATGGCGGCATCACCTGGACCGCCACGTTCACACCGACGGTTGGCATCAAGGACATCAGCAACCTCATCACCCTGAACAACACCGGGGTGACCGACATTGCCGGTAACACGGGCAGCGGAACCACCAACTCGGCGAACTTCACGATCGATACTATGCTGCCGACAGCCACCATTGTGGTCTCCGACACGGCGCTGAAGGCGGGTGAAACCGCTACGGTCACGATCACCTTCAGCGAAGCGGTGAGCGGGTTCTCCAACGCCGACCTGACGATTGCGAATGGCACGCTCAGCAACGTGTCTTCGGGCGATGGCGGCGTCACCTGGACCGCGACGTTCACCCCAACGTCGAGTATCACCGACACCAGCAACCTGATTAGCCTCGACAACACCGGCGTGGCCAACGCCTCGGGCAATAGCGGTGTGGGAACCACCGATTCCAACAATTTCGCCATCGACACCGCGCTGCCGACTGCCACCATCGTGGTCGCCGACAATCGCCTGGGTATCGGCGAAACCACCACGGTGACCATCACCTTCAGTGAAGCGGTGAGTGGATTCGATCTGTCGGACATCAGCGTGGCCAACGGTGTGCTGTCGAACCTGAACAGCAGCGACGGCGGTATCACCTGGACCGCGACCCTGACGCCGACCGCCGGCATCAACGATGCGACCAACCTGATCGTGCTCGACACCGGCACCTTGCAGGACCTCGCGGGGAATGCCGGCGCGAGCATCGCTATTTCCAACAACTACGCCCTGGACGTAACCCGGCCAACGGTGAGCATCGTGGTCGCCAACCCGAGCATGGCTGCCGGCCAGAGCACGCTGGTGACGTTTACCTTCAGCGAGGCCGTGAGCAATTTCGACCTGTCGGACCTGAGCGTGACCAACGGCGACTTGTCCAACCTGAGCAGCAGCGACGGCGGCAAGACCTGGACCGCGACCTTCACGCCGACTTCCAATGTCAGTGACCCAAGCAACTTCATTGCCCTCGACACGAGTAATGTCATCGACCTGGCGGGTAACGCGGGGGCCACTGTGTCAGTCTCCAACAATTACGCAGTAGGCGTCGTGGCGCCGGCTACGGTGCAGGTGACCCCGGATCCGGAATTCCTCAGCAGCGACCCGGTGACTGTGACTGATAATCCGAACGTGCCATTGCAACCGATCATCTTCACTCCACCTACCGGTGATCTGGGCTCGCCGCTGACGTTTGCTCCGTTGTTCGAGAGCCGGGTGATCGGCAACGGCATCCGGCCGTTGGGCGACATCTTCATGAACAACGGCGCGCTGGCGCAGAGTTTCATCGCGCAGGTGTTCAGCAGCAGCGACAGCGGCGGCGAAGGTGCAGGCCACGGCTTCCTCGGCTTTGGCGGTGGCGATGGCGGGGTGTTCAGCACCAGCACGCTGTCGACTCTGTTCAATCAGGACGTTGGCGACGAGCGGGGTTCGCTGAATTCCTTTGGCAGCCATTCGATCAAGGCCGGCGATGTTTCACAGGGGCTGCGCGGCGTGTTTGGCGCGCCGAGCCTCGTCCAGCAATTGCAACAGCTCAAAGATACCGAGCAACGGCAGGTCAACGACCTGGCCGCTGCTTTGAAACAGGCCGGCATCAGCGAAATGCAGGCCTGAAATACTTAAAGCAGTGCGTCACCCAGGGGCAGTCAAGGATGAAGAGAAGTCAGCAGTTGTTTGTCGCCAGCCTGCTCGCGCTGGCGATCAGTGGATGTGCCGTCAAAAGTGAACCGATCGAACGCAGCGTCAGCGAACAGCGCGCCCGAAGCGATCTGCAAAGCATGTACAAGGGGCAGGAGCCGCTCAGCGGTCCGCTGACCCTGCATCAGGCCATGGCCCGCGCGGTGAAGTACAACCTTGAAGGCCGGCTCAAGATCATGGAAGAGGCCTTGGCCAAGCGCCAACTCGACCTCGCCAGTTTCGACATGCTGCCGCGCATGGCGCTGGACGCCGGTTATGTCGGCCGCAACAACGTCAGCGCCTCCAGCAGCCAGAGCGTGCGGACCGGCACCCAGTCGTTGGAACCGTCGACTTCACAGGACCGCGATCGTGAAGTGGCAGACCTGACCATGGTCTGGAACGTGCTCGATTTCGGCGTCAGTTACATCAGCGCCAAGCAACAGGGCGACCAGCGGCTGATCGTTCAGGAACGCCGGCGCAAAGTGATCAACACCATCGTTCAGGACGTGCGCTCGGCCTATTGGCGAGCCATGGCCGCCGAGCGCTTGCTCAAGCAGATCGACAGCCTCATGTCCCGGGTCGAGACCGCGCGCGGCAACAGCCAGAGCATGAGCCAGCAGCGCATCGGCGATCCGATCCAGGCGTTGGGATATCAACGCTCGCTGATCGAAGCCACGCGCCAACTCGAAGAACAGCGCCGCGCCCTGTCGCTGGCGAAAACCGAACTGGCGACCCTGATCAATCTGCCGCTGGGCACCGAACTGACCCTGGCGACCCAGGACGACTACGTCATACCGGAACTCAAGGTCGACCTCGCCAGCCTGGAGCAGGAAGCCCTGACCAGCCGCCCGGAACTGCGTGAGCAGGATTACCAGAGCCGCATCAGCGCCGCCGAAACCCGCAAAGCCATGCTGCGCCTGTTGCCGGGGCTGGAGTTTTCCGCTGGCGGGCATTACGACAGCAACTCCTTCCTGGTGGAGCAGGGTTGGGCCGACTACGGCGTGAAGGTGACCTGGAACCTGTTCAACGTGATCTCGGCGCCGGCGGCGATCAACGTCGCCAAGGCCGGTGAAGAAGTGGCCACGGCGCGCCGCCAGGCCATGTCGATTGCGGTGCTGGCGCAGCTCTATGTGGCCAACGCCAATTACCGCGAGGCGCTGCGGCAGTTCAAGACCAATCAACAACTGTCGGACATTGACGGGCAGATTGTCGGCCAACTGCGCAATCGCTATCAGGCGGCGGGGCTGGGCGAACTGGACTTGATTCAGGGCGAGTTGAACACCTTGCAGGCCGATCTGCGCCGCGACCTGTCGTACGCCGATCTGCGCAACGCGTACGGGCAGATTTTTGCCAGCGCGGGGCTCGATCCGCTGCCGGACCAGGTGCAGTCCACCGAAGTCCAGTCCATCGCCACCGCGTTGGCCAATCGCGAATCAGCGTGGGCGGCGGGCGACATCACGGTGCCGGTGACGCATGTCCAGACTCAATAACCTGCAGGCACCGACGGCGAGCATCAGCCGGGCGCAACGTGAAGCCCGCAACGGCCATCGCGGCACGGTGATTTTGCTGACTGGTTTACCGGCGGCGGGCAAGTCGACCCTGGCCCAGGCGCTGCACGCCGAATTGTTCGACCGCCGCGTGCAGAGCGTCGTGCTCGACGGCGATGGGCTGCGGGTCGGGCTCAATCGTGATCTGGGTTTTGCTGACAGCGATCGCCAGGAAAATATTCGCCGTGCCAGCGAAGTGGCGGCATTGCTGGTGGAAAACGGGCACATCGTGATTCTGGCGATGATCGCGCCGTTGCTGGAGTTGCGTGAGTTGTTTGCCACGCGTCTGGGCGAGGACTACCGCGAAGTCTGGTGCAGCGCATCACTGGCGGTGTGCGAGCGGCGTGACCCCAAAGGTCATTACGCCCGCGCACGTCGCGGTGATTTGGCCGGGTTTACCGGGGTTTCCGCGCCTTATGAACCGCCCCCGTCCGCTGCGCTGATACTCGACACCGGGGCGCAGTCGGTCGAGGCTTGTCTGGATCGTTTACTGACCTGGCTCGGCGAGTGCGCCGTGTTGCCCAAAGGCTGATTGTTCAAGGTTTCGACAAATCCGCCATGCCTTTGAGCAGCTCGATGGGTAGCGGGAAAACGATGGTCGAACTCTTGTCCCCGGCTATCGAACTCAGGGTTTGCATGTAACGCAGCTGCATGGCGCCCGGCTGACGGCCAAGCATTTCGGCGGCCTGCATGAGTTTTTCCGAGGCTTGCAATTCGCCTTCGGCGTGGATGACCTTGGCCCGACGTTCCCGTTCGGCTTCGGCCTGCTTGGCGATGGCGCGGACCATCGATTCGTTGAGGTCTACGTGCTTGATTTCGACGTTGGCGACCTTGATGCCCCAGGCGTCGGTCTGCGCATCGAGCACTTGCTGGATGTCGATGTTCAGCCGTTCGCGCTCGGCCAGCAGTTCATCGAGTTCGTGTTTACCGAGCACCGCGCGCAAGGTGGTCTGGGCCAGTTGACTGGTGGCCATCAGGAAGTCTTCGACCTGGATGATCGCCTTCTGCGGGTCGAGCACGCGGAAGTACAGCACTGCATTGACCTTGACCGAAACGTTGTCGCGGGTGATCACGTCTTGAGGTGGCACGTCGAGCACCACGGTACGCAAGTCGACGCGGACCATTTGCTGGACCACAGGAATCAGCAGGATCAGGCCGGGGCCTTTGACTTGCCAGAAACGACCGAGCTGGAACACCACCCCGCGCTCGTATTCGCGCAGGATGCGAAAAGTCGATCCCGCCAGTGCAATCACCAACAGCAGCAGCGCGGCAAAACCCAGTTGCAGGCCCATGGTTATTCTCCATCCGGCGCCGCGTCAGCCGCGGCCACTTTCAGCACTAATCCCTTGCGTGCCACCACCCGGACCTGTTGCCCGGGTTGCAGTGGCGTGGCGCTGAGTACTTGCCACTTTTCGCCTTGCAGGTGCACCCAGCCGTTGCAGGCATTGCCGGGCTGCAACGACATCACCGGGGCCACGCTGCCCACCAGTCCGGCATCGCCACTGACGGTTTGGCGCGGTCGGGTTCTCAGGGCGTGGATCACCAGGAATATCAACAACAACGCGCTGATCAGCCCTAGGCCGATCATCAACGGCACAGGCACTTCGGTGTTGCTCAGGATCACCGCGCCGATGACGAACATCACAATCCCGCCCAACCCGATCACGCCGTAGTTGGGCAAGGCGGCTTCGGCGATCAGGAACGCGATGCCGAATGTGATCAGCCAGATTCCGATGGGGTTGGGAATCAGCACGATTGTGTCTGCCGCAAACGCCGACCCGCTCAGGGCCAGCAGTAATGCGACTGCACAGCAACGAATGTTCACTTGACCCTCCTTATAGGAGCGAGCCTGTTCCGGGCGGCGTTCCGACGATGAACCTGAGAACGCCTCGCCCATCCGTTCAGTCCGCGTTCCCGCTGACGCCCATCGCTAAATACAGTCTAGTCGAGCTGTGGATTGTACGAATTTTGTACAGTTGTCGACGGTGTTCCGGCGGGCAGATTTCCCACGCGAAGACGCCAGCGGGCCTAGACTTTTCAATGGTGAGAACAGGTTTATTCATAGTCCGTGAACGTTGTTGCGGACACCGAGGTGCATCATGCGTATGGCAAGAACCGTGCAGAGCAGCCTGGAAAAGGCGCACTGCGAATTTGACATCGTTACCCACCCACACTCGGCCAGTAGCCTTGAAACGGCGCGGGTCGCGGGCATTCCTGCCGAACGGGTGGCCAAATCGGTGATCCTCGACGACCACCACGGTCATTACCTGATGGCCGTGCTGCCGGCGAGTCGTCACCTGGACCTGAGCAAAGTGCGCAGCAGCGGCGAGTGGCAGATCACCCGGGAAAGCACCCTGGCGCATCTGTTCGATGACTGCGAACGCGGCGCGGTGCCGGCGTTGGGTGAGTCCTATGGCCTGGACATGGTCATCGACCCCTTGCTGACCCGGCAGAACGACATCTACCTGGAAGCCGGCAACCACAACAACCTGTTGCACATGAGCGTGCCGGAGTTCCTGAAAATGGTGCCGCATGCCGAGGTGCGGGAGTTGAGTAGTTGAGTTTTGCGGCGACAGTGACACCGCCTTCGCGGGCAAGCCTCGCTCCTACAGGAGTATCGAAAATCCTGTGGGAGCGAGCCTGCTCGCGATTGACCGCGTAGCGGTCACCAAATCATCAGCCATTTCCAAGGAGCCCGACATGGAATCCCCAACCCACAGCCTCCCCTCCCTGTTCAAACAACTCGGCCTGCCCGATGACGCCGAAAGCATCGATAAATTCATCGCCACCCACTCACCGCTCAAACCGGAACTGCATTTGGCCGACGCCTTTTTCTGGAGCCCGAGCCAGGCGCAGTTTTTGCGCGACGACATTCTGGATGACGCGGATTGGGCGGAGGTGGTGGATCAACTGGATGTGTTGCTGAGGAAAGGGCGCGGGGTGTAACCATCGAAGAAACTCAGTTGTATAGTTTTTCAAGGTTGCTCAGGAACTACAAATAGACCAGAATTGCGACCTTAATTGAGGTCTTATTTATGCAAAATGTTCTGGCTGATATGGCAGTTAGTGTGTCTGAGCTGAAGAAAAACCCATCTGCGGTTCTGAACGGAGCTCATGGTGGGCCCGTCGCAGTGCTCAATCACAATCGAGTCATGGGATATATGGTCCCGGCGGACGTATTCGAAGCAATGATGGAGCGCCTCGATGACCTTGAGTTAGCCGAAATCGTTCGCTCTCGTCGGCATGAAACGCCAATGCCGGTAAGCCTGGATGACCTATAAGCTCGAATTCCTGCCGTCCGCACGCAAGGAGTGGGACAAGCTTGGGCATACGTTGCGTGAACAATTCAAAAAGAAACTGGCAGAGCGACTTGAGTTGCCTCGAGTCCCGGCCGACGCCCTGCATGGGATGCCTGACTGCTACAAAATCAAGTTGAAGTCCTCGGGATACAGACTGGTCTACGAGGTCATTGATGAGCGTGTGGTGATTTCTGTGGTGGCGGTCGGTAAGCGCGAGCGCAGCACTGTGTACGAGCGGGCGAAGAAACGCTCTTAGCTCACCCATCTTTCATTTGGCAGCTTTCAATCGTCTACCCGCAAACTCGGTTTCGATTTCCTCGTTGCTCAAGCCAGGCTCCTTGTGCCGTGAGAGCCGCGCCGTATCTACTTTCCGTTGCAGGAACCGGCGATAACAATCTGCGTCGCCGGTATTGGGGCCAGGTTTGGTTTCTGGTGTTGGGCACTCAGTCATTGGATTCTCGCTTGGGGTCGGCAGCGTTATATGGGGATCGAGCGATCCTTGCCGATTTTCGGCTATGCCTTATCCACTAAATTGTTTCAAAACTTGACCAACTTTCCCCTCAAATGACATATTGATAGTTAGCAAACTAACAGTGTGTTTTTCCGCTCGTGCCAAAAAACCTCGACGCTCTCCAGATGAACATCAGCAGCTCCATGGTGGTGGCCGCCCGGCATTGGCGGAAGATCTGCCAGACCACGCTGGTCAACTATGGAATCTCCGAAGCCTGCGCCGTTCCGTTGTTGATGATCGGGCGGTTGGGCGAGGGCGTGCGGCAGGTGACGGTGGCGCAGGCGGCCGGGATGGAGAGCCCTTCGCTGGTGCGGCTGCTCGATCAGTTGTGTCATGCCGGCTACGTTCGTCGCACCGAAGATGCCCATGACCGCCGCGCCAAATGCCTGAGCCTGACCGACACCGGTCGGGAATTGGTGCAGGCCGTCGAAATCGAGTTGGTGCGCTTGCGTAATGAAGTGCTGGAAGGCATCGCCCCGAGTGATCTGGAGGCAGCGTTGCGGGTATTGAAAGCGTTTGAGGCGGCAAACGCTCCGTCGGTGGTGCACCCTTGAGCGGATTTTTTACCGGCGTTCCCCCGGCGCGGGACTGGTTCTACGGCGTGCGCACTTTCGCGGCGTCGATGATCGCGCTGTACATCGCCATGCTCATGCAAATGCCACGTCCGTATTGGGCGATGGCCACGGTCTACATCGTTTCCAGTCCGTTTGTCGGCCCCACCAGTTCCAAGGCGTTGTACCGCGCGGTCGGTACGTTTCTGGGTGCGGCGGCGGCAGTTTTTTTCGTGCCGATGTTTGTTCAGAGCCCCTATGTGCTGGTGATCGTTATCGCGCTGTGGACCGGGATTCTGCTGTTCCTGTCGCTGCACCTGCGTACCGCCAACAGCTACGCGTTGATGCTTGCCGGTTACACCCTGCCGCTGATCGCCTTGCCGGTGGTGGATAACCCGTTGGCGGTGTGGGATGTCGCTGAAGCGCGGACTGAAGAGATCTTCCTCGGCATCGCCGTCGCGGCAGTGGTCGGCGCGATGTTCTGGCCGCGGCGGCTGGCGCCGGTGTTCAACGATTCGGTGAACAAATGGTTTGCCGATGCCTCGACCTACAGCCTGCGATTCCTCAGCCGCAACGTGCAGCCGGACGAAGTCAGCGCGCTGCGCTCGTCGATGGTCGCGACCTTCAACACCCTGGAATTGATGATCGGCCAATTGCCGCACGAAGGCGCGCGCCCGCAAACCGTGCGCAATACCAAGGAACTGCGCGGCCGAATGATTCATCTGCTGCCGGTAATCGACGCGCTCGATGACGCGCTTTACGCCCTTGAGCGGCGCACGCCGGAGCTTGTGGATAAGTTCGCGCCGTTGCTGGCCGCCACCACCGAATGGCTCGACCACAAAGATGCCGACCTCGGTCGCTGGCAAGCGCTGAAAGATCAACTCGAAGCGCTGCAACCCACTGCCGAAGCGCTGGATGATCGCAAGCAATTGCTGTTCTCCAACGCGCTGTACCGTCTCGGCGAATGGGTCGATTTGTGGCAGGACTGCCGCAGCCTGCAATACGCCATACAGTGCGAAAGCCAGGACAGTTGGCGCGCGGTGTACCGGCATTGGCGCCTCGGTCGCCTGTCGCCGTTTCTCGACCGTGGGCTGATGTTTTATTCGGCGGCGTCCACGGTCACCGCGATCATTGTCGCCTCGGTGTTGTGGATTCTGCTTGGCTGGACCGACGGCGGCAGCGCGGTGATTCTGGCGGCGGTGGCGTGCAGCTTCTTCGCGTCGATGGACGACCCGGCGCCGCAGATTTACCGGTTCTTTTTCTGGACGGCGATGTCGGTGCTGTTCGCCAGTCTTTACCTGTTCCTGGTGCTGCCTAACCTGCATGATTTCCCGATGCTGGTGCTGGCGTTCGCCGTGCCGTTCATTTGCATCGGTACCCTGACGGTCAAGCCGCAGTTTTACCTGGGCATGCTGCTGACGCTGGTCAACACCTCGTCTTTCATCAGTATTCAGGGCGCTTACGACGCGGATTTCCTCAGCTTCGCCAATTCCAACCTTGCCGGCCCAGTCGGTTTGCTGTTTGCGTTTGTCTGGACCCTGATCGCCCGGCCGTTCGGCGCAGAACTGGCGGCCAAGCGCCTGACCCGTTGCAGCTGGCACGACATCGTCAGCCTCACCGAGCCGGCCTCCCTGGCCGAGCATCGCCGCTTGGGTGTGCAGGTGCTTGACCGTTTGATGCAGCACTTGCCGCGCCTGGCCATGACCGGCCAGGACACCGGCATCGCGTTGCGCGAAGTGCGCGTGGCGTTGAACTTGCTCGACTTGCTGGCCTACACGCCGCGAGTGTTCGGCGTACCGCAAACATTGCTGCACCAAGTGGTGGCCGAGGTCGGCGAGTATTTCAAAGCCTGCCTCAAGGCTGGCGAACGTTTGCCGGCGCCCAGTGCGTTGTTGATGACCATGGACCGCGCACGCCGCGCGCTGAACCGCGAATGCGATGACGGCGCCCGCCTGCACCTGCTGCACGCCTTGAGCGGCTTGCGTCTGGCCCTGCTGCCCGGTGTGGAATTCCTCGGCACCGGTGACCTCGAAGAACCGCTTCCCCATGGCATCGATGGAGCGCCTTTATGATCGGTGATCTGGATATCAGCGGGGTGTTCCTGCCCACGCTGCTGGTGCTGATGGGCATTACCTATGTGATTTACCTGCTGGTGCACGGGTTGCTGACGCGCCTGCACTTTTACCGTCTGGTCTGGCACCGGGCATTGTTCAACGTGGCTCTCTACGCTTTGCTGCTCGGCGCCGTGGACTCACTCAGTCGATACCTGATGACATGAAAAAACCTTTTCTGACCCTCGGTCGCGTGGTCCTGACCCTGCTGATCGTGACCTTCGCCGTTGTCGTGGTCTGGCGCATGGTGATGTATTACATGTTCGCCCCGTGGACCCGTGACGGACACATTCGCGCCGACATCGTGCAGATCGCCCCGGATGTGTCCGGGCTGATTCAGCAAGTGGACGTGCGCGACAACCAATCGGTGAAACGCGGCCAGGTGCTGTTCAGCATCGATCAGGACCGTTTCAAACTGGCCCTGCGCCAAGCCAAAGCAGCGGTCGCCGACCGTCAGGAAACCCTGGCGCAAGCGCAACGCGAAGCCAAGCGTAACCGTGGCCTCGGCAATCTGGTGCCGGGCGAGCAACTGGAAGAGAGCCAATCACGAGTCGCCCGCGCCGAAGTGGCGCTGATGGAAGCGCAAGTGGCAGTGGACAGCGCCCAGCTCAACCTCGACCGCTCGACCATCCGCAGCCCGGTGGATGGCTACGTCAACGACCGTGCGCCGCGTGCGCAGGAATTCGTCACCGCCGGGCGTCCAGTGTTGTCGGTGGTGGACAGAAATTCCTTTCACATCGACGGCTATTTCGAAGAAACCAAACTGGACGGCATCCAAGTTGGCCAGAGCGTCGACATTCGCGTGATCGGCGACCGCGCTCGTCTGCGCGGGCATGTGGAAAGCATCGTCGCGGGCATCGAAGACCGTGACCGCAGCAGCGGCAGCAACCTGCTGCCGAACGTCAACCCGGCATTCAGCTGGGTGCGGCTGGCGCAGCGGATTCCGGTGCGGATCGCCTTCGACGACGTGCCGGCGGATTTCCGCATGATTGCCGGGCGCACCGCGACGGTGTCGATCATCGACGGCCAGCAGCTGGAGCCGGCCAAATGAGCAGGGCTTCGGGTTTGGCGATTGCCGGATTGAGTTTGCTGCTGTCGGCGTGCCAGACGGTCGGGCCGGATTATCTTCTGCCGGAAGAGGCGGCCGTTCACCGCGAAGATTTTCAGGGCGAACTGGCCGTGGACGGCAAGCCGGTGGTCTCGGCGCCGGTGCCGGCCGATTGGTGGCGGCTGTATCAGGATCCACGGCTCAATCAACTGGTCCAGCAAGCGTTGGCGTCCAACACCGATCTGCGTGTGGCGGCAGCCAGCCTGTTGCGAGCTCGCGCGCAGGTCGATGAAGCCGAGGCCGCCGGTGGCTGGAGCGGTGGCATAAAAATGGGCGCCGAGCGTTTGCAGGAGTCCGGCGAAGCGTTCCTGTTGCCTGAGAAAGTGCCGGTGGCCAACATCGGTGATATCGGCATCAGCGCTTCATACCAGTTCGATCTGTTTGGCACGCTCAAGCGCGGCATCGAAGCCGCCAAGGCCAATGCCGATGCGACCCAGGCCGCCGCCGATACCGCACGTATCACGTTGGTGGCCGATGTGGTGCGGGCCTACACCCAAGTATGTGCGGCCAACGAAGAGCGGGAAATTGCCCAGCACTCCCTCGACCTGCAATCGCAAAGCACCACGCTGATCCAGCGCCTGCGCGATGCCGGTCGAGGCGATGAAACCCAGGTCACCCGTTCGCAAACCCAATTCAAGTCCCTGCGCGCCGAGATGCCGCGCTACGAGGCTGCGCGTCAAGCCGGGCTGTTCCGTCTGTCGATGCTGCTGGCCAAACCGGTCGATCAATTGCCGGACGGCACCGCCAGTTGTGCGCAGCTACCGAAAATCGCGCAATTGGTGCCGGTGGGCGATGGCGCTTCACTGCTCAAGCGTCGCCCCGATATCCGCCAGGCTGAACGTCGGCTGGCCGCTGCGACGGCCGGTATCGGCGTCGCCACCGGTGAGCTGTACCCGGACATCCGCATCGGCGCGACCATCGGCACCGTCGGCATTTTGGAAAACCTCGGCGAGCCTTCGACCAATCGTTGGGGCTTCGGCCCGTCGCTGAGCTGGAGCGTGCCGACCAACGGGGCCCGGGCGCGAATCCGCGAAGCTGAAGCCGTGACCCAGGCGACGCTGGCGCACTTTGATGGTGTCGTTCTCAACACCATACGTGAAACCCAGACCAGCCTGGCGCAGTACTCGGCGTTGTTGCAGCGTCGAGAAGCCCTGGCGGACGCCGAACAATCGGCGAAGCTGGCCGCCGACCAGACGCACCGTTTCTTCCAGGCCGGCCGCGAGTCGTTCCTGGCCGACCTGCAAGCGACCCGCACGTACACCGATGTCACGGCACAACTGGCCGCCGCCAACACTCAGGTTGCGTTGAGCCAGATCGATCTGTTCCTGGCGCTGGGTGGCGGCTGGGAAAGCGGACGAACGCAAGGCTCGAATACCGGCAAACCCTGAGGCCGTTGCTATGCTTTGACTTGATGAGGTCGCGCGTCGAACTCATCAATCAAGGCTCGCGTTGGTCATGGGGATTCCAACAATGAAAAACCCTTATGCTCCCGGCTTCTGGTGCGCTATTGCGGCGTTGGTATTGCTGTCGGCCACCTATTTCTACGGCATCATGCTGGCCCACCAGATCGACAAGGCGCTGGTGTTTCTCGATAGTGCTGCGGCGCTGATCGCGGTGATGGCGATCGTGGTGGTGGCCTGGGCTTCGTTCCAGGGGCAGCGCATCAAAAAAAGACAACTTGAACAAGGCAAGACCCTGGTGCTGATCTGGGACACCAAGGTCGCTTTGCGCCGGGTCGAAACGGTGTTCGATCGTTACTTCTGGGGCAGTTACTGGCAACCGGGGCGCACGTTCCAGGAAGTCATGGGCGAACTCACCGGCACACCGCTGGAAAAAAGCCTCGAAACCTTGAAGAAGCAATGCCTGGCCCTCGACAAACAAGTGTCCGAGGACGACTGGCACTGGTTGAATAACGCCCGTGAACTCTCCGATGTCGCCGCCGCCATGGCACGCGAACGCTATCAGCTGGATTTCTGCGACCCGCGCGCGGACGTGACGGGCGGGGCGGTGATCAATCGGGATTTTGAAGTGCTGGTTTATACGTGGACGGCGCGGCTGAAAAGCTTTGATCATCAGCTGGATGAGATGGAAGTGCAGTATTCCTGATTTTTGTTGGCTGGACTGACGCCATCGCCGGCAAGCCGGCTCCTACAGGGTTCAGCGTAATCCTTGTGGGAGCGAGCCTGCTCGCGATGGCGATTTCATATCCGCCGAAACCCTCAAACCCTCCGCGCGGTCCATAGACACTCTTTAACCTTTAAACATTGGGCCGCCCGGTGCGCCTGATGCTAATCTCCATCGCACTTTTCGCGCAGTCGTGACCGCAACCCGAAATGGGTTCAGGGAAGACGACCACACTCAAACAACGGACATTGAACGGGTCATTCATGAATAAATCAGCAGGCGTGCTTCTTGGAATCGTCGTGGCCATCGGTGCAATCAGCGCCGGCGGTGCCTGGTTCACCGGCACCAAGCTCGAAGGGGTGCTGAACACCTCGATCGCCGACGCCAACAAAGAGCTGCAAGCCGCGCTGGTCGGTTCCAACGGCACCGCGTCGCTGGAACTGGTATCGCTTGAGCGTCACGTATTCAGCAGCACCGCGCACTACCGCCTCAAGGGCGAGGGCGAGATGTTCGGCGAAGCACCGGTCGAACTGCTTTTCACCGACCGCATCGAACACGGTCCGCTGCCGCTCTCGCGCCTGATGTCGCTGAAATTGCTGCCGGTCATGGCCACCAGTCACTACGAACTGGAAAAGACCCCGGTCACCGAGAAGTGGTTCGCCGCTGCCAAGGACAAATCGCCGCTCACCGGCGTGGTCAACATCGGTTATGACAACGCCACCAACGGCACCCTCGAACTGCTGCCGCTGGATGTTGCGCTGGACGACAAGTCTCACCTGAAATTTTCCGGCCTGAACCTCGAGGTCGCCGCCAACGCCCAGGCGCAGAAAGTCAAAGCCAACGGCTACATGGACAACTTCACGCTGACCACCGTGGCTGAAGACCAGACACCGGTGAAAGTCGAATTGAGCAGCCTGACCCTGGCCAGCAATCTCGTCAAAAGTACCTACGGCTTTTACACCGGCGAGAACACCGTCGAGCTGACCGACAGCAAGACCACCTTTGGCGCGCAGCAGTCGGTGCTGGGCATCAAGAAATTTGAAATGAAGAACCAGACCGAAGAGTCGGGCACCAGCGCTTCCGGGCGTGCCGATTACAAGATCGGTGAAGTGTCCCTGAACGGCAAGACGGTCGGTTCCGCACAGATGGCCATGAGCCTGAAGAACCTCGACATTCCATCCACGATGTCGTTGATGCAGATCTACCAGACCAAACTGCAACCGTACGAGAAGGCCGCCGCCGAAGCGGTTGCAGCTGGCGAACCTGCCCCCGAACTGGTCTTGACCCCGGAAGAAGAGGCTCAGGTGAAAACCGGTCTGGAGAAACTGCTGGCAGCCGGCCCGCAAGTGGCTCTGGAAAACCTGTCGTTCACCACCGCCAACGGTGAAAGTCGCGCCAACCTGGTGCTCGACCTGACCAAGCCACAATCTTTGGACCTGACGCCGGATCAACTGATCAAACAGTTGATTGCCCTGCTGGACGTCAATATCCAGGTGTCCAAACCGATGCTGGTTGATTTGCTCAGCGTCCAGAGCCAGATCGACGGCCAGGCCGACGTCAAGGTCGTTGCCGATCAAGCCACGGCCACCGCCGACATGTTCGGCGCCATGGCGGTCGGTACGCAGTTCGCCAGGCTGGACGGCAATAACATCGTCAGCAAACTGCACTACGCCAACAACCAGGTGGAGTTCAACGGCCAGAAAATGACCCTCGAAGAGTTTATCGGCTTTGTGATGAGCAAACTCGGTGGTGCAGGCGTTGTTCAGTAACGCCTAGACGTCCCGAATCAGCCGCCATGCCTCGTCAACCGGCAGCGGCTGCTTCATCTGCTCGGCCAGCATTGCCATCGCCCGCTCTTCATCGCAGGCGATGGCGGCGGTTACCACACCATTCTTGCCGAACAGGCCGATAAAGGGTGGATGGTACGGATCACCCTTGAACTCGACTTCGTCCCAGGCTTCGGCGTGACCGAGGTAGTCGTAGTTCTTGCCGAAGTGCCAGGTCCAGAAGTACGGCACATCCAGGTAATGCTCATCACCGCCCAGCATGTTCATCGCTGCGATCCGCGCCTGTTGTTGCGCCAGGCGCCAATGCTCGATTCGTTGCGGTTGGCCGTTGAGCGGGAAGGTGGCGATATCGCCGGCCGCCCAAAGTCCTTCGGTCACGCGCATCCCGCCGTCGACCTTCAGTGACTGATCCTTTTCCGTTGGCAAATCCTTGAACGGCCCGGTGGCCGGGCTGACGCCAATGCCGACCAATACCAAATCCGCCGGAAAGCGCTGACCGTTATCCAGGCGCACCGCTTCGACCTTGTTTGTGCCTTCGATCTGCGCGGCTTCGCCCTCCGTATGAAACACCACGCCGTGGGCCACGTGGTGGGCAAGAATCGCTTTGCCGACCGTTTCGCCGAACTGTTTGGCGAAGGGCACCGGATGGCGGGCCAGGACGGTGACGTCCAGACCGTATTCGCGTAGCGCCGCAGCGGACTCCATCGCGATAAAGCTGTCGCCGATGATCACTGCCCGTTGGCCGGGTTTGGCGGTGTTCAGAATCCGTTGTGCCTGATCTTTCGAGCGCAGCAAGAACACCTGCGGCAGGTCGGCGCCGGGAATGTCGAGAGCGTTCGGTGTGCCGCCCGTGGCGATCAGCGCGGCGTCATAGGTCAATGTCTGGCCGTCCTTGAGCTGCACCGTCCGGTTTTGTGCATCCAGGCTCGCCACTTCACCGTTTATGCGATCGATGCGTTGCTCGCGATAGAAACTTTCATCGCGCAGTGGCGGGACTTCTTCCGGCGGCATTTCCCCGGCGATCACGAATTTGCTCAACACCGTACGGTCGTAACCGGCGTCAGGTTCGCGGTCGATCAGCAGCACACGGCCACCGAAACCCTTTTCGCGCAGCGCCGCCGCACCCGCCGTGCCAGCGGCGCCGGCACCGATGATCACAAACGTCCGTTCGTCATCGGCCGGCGGGGTGTGAGCATCGTCCAGCGGCTGATCGTCGACCCAGACTTCGTCGTCGCGCACCTCCAGGGGATAGCGCTTGAGGCTGTCCAGCGACGGCGGTTCACAGAGCGCGCCGTCCTCGATCCGGTAAGCGGCCTTGTGCCACGGGCAAATCAGACGCCCGTGGCACAGCGCGCCCTCCGCCAGCGGCGCCCCGGCGTGCGGGCATTCGCCATGATAGGCGCGTATTTGGGCGCCGACCCGCAGCAAGACGATCTTGGTGTCGCCAATCCGGACTTCCAGGCCTCGGTTTTCGGACACATCGGCAAAACGGGCGACGCGGTGCAGTGCCATGATCGTTCTCCAGGCAAGCGTTTCACTTAAGAGTTTGGCGCTTATCCCGAGGTTCAGCCAATTCCTGCTGCCACCGCGCGAACGGTCCGGCTATAGTTTGCACGCCGACCACGGCCCCACCCGCACAAGGTGCTCCGGTATGACCCGATTGACCTCTCTGAACCCTTGGCTGGCGGCCGTTGCCGTCGCCCTTTGCGTGCAGTTTCCGGCGCAGGCCGCAGAACGCTTCACCGTCAGCATTCCCGGTGTCACCGACAACCGCCTGTTTACCTCGGCGGCGGCCAGCGATGCGGCCGGTTGTGGCGGCAAGAACCAGTCCCCGGCCCTGAGCTGGACCGCTGGCCCTGCGGGCACCCAGAGTTACGCCATCGTCATGCACGACCCGGACGGTCAGAAAGGCTTGGGTTCCGACCACTGGATTCATTACGGCATCAAATCCGCGACCCGCCAGATTCCGGCCGGTGTTGGCGCCAAGTCTGCGTTTGAAGGCGTGGGTGGCAGCAACAGCAAAGGCACCATCGGCTACATCGGTCCTTGCCCGCCGGTTGGCGACAGCTCCCACCACTACATCATCCAGCTCTACGCCCTGGACCTCGCTCCAGACGCGTTGCCCGCCGGCCTGACCCGCGCGCAGTTGCTGGAAAAAATCAAAGGCCATGTGCTGAAAAACAGCAGCGTGGTGCGGCGTTATCACCGCTGAAGTTTTTTTCAGCGGGTTTAACCCGAACCGGTGAGGCTGCCCGTCTCAGAGGATGAATGGATCAATTTCCTCCTGAGGTCAGCCCCCATGTCCCTCCCTCTGCATTTCCTCCGCCCGGCCGCCCAGGGTTTCACCGCCGGGTTGCTGCTGGCCGTTGCCGGTTGCGGTGTTTCGTCCAAGCCTGAACCCCCTTCAGTTGCGTCTCCTGCACAACATGAGCTGGTGCGCAGTGAGGCGATCATGGCCGATGCGACCTTGGCCAAACGCAGCGTGAGTCCGGCACCGATGGCAGGTTTTGCGCCTGAATCTGCGCCGCCGGGTTATCAGGATGAGCAGCGCGAGCAGTATCAGGCGCTGGCGGATAACCCGATTCACAGCGTCGCCGAGGCGCCGGTCTCGACCTTCAGCGCCGACGTCGACACCGGCGCTTATGCCAATGTCCGCCGCCTGCTCAATCAAGGTCGCCTGCCACCCGAAGGTGCGGTGCGCCTGGAGGAGATGGTCAATTATTTCCCCTACGACTACGCGTTGCCCACCGATGGCTCGCCGTTTGGTGTGACCACGGAACTGGCGTCGTCGCCGTGGAACCCGCACACCCGCTTGCTGCGCATTGGCATCAAGGCATCGGACCGTGCGGTGGCTGAACTGGCCCCGGCGAATCTGGTGTTTCTGGTGGACGTGTCCGGCTCGATGGACCGTCGCGAGGGGCTGCCGCTGGTCAAAAGCACGCTGAAATTACTGGTCGATCAATTGCGCGCGCAGGACCGGGTGTCGCTGGTGGTCTACGCCGGCGATTCGCGTGTGGTGCTGGAGCCAACTTCCGGACGGGAAAAAGCGAAAATTCGTACAGCCATCGATCAATTGACGGCGGGCGGCTCCACCGCCGGGGCGTCGGGCATCGAGCTGGCTTATCAAATGGCGCAGCAAGCGTTCATCCCCAAAGGCATCAACCGCATCCTGCTGGCCACCGACGGCGACTTCAACGTCGGCATCAGCGACTTCGACAGCCTCAAGCAAATGGCTGTGGATAAACGCAAGACCGGCGTTTCCCTGACCACCCTGGGTTTTGGTGTGGATAACTACAATGAGCACCTGATGGAACAACTGGCCGATGCCGGCGATGGCAACTATGCGTACATCGACAACCTGCGCGAGGCGCGCAAAGTGCTGGTGGATCAGCTCGGTTCGACCCTCGCGGTGGTGGCGAAGAACGTGAAACTGCAAGTGGAGTTCAACCCGGCGCAGGTCAGCGAGTATCGGTTGTTGGGCTATGAGAATCGCGCGTTGAAGCGTGAGGATTTCAGCAACGACAAGGTTGATGCCGGTGAAATCGGTGCAGGGCATACGGTCACGGCGTTGTACGAAATTGTTCCGAAGGGTGAGAAGGGTTGGTTGGAGCTGTTGCGGTATGGCAGCGCTGAGTCAGCCACCTCGGCAAAGTCTGGAGAATTGGCGATGCTGCGTGTGCGTTATCAACTGCCGGAAGGTGGGAACAGTCGCTTGATCGAGCGGCCGATTGCCGTTGGTTCTGAAGGCAAGGCCAGTGATGACCTTAGATTTGCGGCGGCCGTGGCGGCGTTTTCCCAGCAGCTCAAGGATGGGCGTTATACCGGCGATTTCAGCCTGAAGGACACGCAGGCGTTGGCTCGCGGTGCGCGGGGTGATGATCCATTCGGTCTGCGTTCTGAGTTCGTGCAATTGGTGGAACTGGCGCAGAGCCTGCGAACCACCACCGCATCCAACAGCGAACCGGTTAAAGGAGGCTACAACTGACATGTCTGCTCTTGAACCGAGCGACGAATCACTGCTGGCCCGTTATCGCAAAGGCGATGGGCCGGCGTTCGAGATTCTGTACGCCCGTCACCGGCAAGGTCTTTACCGTTTCCTGCTAGGCCTCAGCGGCAAATCCGAACTCGCCGAAGAGGTCTACCAGGACACCTGGCTGAGCCTGATCCGCAGCACCAGTCAGCCACAAGGTCGGGCGAATTTTCGTACCTGGCTTTACCAGATCGCCCGCAATCGCCTGATCGATCACTGGCGCAAACACGGAATCCACAACCCCTTGCACGACAGCTATGACGAACAAACCCACGCCCTGGTCGATGACGCCGCCGATCCCGAGCAACTGCTGAGCCTGAGTCGCGATAACCAGCGCCTCGAATCCGCCCTGCAAACCTTGCCCACCGACCAGCGCGAAGTGTTCCTGCTGCGCGCCCACGGCGATCTCGACCTGCCGCAGATCGCCACCCTCACCGAAACACCGCTGGAAACCGTCAAGAGCCGCTTGCGCTACGCCCAGCAAAAACTGCGTCGGCTGCTGGCCGAGGAGGTACTGACATGACTGACGCCCGCAAAACACCGGAAGACCAGATGCTTGAGCATTTCCGCGAGCATTCGACCGCCGAACCGCCGAGCCATCTTGATGCGTTCATCCTGGCCGCCGCACAGCGTGAAGTCCCAGCGCCGAAGCTGAATCTGTGGCAGCGCTGGGTTCAGGCTTGCCAGAAACCTCGTTGGCAAGTGGCGTTTGCCAGCCTTGTCGGTGTCGCGTTGATGCTGGCGCTGGTGCAACGCACGCCGGAGCAAGTACCGAGTTACGACTTCGCCCCCAAAGCATCCGCACCCATAGCCAAAAAAGAGGCAGCGCAAGCACAGCCGTCAGTTGCGCGCTCTCTGGCCGCCCCCGCGCAGAGCGAATCGATCAGTGTCGAAATGGCTGATGAAGCAAAAGTCAGCAAACGCGTAGCCGCGCCGGTGAAAACCCTGGATGAGCAGTTGCTTGAAGTGGTTCGCCTGCAGAACGCCGGTCAGGCACGTGAGGCGGATGACTTGATGGCGACATTGCACAAACGCTTTCCCAAGGAAAATCTCGCGGCCCGGCTTAAGGAATTGAAGAAAAACTGAGGAATCAGGAGCTCTGCGATTTGGCATCCACCCCCGAAAGCGCGCACTATCGGCCTATAGCCGATGCGTTGGAGGATGCCGTGGCAAAAAAAATCGACCGCATCGCCCAAATGCTCAACTGCCCGGTCAAGGGTGAGGAACTGCGGCGAGCAGTGACCGAGAGTCGTAAGGAATTTCTTCTGGCCAAGCAGGCAGAAGAAGCTCTGGAGGAGGACGTCCTTGATGAAGAAGAGTTTGAGGACGACGAAGACGATGATTACGACGAGTTTGACTGGACGACTGAATGAAAAAAGCCGTTTAGATGGCCCGTTGATGCTCTTCAACTTAATGGTCTGAGCAGCGCAAAAATCCATGAATCTATTGCCGCTAGCTGCAATGACCCATGCCCGGCGATTGTTTCGGCAACCGCGTTTGCTGAGCTAGATGTGCTTTTTGACCAGTTTGAAGCAGAGAACAGTCCTGAATAATGCCCACCCATACATTTGGATGCCCCGAGAATCCGGGGCGATTTTCAAGGGTGGGCGGCCACTATTCTGCGGCTTTTTGATCGCGTGTCAGTGGTCGTCGCGTCAGCACTTTCACCACATCATCAATCACTGCCTTGCTCATCGCAGTGAAATAATGCGCGGCCCAAGCATGGCGATCGGTATCTTTCGCATAGGCTGCGTCCTCGGCGAATGACTTTGCCAGGAATAGAAAATCGGATGCTTGCGCCAAAGCTTTGCTAATAGGGACACCAGCGCTGACATGAAACAGCGGATCGTCTGAGCAGTAGATGCAGGGAGTGAAACCGACGGTTTTTGTTTCTGCTTGTTCAGTCATTTGCGACCTCCATTGAAAGAGGTGCGGTGGGATCGCGACTCGAAATCGCGGTGAGGGGTAATCTGAATTTCGTACGGATTGATGCTGCGCATTGTTCACTTCCTTGATTTTAAGACGTTGCCGCGCATTCGATACCAAGCGAATGGGTGGCAACTGTGCGCAGGTTGGTAAACCGGGGAATCAAGGAAACCGGCACGTCCGAAGACGTCCCACGCACAGCCGCCATAACACAAGATCACAGACGAAAAAAAACGCCTGCAAACGTGTTGGGGGCGCTGTTGCGCCTTTATTCCATCGGGTTACCAAGCCCGGTCGCTGAATTGGCAGCGACGGCGGAAGGGTATCGTGCAGGCGGATCTCCTGCAACCTCGGATATTGGGTGAATGGCAACGGCGATTGTCAGAGCACCAGTGGCCGCTGACTACCCAAGAAACTACCCAAGAAACGCCCAAGAACTACCCAAGAAAATTTGCGACGGCCAGCATGCGACTGACTCTGACGCGCGAGCTCAAATCGAACCGTCAAGTTTTCCTTGACGGTTGCATCGAACCAGTCAGCAGCTGCCGAACTGCCTTCACCCTTTATAGTCACCTACAACACGGCCCCTGTCGGTTGATGCGCTTCGGCACCGAGATTGTTCAGGGCTTTTATTGCCTGCCTCTCTCCACCTACCCATCAATTTTCTCATGGAGTCCATCCGTTTCCCTCCAAGCTGAACTCTCGAGTAAAACGGCGTGATCTTGCATGCGGCAGGTCCATCAAATCATTGAATGCCAGCCCTACCATCTGCCGCAGTTGTCAACTTTTAGTTTACAACTGCCCCGTCAGTCAGCTGGGCACCGTGGAGATGTTTCGGATAGGCAAACACGTGGGCACACACGGTCCACGCTGTTAGTAGGGCCTTGTCTAGAAAAATCACATGCAGCGACCTAGCACTGGTAGCGATCTTTGATGACTCTGTCGAAGTATGAGCCTTTGGAACCTGCCGCCATCAAGCCTTGATGTACGTGTGATGGAACGCGGCAGAAGTCGTACGTGCGTCCTTGTTTGAACGTAATTTTCATCCGGCCAGTGGTGGCGTCGTAGCCCACAGCTGTGATTGCCGATGAGATGACTCGAACCATTTCCATAGTGTTTTCCCCAAATCTGACTCGCAACCAACCAGATAGCTTGGCTTCTGATACTAGCCGAGGACTGACAGTCCACTATTTCGGCACTCCTTGAGTCAGTGACTATTGCCTGTATAAGGGCGCTTAAGCTGCGACGAGATACCGCTCGTCAGCCTAACGAGATAAGGAAATCAGATGTGGTAGCTTGCGTGGCCCTAAAACGCTCACGTATTGACAGCTTGGCGTTTTCCGGTAGGCTGGCGCGTCAGTGCCGGCCTACCGGGAAACGCCAAGCTATACAACAGTGCTCCCAACTTTCTATGCATGGTCTAACATTGTGTTGACGTCACTTACACATTAGCCAGCAGGTGGGACTTTTTTACTAAGGACAATCTCCGATGAGAACTGAAGAACGCGTTGAAACGCCAGTCGCTAAGGTCGCTCGCGGTGAGGAGTCTCGCGGCTCTGTAGTCTTCTCGGATGCATTCGTTGAACGCAGGAAGCAAAAAGAATACCAACACGCGATTAAGCAAATTGCAGAGCGCGCCAAAAAACTCGATTGGTAGTTTTTAATATGGCAACAGGGACAGTTAAAAGCTTTCCTCAAGCAGGAATAGCTGAAAGTATTCGCACTGATCACGATCAAAATCTACAAGAGAAGATTAAGTCTCGTCGCACCAATGAGCTGGTTATTGGCGTTTGCGGTGCTGTTGGTTGCAACCTGCAAGATGTTGTTTCCGAGTTGAAGGATCAATTCGGTGCATTTTCTTATGAAGTCACCATCGTCAAAGTAAGCAGTCTAATCAAAGAACTTGCAGGGAAACACAGTGATCTATCGCCGATTGATATTGGATCAATTGAAAATCTCGATTTTTTTTCGCGCTATACCGCACTCCAAGATCTAGGCAATGATATCCGTGACAAATTTACTGATGACGCATTGGCCATTCAGGCTATTAAATTTATCTCGACCAATCGCCAGGTAAAGATGAATGCGAGTGGTGATGCTATCCCGCCCCGCGCTGTTTATATTGTCGATCAGCTTAAACACCCGGCAGAAGTAGAGCTGTTCCGCTTGACTTACCGGAATGCTTTTTTTCTCGTAGGTGTGATGAGCCCTCAGAGTGCTCGTTTGGAGTATTTGCAAACAGAAGGATTGAGTCCTGTCGATGCACAGAATCTGGTCGAGCGCGATCGCAAAGAGAACCTGACTCATGGGCAGCAACTGGAAAAAACGGTCCACAGGGCTGACTTTTTCGTTAAGCACAGTTTAAAAAACTCTGGAAACATCACCAAGCCCTGCAAAAGGTTTGTTGGCTTGGTTCATGGTGAGAACGGAATTACCCCTACTCGTGACGAAGCGGGTATGTACGCTGCCTACGCTGCCTCATTGAAGTCAGCATGCCTTAGCCGTCAGGTTGGCGCCGCGATTGCTAATGGTTCCGGCGATGTGATCTCTGTCGGTTGGAATGATGTTCCTGCGGGCGGGGGCGGTCTCTATAGCGAAGATTCCGAAAATGACCAGCGTTGTGTTGTGCACGGTAAAAAATGCTACAACGACGATACCAAGCAACGACTGGCCAAAGATATCGTGTCCATACTTTCGAAGGTAAAGAGTAGCGACAATAGCGAAAAACGTAATGAACTGGAGAAAGAAGAGGTTGCTCCGGCGCGTATTTTTGCGAAAGTTGGTGGATTAGATGAGGCTGGTGAAAATAACGCTCTACTTAGCTCCACGGAAGCAGCTCGGTTGGCGCGCCAAATACTCGAGATTACAGCGCTGGGCTCTATTATCGAATACTCTCGTGCCATTCATGCGGAAATGGAAGCAATCCTGAATATTGCTCGAAGTGGAAAAAATTCTACTCTCGGAGCGATAATGTATACAACTACTTATCCCTGCCACAACTGTGCCCGACATATAATTGCGTCCGGAATCTCCCGCGTGGTTTACATCGAGCCATATGAAAAAAGCTTGGCAATGAAATTGCACTCTGATGCGATTTCGATAGACGAGTCTTCTAGCGGAAAAGTTTTATTCGAGAATTTCCAGGGTGTTTCCCCTACGCGTTACACCACTCTGTTCGCATTCAGCCATCGTCGCAAAGACAAAACTGGTCAAGCCGTTCGAATTGTTGGGAAGGATGCTTCACTTATCTCTCACGAGTATCTGGATTCTTATATCGACGTTGAGAGCAAGGTGGCAATCAAAGGCTTAGAAGACAGCGGCGAAGCGCCTAACTAAAAGAATTCGGTCGGTCGCGAACGTTCACGCTTGGCCGGGCGCATGCCAAAGACTGACGAAAAATTGCGGGCTTAAAAAGGCGCAATTCTAATGAGGGCACTGTTGCGTTTAACTCGTCGGGTTGCCAATCCCGTCGCTGGATTAGCAGCGGCGGCAGAGGTTTCGCGCAAGCGGATCTCCTCATCCTCCACAGACGCAGACTTTAGCCAACGATAAAAGCGGCAAACGACTTTCACGCCGAATTTTTGTACGAGCGTTTCCGAGAGCCGTGCGAGTGGTCTCCTCAATCCGCCGGGGGAGTGTCTGCGGTAATAGTAAGCTTTTGGTTTACAACCTATTCCGCCCGCTCATCGGCATTCAATACAGCTGACTATGCTCACGGAAATCCTGAAGACACCACCCACAAAAAAGCCCCAGACCCTACGGCCTGAGGCTTTCTCGTTTCTACTATATGGTGCCAGGCGTCGTTTGAACTGAATGCTATGGGGCCTGTTTTATAAGGGTTTTGTTGGTACTGTTTCTGTCAGGCATACACGTGGGCATACACGGAGACGTCTACTAGCGAACCTGACGCTGCCTGCTTGGAGCCTCCCTAAGATGGGGGAAAACCTTAGCCATGATGGGCTTTGCGATGACAGTTCGGGCAGACAGCTATCGCGTTAGCGACGATATCTTCCCCGCCGTCGGCGAGAGGTTTTCGATGGTGCACCTCTAGATATGGGGTTTGATCCTTCTTGCGCTTGAAGGGGGCTTTTTGGTTGCAAAGAGTGCATACCCCGTTTGCTTGAGATAACACCTCAGCCACGACGTCTGGATTCCGGATAAATACTACGGTCTTGACGATGCGTGTCATTGGAATCGCGGTGGCCTTCTTTAACCTGGCTGCCCGGCCATTCGAATCTTTTAAGGACGCAAGAACCTTTCTCTCAAATTCCTCATTCAGGTCCTTTGGTTTGTGAATCAGTTGAAAGCCATATGCAGGAAGCTCACTGATGGGTTTGGAGCTGTTGAACGAGCTTGGTGGGCTACCAGTCGCCATCGCATAAATGTACTTAAGAGGATAAAGGGATTTTTTTGGTCCTTCGATGTACCAAGACTTAGGTTTCGTATACCTGAAAGGTCGCTCCCCGCTGTCGTAATCCCGGATCGCTTTTTGTATGGCTGATTTGGTCAAGGGTCGCTGTACCATACTTACGTTCCTTCGTGATATTGGGGTAAGGTCATTCCTGCTTTGAGAACGAGTAATTTTTTAGGTTACGACGCTCGGTCTATCAGCCAGCCTACGAGTCCGTTCCGAACTGCTTGTCGCGCTAAAATCTCTGGCCCCCAGTATATGAACGAGCCATCACTGCTATCTGTTGCTATGGCCTTCAGGCTTGAATCTGGTGAGTGCGTCACGAAGTAGAAGTGCGTAAAGCCACTCATGTCAGCAAACTTATCCTGATAGGAGCGATAAACCGATGCGGACGCTTTTGACTTCACCTGAATGCCAATGCGCTCTTGAGTAATGGGGGACAGTAGGTCGAGATCAATGTCCTTCTCTACCTCGCCAGCTACTCCAGTTCGCTGCCAGCCTGCCTGCCGGAAAATCAAGTCAGTGAGTGTTTCAAGATCCTTGGGGTGCAGGTTTTTTATGATGGGTATGACAGCTGTAACCAGGTTCTCGACTGCTAGCTGTGCTTCGGCAATATGAGGCTCAGACGTCCCCATGATTTTGTGAATCAAGTAGTCGAGTTCTCTGACTGAGCAAATCGTACCTTGGAAGCTTTGTACGGCGAGGAGCTTGCCGCTCAGGTGGCCTTTGATAAGAGCTTTTCCGTTGATGTCCGAGTCACACCATTGGCCTGCGACCGCTCGGGTCTTTGTTTTATCTGGGAGTTGGCTAACCCCCGATGTAGCAAAGCACCACCACAGACGGTCAGAAAAAAAGGTTATCCAGAGTGTTGTCTCTGGCTCTTCGTAGAATTGCCGCACCTGGTTGATATGCCTAGTGACGCTTCCCTGATCTGAGTCAGAGGGAAAGGAGTTTCGTGCTGCTTCCCAATCCCCATCCATGCATTGCTCATGTGGCACGTCACGGTAGCCGATTCTCAAGGTTCCGTTCTCAACGCACTCCTTTTCCCATAGTCCGCTGGGACCCAGTTTGATAAAAAAAGCTTTGGTGGGTTTGATGTTCAACACTCGATACCTCTCCCTGGTGGAAATGAGCTGCCAACCTGCTTCGGCATGGTGACACTCAGATGTAAACGAGAATCGGCCAATTTGATACCGCCTGAATGCTGAAAAGGTGCCGGGGCCCCTGGCATATTTAACGCCACACGGGGTCGGAAACCCGCGGGATCTCGTTAGTGGCAGCAGCCCCAGCTTACTGAAATTTCAACGTTGAATTCGAAAGGATTTTGAAGAAAGGATGGCATCGTTACCGCGTCGGTAACGATGGCCAAATACCTGTGATTTCTTAGGGCAGATGCACAGGTGAACAGCAGTTCACCTGGTTCACCTGTTCACTAAGCTGGGGCAGTTCCGGCTAACACGGTTCCGCGGGTTACTCGCCCCGTGTCGAGGGTAATTCCTCAGGGGCCCCGGCACAATTTGGGTGCCTGTTAACCTGAGTTAACTGTTAACCGAATTTTTTCTTTGGCCAGCCCCCCGAGCTCGCGGGTTTCCGACCCCGTACCCACCGAACATTCCCAGGGGCCCAGGCGATATCCGTGCCTCGGTCGATGCAACTCTCTGATCGTTGTTGGCAGACCAAACCTCCCAAGCGTTTTGGCGTTCGGCGACATTTTTCTCGAATGCTGCATTAGTCGATACCAAGCCAGCATTGCTTTCGCTGGCGGCGGTACCACCGAAGGGGTGTGGGGCTCGAATTGAGGTGTTACAGGTGTTGCGGGTGTTACGTGCAATCTTAACTCACTGAATTTGTTTGGTTTTATTGGTGTTACACACCTTTCATCTTTCACGTGAGTCGGGTGTTACAAGCCAAATAAGTGTTACAGCAGCGTTTACAAATTTCGTTAAACCTTAGGCCCCATCGGCCAGTAGCTGGGAGGCAACTCTGGACCGCCTCCAATCCGAAGCGGATCTGCAACGCTAGACCCACTCATTCAGTGCATGCAAAACCACTGACACTTCAAGCGCGCAAGAACTGATCGAAAGCATTGATGGTAAGCAGATTTTTCCGGATACTAGAGTTCGGCCCAATGGAGTGAGTTATGATAAATCCGCAGGAAGTAAATCGTTTCGAAAAAATCGCCATCCAGGGGTGGCGACAATTTGATGATATAGATATAACCCTGCATCCAAGGCTTACTATTCTAACTGGGGCTAATGGCGCAGGAAAAAGCTCAATTCTCAGAGTGTTCTCCGCACATTTTGGTTTCAATAAAGCATTTCTTTCAACGCCTGTTTTAGTGAAAGGTCAGTTTGTATATAGGTCGGGAATATTTAAAAGTATTACTAAAAAAATAAGCAGTTTTTTCAAGAAGGACGATGATGTTAATCAAGTCGGCAGGCTCCGTTATTCAAATGGAACAATAGCCCCGCTTAAAGTATCAGACCAAGGTGCTGTTCAATACCATCTCGAAATTGGCGGTCAGCAAGCGATCGCTGGCATCCATATAGATTCCCATCAGGCTGTCTCGAATTATCAAACTATTGGTAGCATACCGTCTTCTTTGCTTACAGCTCAAAGTGCTTATGAACAATATCACTCAGAGGTTTATCAGCGGTATCACGGAGGTAGCGGAAGCTATTCGCCGCTGTATAGAATGAAAGAGTCACTGATTGCTATGGCCGTTTTTGGTGAAGGGAACTCCAGGAGTCAAGGTAATCCGGAGCTGAAATCGGCACTTGATGGGTTTATAAAAATTCTTCGTGAAATTCTTCCTGAGACGCTAGGCTTTTTAGATCTGTCGATCAGGTCACCTGAGATAGTAATGCAGACAAAGACGGGGGAGTTTTTACTAGACTCTGCATCAGGTGGTGTCGCAACATTGATTGATTTCGCTTGGCGTCTTTATATGTTCTCGCTAAGCAAAGATTTTTTCGTTGTAACTATGGATGAGCCCGAAAATCATTTGCACCCATCCATGCAAAGAACATTGTTGAGGCGCCTAATGAAAGCTTTTCCCCAAGCTCAATTCATTGTTGCTACTCATAGCCCATTTATTGTGTCCTCTGTAAAGGATTCAAATGTATACGTCCTTCGATATAACCATTCGGAGGCAAGAAGTGTTGATGGGTTTGTACCGGAGACCACATTAAGTCGCATCGTTAGTGAGAAGCTCGATACTATTAACAAGTCGTCTAGCGCTAACGAAATACTGCGCGATGTTCTTGGGGTCGAAGCCACTGTTCCTGAGTGGGTTACCGACGATCTAACCTCAATTGTAAAAAGATATAGTTTGCAAAAGTTAAATTCAGATACGCTGATTGCCCTGCGTAGGGAGCTCGAGAGCCTTGGATATCAAGATCAATATCCCGTCGCGCTAGCCGAACTAGTAGGCAAAAAATGATTAAGCTTATTAAATCCGAGATCCCAAATATATTGCGAGTAAACGGTCCTGAGTGGACACGTATTGTGTTGCAGAAACAAGCAGAGTCGTTGGAGTTGACTGCTTCAGAAAAATCGAGATATGCACACCCTGAAATAAAGGCAGCTATCATCCAAGAGACTAACGGGAAATGCGCATACTGTGAAAGTAAAGTGAGGCATATTGCATATGGTGATATAGAGCACGTTATTCCCAAGTCTTCAGAGCCAGAGTTGTGGTTTGATTGGGAAAATCTTACTCTCGCATGTGATGTCTGTAACACCAACAAAGGGAATAAGAGGGGAGTTGTAGATCCATATGCAGTAGACCCTGAACAACGATTCGTCTTTCTGGGGTCTGTTGTTTGGCCCGTTCCAGGTGATGAGACAGCAGCATTATCTGTGAGGATTCTCGACCTTAATCGGACAGAGCTAGTTGGTAAGAGGCTTGAGCGCATAGAATATCTTATGTTGTTTTCCACAACTATCGAAAAAACAACATGCCCGGATTTGCGTGCAATACTTGAGCAAGACTTCAAGCGTGAGCTTGAAAGTGACAAAGAGTACGCGGCGTTATGTCGTGCAGTAGCACGAGAGTTAACTGCTAGGGGGGTAGTGTCGGTTGCATAAAAACAGATGCTTGGTTGTAAGGTCTATACGTATATTTCTAGATAGCGGCCACAAGATTTCAGCCAATCAATGTAATTGCAGCCCGTTATGAGGTGCGGCAATAAAAGCGGAGCAAAGTTATTGTCCGATGCGAGCAGGGCTGCGTCTACATAGGGAGGGGCAGCATTTCCCCCTCCCCAACTGCCATTAGGAGGCATCTATTCAGCGCCCAGTCCACTGTCATACGATCAGTTAAGGCGCGTATCGCTCCAGATCAAGCACGAAAACGATGACCCTTCCTTCTCGTGCAGATTCGCTCGTGGCGACGAGCATTTCCTTCAATTCATCGGCGGTTTTGGGAAGCGCTTTGAGTCGTCCGGGACTCTTCAGTTTCTTATTTTTTTTCTGTTGGTTTCCAAACCAGAGCACCAAATATATACCATGCCCCTCCGCCCGCCAGTCTCGAGTATAAAGTGCATCAAGCTGGGCATCTGAACCCTTCCAGAGTTCCGAGTGCCATTGCCCCTTGATCTCGATTGGAATTCGAAGTGTTCCTACCGAGCAGGTGATATCGACTTCTTTGTCAGCAGCAACGTGCGTCTCTGGATCGAATGTAAGCCCTTCCGATCCTTGTCGAAGAATACCTAGTAGATGGTCGCGGCAACGCTCCTCCGCGAAGGGGACATTTTTGTCGTCATAGAATCCACGCCATGATTCGGCATCGTCGCTTTTTATCTTCGCTTGGGCGATCGCGAGTTCTTCGAGCACAAGAGTTTGCAGGTCAGTTAGGGATGCGGGGGCAAGATCGCGAGTTATTGCATCGATAACATCAAGCGTAGGCGGAGTGTAAGCAGCTTCGACGCGGATACGCGCTTGCTCAGCGATAACAATCTTGATCGAATCAGAGTAGCCATCGTCAGGCGCGTCCCTTAAGCGTAACAAAGCACCGACAGCATCTTCACTTGAGTTATTGCCTAGTCGGCGTATGAGCTGGACGATGAAGTTACTCGCGTCCCAGAGGTTTGTATCCCCTGATGAAGGCCCGCTGGGACGCTCGACCATCGGCCATAGCGGTCTAAAGGAACTGATGACCCACTCACTCTGCGCAACGTTAAGGAAAATATTGGCATCATCGTTCGTGCGGCCCCCCATTCGATGCTGTATGTGCCACAGCAGCTTAGGTTCGATTGGGTAAGCTTCAAGTCGCGCCACAGTTCCGGGAAAGTCGACAATGAGACCAATCGAATCCCAATTGCGCTGGCGCTCCTCCTCCATCAATGTTGTATGTAGCGCGAGAGCCCGGCGCAACACATCAAATCGTTCTGAGCGGATTAGCCTATCAACCAGTTCTATTTCCGAACCAATGGGAAGATCTGGAAAACGCTCTAACCATTCTGTGGCAAGTTCGGTGCTGATGTGGGCATGCGTCTGGTCCCGCATGAGACTGTATAGGCCATCAACATTTTCACAGCGCGCCTCTAGCTGCGGCTCATGGTAGAGTCGCATAGCTTCTAGCCAGACACCGCGTTTCTGGACGGTAGTTTCTATTGCGTCCATCAGCCCCACGATACCTGCGTGATCGTCGATGCGGCTGCGGCGTAGTTTGAATAACCCCGCCATCAAGCGCTCATCACAAAGGTCATCGAACCCTACGCCTTCTCGCAGCCGCTCGGCGAGCGCGGCAACGATAATGTACTCGGCATCGTATGCCTTGCCTTCAGCATGGCTCTTCGCGATCTGCTGCGCAGTAGGTGTGGGTGGATCAAGCGTCAGAAAAGCTTCAAACCCTTCATGTGCGGCCTCCCCAATATCATCTCCGAGCCACTGGCCTACGCGTTTATGAGCGGGCACATCTTTCCCAATATCATTGAAGAGATTGAGATAGGCTTTTGCGGGATTAACGATCGCACTGAATTCGCCTGCACGCATCTGTTCGATGCATGAAGCAAAATGATTACGGTGTCCAGCGTGAGCGGCTGCTAGTTTTGCACTACGCTTGCGTTCCTGGTCCGCCTGTTTGATCTGCCACTCAGGTATCGTCTTGTCTGCGAGTTTATCGATCCACTCCAGCACGTCGGGACGGAGAGCAGCAAAGATTTTGGCTCTAGCACGAACCTCCGCACCTGTTTCGCCATCATGTCTAATAAGTTGGACCACATCGCGCCATCGTTCGTCGCTGTTATCGGAAGGTGTCAGCCAATTAAGTAGCGCAACAACATCGGATTCGTTAGGCATAAAACCGGTCGAACGCTCATTCAACCGCCAGGCTTGCTGGTAGGGCGTACGGTCACTACGCAGTTCAAACAACACGAGGCGCTGAACGGACTGTCGTAAATTGTCGTCGCTCCGGATAAGTTGATCCAATTCCTGATGGATATCGCGCTGATATCCTTCATCGGCTCGAAAAGGCTCTAGCCAAGACCAAAGCTGGCTAGCAGCGATACCCCCGGCTGCCACACCGCGAACGATCAAGTGATATGCAAGATCGGTGAGCACATCGTTCCCAAGTCGTTCATGTCGATTGCCAAGGGTTTTTGCCGATACGGCTAAGCGATCAAGGACATCTGCTATTTGAGCATCTGGAAGGTTCTTTTCCAGGTGCATAAATACGCCGATCATACGGCTACCAATTCTGGCGTACGAAACCACCAGGTCGACAATCTGATTCGCATCGAAATGGTTGTAGCCGACTTCATCGGTCAATTCAATTGCCAGCCGAAGTGAGAGCTCATCACCGTAACTACTCAATGTGTAGAGAGTAGTCGGCCAATCAATGGCTTCATCCACTTCAACAAGAATTACACCAGCGACTTTCCTAATCGCAAAAAACGCCGTGGGGTCGAGAACGATCTGACGTAGGTCATCTATCAGCGCTGAGGCAATTTTATTTCCTTTGATTGCTTCGAGCATCAGGAGACAGAGACCGAACGGGGTTTCAGGTGTTGAGATCAGTCGCCTAATGTCGCCGACAAGCTCCGCATGACCGAAACCACGTAAGGTATGAGGTCCCCAGTCTCGAAAGTGAGGATTATCCTTTGCCAACAACTCCAGCACACTGATAAGCGAACGAGCCTGATCGACTGTTAGCTCATCTGCATCTCCGTATTCAATCAATCCCATTGGGTCGGCGGCGATAACAGCTTTGGTAAGATTTGGGTCCAGTGCAAGCCACGCATGGATGCCCCGAAGGCTTGAGGGCACTAGCCCGTGGCAATGGAACAGGTAAAGGAGACGTCTACGTTTATGCGGGGTATTCGCCTGCTTTGCCAGCCATCGAGCGCCCAGATACTCCCCAACCCGGCGATGAAGATAGGTAAATCGATCAGCGCCATCGGCTTTAAACAACCGTGTACCGAGCATAGTCTCCACTATGGCTCCACCCGGAAGACGAGAAATATCGGCGAGCAGTAGCTCACCTTCTGCGATGTTCGCTGCGGAGACTCGTACGATCGCTTCGCTACCTGTAAGGATCAGTCCAGCAAATGCTGCGCCAGCTGCATCAAGGCCTACCTCCCGCGCAGGCTGACTATCGGCCTTCGCGTCTCGATGCTCTATTCGCAAAACTTCAATTGCCCGTTCGAAAAGCTCGCCACGTGTATCAGGTAATTTTCCCGATCCTGCAACTTGTGCGATTAGTTCGAGAGTTTGCGGATTGCCGAGTAGATCGTTGAGCCCACGCGCATTGAAATGCCCGATCACGACCTTGGCTGTCGTCAGTCCAAGTGATGCGCTTAGGAATGCTGCTGCGTCATTTTCTTTGAACGGCTCAAGATGAAGTTCTAAAGGCTCCTCAGGATACTGCTCGTGAATCGCCTCTAGACCCGTAGCGCTGCGCCAATCCGCCACTCGGCACGCTAGAATGAAGCAAGGGTAGCCGAGCTTACCGAGTTGACGCAGGACAAGGTCCACCGCGTCTCCATCTTTCTGGCTGCTTACCTCATCAAGCGCATCGATTATTAGGGTTTGGACGTTGCCCAGTAGTGACCTCGGGTCATAACGATTTATCAGTTGGCGGGCGGTGCAGCGGGAATAACCTGGAAATGTTGCAAGCCATTCAAGTAAATGCGATTTCCCCATACCAGCTTCGCCGAGAATAACAAGCGGCTCGACCCGTTTTAGTAAATCCCACTGCGACATTTTTGCTCGACCATCCCGGGCCTCGTACCAGAGTGTTCGTTCGATGATTTCATGCACCACCAAATTTGCGCATTCACTCATGTCGTACGGGTCCTCATTCGAATACCTTTTTGGTACTTTGATACTAAATTAATGATGTTCTATAAGCACTACCTAACCGGCCTATAGCAAACCGCTCCTTCAGGTGGACGTTTGCCTGCTGAGTTGGAGAGCCGCGAGAACTGGGCGAGCTCCCGCTGGATTTTATCTGCGAGTTTTTAGCTTCTTCTCTATTAGTCCAATTTCTGACTTGATTGCATTGCTCGTGAGTTTTTACTATTACCGTCCTTTTTTCAGGGTAGGTATCAATGATCTTAAGCAGGGCCGTTAAGTGGGCTTTTCGTGCTTTAAGGTTATCGGAAACGGATGTGTTGTTTTGTGTTGCAGCGTTCATGGCTTCGTTCCTTGGAGTGATCTAAACAGCCCGCGAAAGCAGGCTGTTTCAGGGAGTCGACAGTTACATCGAGAGCAGATCGCGTGTGCGATGCTGACGGCCACGGTCCGCCAGTTCGCTCCACCTCCAACTGCCGAAGTTTTCACCTTGCTCGGGGATATCGAGCTTCATTAAGGACACGGGGTCACGGCCTATCAGCCGAGCTGCGGCGTACAGCTTGCCTCCCACATCTAGTAGCGCTTGGGCGGCTTCATTCCATGCTTCCTCCAGGGCGTTGTGGGCCAGCCGCAAGGCTGTGTCCTCAATTTTTTGGTGTTCTACCTGAGCCTCGCTGATGTGTCGGTCTACGATGGCCAGCTCTTGCTCCAAGGCGGTGATGATTAGGAGCTGGCGGCGATGTTGTTCGGTGGCGGTAGTGAGGTTTTTTGCGGCTTTTTGAGCGTCGGTGCTGGCTGCTTTTTCGCCGTCGACGTCGCCCCACGCCACGGCCTGTGCGTATGCAGTAGCCGCCTGAGTCTCAGCCTGCCGTGCGCTGGCCATCTCTTCCTGCGCTTGCTGGCGAATTTCCTCCAGGCGATTGCTCAGGCTTTGCCGTTTATCGTTAAGCTCCAGCTCATCCGTCATCCGTCATCCAGTTCGCCATGTTGGCAATGTAGCCTTCCATCAAGCTTTCTCGGTTGGCCAGCTTCTCCAAGCGGTCCAGCTTGTGATCCAGTCTGGAAATCTGATGATCGAGCGAATCGATCTTTAATTTTCGACTGCTGATTTCATGGCGGACGTCGCTCTCGCGGCCGTGGTTAATGACGTCTTCGCTGTGAAGCGCAGCCTCAAAAGGTGGCACTTCCTTTTTGATGGCTTCCATTTCAATGACCAATTTGGCGCGTGCGTCTTTCAGTTGTTCAATTCGGTTCATGAGTTTTGTCCTGATGATTTAATTGGGGTTCGCAGTGGCTGGCGAGGCCGATTAAGCCGGCTCTACCTCAGTCAGTAGGCCCGCCGTCAGGCGGCCTGAGCCTCGCTCTCATCCGCTACCGGCACGGTCTTCACCACGTAGCAACGCTGTGTGCCCATCCCGGGTAAGCGGACGGAGCAGGAGGCTTTGCCGTTGGGACCTGGCTCAAGGACGCCACGGCGTATCAGCTCCTTGTTCACCGCATTAATGTTCATGCCTTTGAACACCTCCGAACGCCATGACTCCGGCAGGACGTAGTAGGTGTTAGTGGTGTGCAATGCATCACCCAGGCCGTGCTCCAGCGTCTTGCGAAAGCCCAACCGGTCGATGGTGCGGGGACCGTGCTCATCGATCTTCGCGGCCGCCGACTCCCAGCGGGTGAAGCGGCTTTCACCGAAGCGTTCAATCACCTGATGCAACCGCGCCAAGATCGCATCCCCTTCAAGGTTCCCAGCGCCGCCGCGCTCATTCATCCAAGCACTGAGGCACACCCGGGCAGCGGTGGTGGCTGTGCCGTCTGGCCAGCCGGTAATCCCCATCGCGGTGGCCAGTTCGCCGGCGGCGGCTGCCAGACCAAAGCGAGCAGCCGCTCGATGCGCCTGACCACTCGCCGACGCTGGTAGCGCCTTAGCAATAAAGCCCTCTAAGGTGTGGCGCAGGATCGCCGACCAACCATGCCGCTTGCCGGGCTCACAGAGAGCCGACAGGAAGGCGGTGAGCGGTGTGCCGTAGTACATGGCCACTCGTGCCTTGAGCGCATCGGAGAGGGCCGCCGCATCATCAAAGCCATTCAGCACATCGAACATGCCCAGGCCCTTGCTGGCGTCCGCTGGCACGGCGAGCATGCGTACTTCCATGCCAGCTTTCAGTTCCTTGTTCGCTTCGGCCATGTGCTGCGCCAATGTCTTCTCGCCGGTAGAGAGAAACAGTAAGCGCCACTCCTGCACCTGTCGGCCTGCTTGTCCTCGATCATTGGCGCGAGCCTTCCCGGTGCCGTTGCCGAGCATGTAAACCGTTTCGCCAATGATGCGCGGGTCACACATGCCGATTTCATCCAGCACCAGGAGCCCGTCCGAGTGCGCGGCGGCGATGGATTCCAAGGCGTTGTCCGTCGAGCGCCAGGAACGCACCAGACGCGGTCCACCGTAGATCGAGGCAGCCACTTGCAGGTGTGTGGTCTTTCCGCCTGAGCTGTCACCGTAGAGGTGAAAGCCGCCCGACTCATGACCGAGCATGTGCAGCAGCGGACCGGCAAACGCCACGCTGGCCACGAACGCCAAGCGATGATTTCCGATGCACAAGGCGCCGATCTGCTCTTGCCACTGCTCCAAAGTGCCGGCTTCGCTGATGGGCGGCAGCTGCGCGGCGGCCTCATAGAAGTGCAGGTGTTCAACGTGCGAGCCGACCTGTTGTTCGGGCAGCAAGAAGGCGCTGTCGTGCCAGCCCAAGCGGGTGACCAGTCGAGCACGCTGGGCGCTGTCGAAGCCACCGAGATAGCTCTGCAGGTCGTTACGGGCATTGCGACCAGAGCGACTGCCGGCGAGGCGCAGGCCCATGTCCACGAGTGGACCCAGCACGTCCTTGCCGAAGTCGCCGGTCATGGTCCGCGCCGGAATGTTCCAGCGTTTTTTCGCCCCGTCCGGATCGTCGAACTCGACCAGCAAACCCCAGTTTTGCCCCTGCGCATCGCGGGTGCGGGCGAGGATTTCCAGCGGCGAACACACCGGGCGCGCCTCGCCATCGTCACCGGAATAAAACACGCCTTCGGGTGTCAGGCGAAAGCCGCCGGGCAGCAGATCGTTTTTGGGTTTTGCGGCGCGCTTGGTTGTCGGCTTGGCCTTGGCTTCGGGTAGTTCGGCCGATACTTTCTCCGGCTCGATGCGAAACAATTCGCCGCTGCGTTCCAGCTGGGAGACGTGCGCCGCCGTCCAACCTTTGGCCTGGGCATCGGCCGCGTCGTCACCGTCATCCCATTGACCACCCTTGGCGAAGGTCGGTTGGTCATTCTTGAGCGTGGGTTTTCGTTTGAATACATCCAGAGCGATCACGCGCACTGACGCGGCGCCGATCTGGTGCAGTTGTTTGGCGACAGCGTCCATGCAGTTTTTGCCGCTGGCGTCGTTGTCTGGCCACAAAAGCACGTCGCGGCCTTTGAGCGGAGTCAGATCGGCTTTATGCCAGGAGTTGGAACCGTTCGGCCAGCAGGTGGCCACGTAATCGTGCAGCAGTTCGGCGGCGGCATCAGCCGCTTTCTCGCCTTCGCACAGAATGACCGGAGCCTCTGCGCGTTGCGCCAGTTCATCAAGGCGCAACAGTGGACGCGGCTCCGGCAGACCTTGCCAGCGCCATTGCTGCGTTGGACCGTCGGTACGCTGGCACCAGGTCAAAGGGGCAAATACCTTGCGCGGTTTGCCGTCTTCATCCGGGCCCAAATCGAAGCGATAGAGCGCCATGACCGGCTGGCCCTGAGTGTTGCGATAAATCCATACTTTGGACGGTGTACCGTGTTGCCGGTGTTTGGCCGGGCATTTGTTCATGGCATCGACCGGGATCGGCTGAATGGCGAGCCACTCCGGTGTTTTGCTTTTGCCGGAACCTAGCTTCGATTGAGCCGCACCAGCGGTAACTCGTAGCAGATCCGCCAACTTGTTGCAGGCTTCGACGTCGGTGCCACCGTCGAGATAACGCACCAGATCGATCAGGTCGCCGCCTTTGTCACCGGTGGCAAAATCCGCCCAGGTGCCTTTGGCTAAATTGACCTTGAGGGAGCCGGCGCGGGTTGGATTGGCGGCCGTGTATTCTTTGCCGCCGTCCACGCGTTTACCCTTTGGCAGCCAGTGGGTAAGCACCCGGCCGATCTCTTTCAGAGAGACTGCTTTCACGTCCGCGAAGCTGGGGCGGTTCGTCTTATTGGTCATGGCCAGCCTCCGACTTCAGGAGGGCGGTGGTCACGTCGTCAATCACAGCTTTGCTCATTTCGCTTAGGTAATGAGCGGCCATCGCACAGTCTTCGGCACCGTCGCCATGGGTTGCTAAGAGCGACATGCGAGTTGCGCAGCTCAGCAGATTCGAGGCGTGTTCGAGTGCGTCGGTCAAGGGCACGTCGGCGCTGAGGCGGAAGAGCATTTGAGTGGGGTGGCCGCATTGGGCAAAAGCGGTATTGCCGAGGGTGGTCGTGTTCGATTGCAGACTCATTGCGCACCTCCGGTTTGAACCAGAGGAACGGAAGAGGCATCACCGTAAATAGCCAAGGTTTTGATCAGGCCCAGCGTGCCGCGTACATCCCAAATCACTGAAGAAATGATGTGGTCGGCAAGGCGCGGCTTGTCGCTGTCAAAATGGTCTTCGAGCAGGGTTAACACGGAGTCGGCTCGGTCAATCGCACAGGTGATCGCATCGATTGGCACACCGGCTACGGCGTCTTTGCTAACGCATAGTAGGTCTTCGGGCAGGGCGAAGCCGTGTGAGCAGCTCATTGGGCACCGCCTGCGGCTTCGAGAGCGCGAGCTTTGGCCATATGGGCATTGAAGCGGGCGAGACGTGTAGCGAGGCTGGAGTTGGCGTGTAAAGCGGCGAGTGCCATTGCTCGATGGGCAGCGGCGCGATTTTTGAGCGGATTGGGGGCGTGCATCTGGCGTAGCTCCTGTATGTGGGGAGCTGCCACGGTTCGCCGTCAAACGAATTAAGGTGGCAGCTGTGCGCAGGTTGACGGACCGGGCATACAGGACCCCGGCAGACTCGAAGGTCTCCCACGCACAGCCGCCATAAAACAAGAATGCGGGCACAAAAAAAGCGCCTGCAATCGGAATGGAGACGCCTGTGCGCCTGTATGTGCTCGGGCCGTCAAACCCGGTCGCTGAATTTGCAGCGACGGCCAGAGAGTAACGTCCCGTTTTCAAAAGTGCAACCGCGCGGAAACCTTGCGCATTTTTTCGATGCGACATAAATTGTTTGGGCATATAGATTTACCTCAACGCCTTCGGATCGCTCCCGAAGGCGTTTTATTTCATCCGTGAAATTTCCAGTGCAGGGAAATCAGCGGCAGGAAACCGCCATCGAGACGTGATCTGGCATCTTCGTAGGCATCACTTTGTTGGCCTTCGTCAATAATCACGGCACTGAATTTTTCAGTGTGAAAAGCAAGGGCACACCAGGTGCCATCTGGCCAAATCAGTACTCCCACAACACGGTTGAGGCGTTCATGTTTGGTTCGGTAGCGCTCAAGGCGTTGCATGTAAATTGACGACAGGCCTATCTCGCGGAGGACCGAAAACGGCTTCAGCACAGCCCTATGGGCAATGTGCCGTCTCATGCTGCTGCCTCATCGCGAGCTGCGATACGCGCACGGGTCCAACTCAAAACCTCAGACAAAACCCAGGCGACTGGAGCGCCACGGGCATTGCTGTCAGTGAGTTTTACGGACTGCGGGAACCCGCTTTCGGGTTGGCTCATGAGTTTGTAAACCGTAGCGCGTCCAATACCGGTGATGGACATCACCAGTTGGATGCGGATTAGAGTTGCGGCGGGATCGAATCGCCCCAGCTCTGCATCGCCCATTCTCATTGATGAGGCCGCAGGCGACACAATTTCTCGAATCGAATTAGCATGGGTTACTGAAGGCGCGAGTGCCGTAACGGTGCATTTCTGCTTGGTTTCAACCATTACGCCTGTCCTCGCGCTAAGTTGGTGGTAGCGGAGCACATACGGCTTTCGAGCCAGGTGGCGACATCTTGAGGGCGGTAACGCACTCGAGATCCGGTCTTTAGGTAAGGGAGAGAGTTGGTGCGCGAACTTCGCCAAGCGGCAAGCGTTCGGCTGGACAAGCCAAGTGCAGTGGCAACTTGATCGGTGGTCAGCAGTTCAGATTTGATCGTGGTATCAGATGTAACTGTAGCGTTGAGGAGCGTCATAGCGCGTTTCCTGTAGTAGTTCTTACAGGCCCAAGCTATATAAACGCTTTTGCATTTATTGGAAGTTCGATTTTATTGCGCTTTACCCTTCTGCGGCGCTTTTTTGAGAGATAAGTCGTGCACGTTTGCAGCAAAGTTTTGATTTTCACTGTAGACGTCCCACCATGTCCTACTGGTTTTCCATACAGTTAAAAAATGAAAAGCCAGAGATGACAGCCGCGTGCAAATCCGACGAACGGTAGCCCCTCGCCCCTGATCCGCAATCAGGAACAGCGACGCGAATTCGCCGGATTACACGTAACGGAGCAGCTTGCAGGAAGGCGGGGAGGATTTAAGGCGTAACACCTCTTTGCCGCGTAACACCGGGTGAATGAATAGCCAGTGCAGCGTGTTACGCGGTAATTACCCAACAAATTCAATGGGTTGGTCGGTCTTGTAACACCCGTAACACCCGTAACACCAATTTTTCATGGGTGCTGGGATTACACACTCATACCGCCTTGCCAAATTGACCCTGAACAATGTTGCCGAGCTCCAATTCATCAAGGTGGTCTGCATACCACTGCATCATGACTTTGCGCTGAGGCAAGTACACCGCCTTGTTGTACACACCTGCTATTCCCTCTTTTACATGAGAGAGCTGAGCCTCAATGTGGTTTTCGTCGAATCCCTGTTCATTAAGGATCGTGCTAGCAATGTGACGGAAACCATGGCCAGTTTGCCGGCCCGCATATCCCAGCCTGCGCAGCGCCATCAGAAAGACGGTATTGCTACGGGGGATGGTTCGATCTTTTCTCCCAGGGAAGAGAAGGGGGTATGCGCCGGTCAGCGTGCGCAGCTCCGTTATCGATTCAATGGCCTGCCGAGATAGAGGCACTACATGCTCGCGCCGACGCTTCATTCTCTCGGCTGGAATCGTCCAGAGCTTTTTGTTGAGGTCGATTTCTGACCAGCGTGCTTCTCTAATCTCACTCGGGCGTGCCGCTAATAAGGCGAGCAAACGGAGACCTAGACGGACATCCTTCGCGTGAGGGTAAGAGTTGATGGCACGAAGTAATGCAGGTAACTCTTCTATTGATACGTGTGCATAATTTTCAGCACTGCGTGTCTGTAGAAATTTATTGAGGCCTTCAAGGGGGTTGTGGATCGCTCGGCCCGTCACGCGTGCCAAGTCGTAGATCTCTTTGCAGAAGGCCCGAACTCTGCCCATTTGCTCAATGATCCCTTTCTGCTCCATGCCGCGCAGAAACTCCATCCATTCAAGGGGCAGTATTTCTGTGTAGATGCGTTTGCCGAAAACGGGAAACACGTGAAGCTCCAAGGCACCAAGAACTCGACGGGACGTGCCGGCTTCCCAGCTTGAGCGCCGAGCCTCAAACCATTCGCGCCCTAATGCTTCGAAAGTGTTGTTGGCAGCCACCCGGTCAGCAATCTTACGAGCCTGCTTACTGACTAAAGGATTTTTACCAGTCGATGCATCATCCCGCAGTTGAGCCGCCTTCTGCCTGGCTAGCGAGCCACTGATTTCGGGGTAGCCGCCTAGGCCCAGCCAGGACCATTTCCCATCTGGTTTTTTGTAGCGCAACTCCCACGACTTCTGCCCATTTGCCTTGACCCGAAAATACAAGCCATTGCCGTCTTGCTCCCGATACGTCGCACTCTCTGGCTCCAAGCCTGCAAGAGTAGTGTCGGCCAGTGGGCGGCGTTTGATTTCAGTACGCTTCACTGCGTGTATGCCTCCAGTTCAATGAATCTCAAAGCATACACGTGGGCATACACGGCGTGAAGTTATAGGGGTGGACAGGGGTGGATAGCCAGAAACAAGAAAGCCCGCACAGGGCGGGCTTCTTGGGGTGTTTCGTAGACTGTCTGAGACAGGTCTAGACTGCTATATGGTGCACCAGGCGGGATTCGAACCCACGACCCCTGCCTTCGGAGGGCAGTACTCTATCCAGCTGAGCTACTGGTGCAAGCGGGCGCCATGATACTCATATGCACTGCGGGCGTCCATGCTGCTGAATCGACTGCGCTTTTTCAAAGCGTAACCTGCGTTTGCTACGTTGATCAGAAAAATTGAGCAAATGCGGCGTTTTCGTTCTTTTTTTCGAACAGCCTATTGTCCTTTACCCCCTTTGATCCTAGGATTCGTTTGAGATTTCAAACGCTCTTGTCTGGGTGCTGAACCGCACGAGTTCATTCCGTGCGCTATTTATGTGCTTCAGCCCGGTGAATGATTTCCCTGACGGCAGCCTTTGAGGCGCCTTTCTACAATCATAATTTGCTCCGCGCGTGCCGCGGTGCTGTTAAGGAAAGCCGACATGCAGCTTAAAGACACCCAGTTGTTCCGCCAGCAAGCCTTCATCGATGGCGCTTGGGTTGATGCGGACAATGGTCAGACGATCAAGGTCAACAACCCGGCAACGGGCGAAATTCTGGGCACTGTGCCGAAAATGGGCGCTGCCGAAACCCGCCGTGCGATCGAAGCTGCTGACAAAGCGCTGCCGGCCTGGCGTGCACTGACCGCCAAGGACCGCGCCAACAAGCTGCGTCGCTGGTTCGAGCTGATCATCGAGAACCAGGACGACCTGGCTCGCCTGATGACCCTGGAGCAGGGCAAGCCATTGGCCGAAGCCAAGGGCGAAATCGTTTACGCCGCTTCCTTTATCGAGTGGTTCGCCGAAGAAGCCAAGCGCGTCTACGGTGACGTGATTCCGGGCCACCAGCCAGACAAGCGCCTGATCGTGATCAAGCAGCCAATCGGCGTGACCGCTGCAATTACTCCGTGGAACTTCCCGGCCGCGATGATCACCCGTAAAGCCGGCCCGGCCCTGGCCGCCGGTTGCACTATGGTGCTCAAGCCTGCTTCGCAAACTCCGTTTTCCGCTTTCGCTCTGGCTGAACTGGCTCAGCGTGCCGGCATTCCTGCGGGCGTGTTCAGCGTTGTTTCCGGCAGCGCCGGCGACATCGGCAGCGAGCTGACCAGCAACCCGATCGTTCGCAAACTGTCCTTCACTGGCTCGACCGAAATCGGTCGTCAGTTGATGGCTGAATGCGCCAAGGACATCAAGAAAGTGTCCCTGGAACTGGGCGGCAACGCGCCGTTCATCGTGTTCGACGACGCGGACCTGGATAAGGCCGTCGAAGGCGCGATCATCTCCAAGTACCGCAACAACGGCCAGACCTGCGTCTGCGCCAACCGCCTGTACATTCAGGATTCGGTCTACGATGCGTTCGCTGAAAAACTGAAAGTGGCTGTGGCCAAACTCAAGATCGGCAACGGTCTGGAAGTGGGCACCACCACTGGCCCGCTGATCGACGAAAAAGCCGTGGCCAAGGTTCAAGAGCACATCGCTGACGCCATTTCCAAAGGCGCAACTGTTCTGGCTGGCGGCAAGTCGATGGAAGGCAACTTCTTCGAGCCGACCATCCTGACCAACGTGCCGAACAACGCAGCCGTGGCCAAGGAAGAAACCTTCGGTCCATTGGCGCCGCTGTTCCGCTTCAAAGACGAAGCCGACGTGATCGCGATGTCCAACGACACCGAATTCGGTCTGGCCTCGTACTTCTATGCTCGCGACCTGGGTCGTGTGTTCCGTGTGGCAGAAGCCCTGGAATACGGCATGGTTGGCGTCAACACCGGGTTGATCTCCAACGAAGTCGCGCCGTTCGGCGGCATCAAGGCGTCGGGCCTGGGCCGTGAAGGCTCCAAGTACGGCATCGAAGATTACCTGGAAATCAAATACCTCTGCCTGGGCATCTAAGCTCGAGGGCATAAGCCCGGCAAGGCATTGCTTCAAACGCAAAGGGCACGAGAGCGCTGACCCTTTGCGTGCTTCAACCGGAATTTTCTCTGTGGCCGGGAACGCTGTGGCAGTCGATCATCGCATGCTGCCTCAGTTGCCTCCCCGCTGCATTTTCCTTGAACCACGCCGCCCGATGAGCGGTGAATGAGGACTTTATGAGCAAGACTAACGCTTCCCTGATGAAACGCCGCGAAGCCGCTGTACCACGCGGTGTTGGCCAGATTCACCCGATCTTCGCCGAGTCCGCGAAGAACGCCACCGTGACCGACGTTGAAGGTCGCGAGTTCATCGACTTCGCCGGCGGTATCGCCGTGCTGAACACCGGCCACGTGCACCCGAAAATCATCGCCGCCGTGACCGAGCAGCTGAACAAGCTGACCCACACCTGCTTCCAGGTACTGGCCTACGAGCCGTACGTAGAAGTGTGCGAAAAAATCAACGCCAAGGTGCCAGGTGATTTCGCCAAGAAAACCCTGCTGGTGACCACCGGTTCCGAAGCCGTTGAAAACTCCATCAAGATCGCCCGTGCCGCCACTGGCCGTGCCGGCGTGATCGCCTTCACCGGCGCTTACCACGGTCGCACCATGATGACCCTGGGCCTGACCGGTAAAGTCGTGCCTTACTCGGCCGGCATGGGCCTGATGCCAGGCGGCATCTTCCGCGCGCTGTACCCGAACGAACTGCACGGTGTGAGCATCGACGATTCGATCGCCAGCATCGAACGCATCTTCAAGAACGACGCCGAGCCGCGTGACATCGCTGCCATCATCATCGAGCCGGTTCAGGGCGAAGGCGGTTTCTACGTCGCGCCTAAAGAATTCATGAAGCGCCTGCGTGCCCTGTGCGACCAGCACGGCATCCTGCTGATCGCTGACGAAGTGCAAACTGGCGCTGGTCGTACCGGCACCTTCTTCGCCATGGAGCAGATGGGCGTTGCCGCCGACCTGACCACCTTCGCCAAATCCATCGCTGGCGGCTTCCCGCTGGCCGGTGTGTGCGGCAAGGCCGAATACATGGACGCCATCGCTCCAGGCGGCCTGGGCGGCACCTACGCCGGTAGCCCGATCGCTTGCGCCGCGGCCCTGGCCGTGATGGAAGTGTTCGAAGAAGAGCACCTGCTGGACCGCTGCAAGGCAGTCGGCGAGCGTCTGGTCACTGGCCTCAAGGCCATCCAGGCCAAGTACCCGGTAATCGGCGAAGTCCGTGCCCTGGGCGCGATGATCGCGGTAGAGCTGTTCGTCGATGGCGACAGCCACAAGCCAAACGCTCCAGCGGTCGCTGCTGTCGTGGCCAAGGCTCGTGAAAAAGGCCTGATCCTGCTGTCCTGCGGCACCTACGGCAACGTTCTGCGCGTCCTGGTACCGCTGACCTCGCCGGACGAGCAACTGGACAAAGGCCTGGCGATCATCGAAGAGTGCTTCTCGGAGCTCTGATCGCCGAGTGTGACCTGATCGACAAAAAACCCGCTTCGGCGGGTTTTTTCGTGACTGCAGAACCTGCCGCACTTTTTCAAATGGCCCGCATTGACTAAGGTGCAAGCAGTGCAAATGGAGTATGCAGATGACCGCTGTAGTTTTGCCCGCTGTACCGCGTGTACTGATTGCCGAAGCTGACCCTTGGTCCCGCGACTTGCTCAAGCAGGTGCTGTTGAAAGTGCGCTGTGACGCGCGGCTGGATCTATGTGCCGACGGTCAGCAGGCGCTGGAGCTGCTGGCGGAAAATCCGTATGACTTGGTGATCGTCGACTGGGAATTGCCCGGCGTCGATGGCTTGAATGTCTTGCGCAATGTCCGCCAGCGCAAACGCAATCCGCCGTTGCCTTTTATTCTGATGAGCAGCCGCAACGACAGCGCCAGCGTGCGCGAAGCCTTGCCCCTGGCGCCCACGGCGTACCTGACCAAACCCCTGAACATGGAAAGCCTGACCCACCGTCTGCAGGATCTGCTGCTGAACGCCGGGGAACAGGTGTCGTGTGAGGTGCAGGCGTTGGCGCCGGGCATGAGCTTGTCGGCGTACCTGGAGTGTCGTCGTGAGTTTACCGACGGTGCGCCGCTGATGACCGACGTGGAGCTGGCGGTCAAGCGCAGCCTTAATCCCAACGGCCTTGACCTGAAACTGCTGGAAGATGAAATCCGCATTGATCCACAGATCACTGCCGTCCTGATCGCCGCCGCCAACAGTGCGGCCCAGCATCACGGCGCTGCGGTACAAACCCTGTCCCAGGCGCTGCATCGGCTGGGCACCGGGCAGAGCATGAATCTGATTTTGGGGTTGGCGCTCAAGCGCAGTGCGCGGCTCAGCGATCCGCTGCTGGCGGATTATGCCGAGCGTTACTGGAACCTCTCGCTGCACACCGCTGAATACGCCCGGACATTGGCGCGCTTGCTGGATCTGGACCAGGAGCGCTGCTACTGCGCAGGCATGCTGCATCGCTTGGGTGACCTCGCGTTGCTGCGGTGTCTGCAGGAATGGAAGCAGTCCGGTGGAGAGCTGGATGAATGGGAGGAAGTCGGTGATGCACTGGCCGAGTTCGGTGCAGCCTATGGTTCGGCGCTGCGAACCCGCTGGCGCCTGCCTCTGGAGCTGCGAGAGCTGATTGCGGCGGTCTACCAGCTCGGTGGCGGGGTTTACTCGCGCGAAGCGCTGGTGATGAACATGGCGGCGCAGTTGGCGCGATTGAATGAGCATGAAGGCATCGAGGAACTGGCCAAGAGCCGGACGGCGCGGTTGCTCAAGATTGGCTTGCCGGAATTGATGCGTTTGCGCAAAAAATAAGTCCGACGCAAAACCCCTGTAGGAGCCGGCTTGCCGGCGATGGCGATATCACAGCCAGCATCAATGTTGAATGTTATGGCCCCATCGCCGGCAAGCCGGCTCCTACAGGGATCTGTGTTGGGGTTGTCAGCCGGAGATGATCCGGTTCTTGCCTTGGCGCTTCGCTTCGTACATCGCCGCGTCCGCGCGGGCGAACAGGCTATCCAGGTTTTGATCTTCGGCCGTCAGGCTGGTCAATCCCTGGCTGACGGTGATGCCGAACGTCTGGTCGTCATGGCTGAAGCTCAACCGCTGAATCTCCCGTTGCAGGCGCTCAGCCACTTGCATGGCCATGTCCGGTGCACAACCGGGGAACACCGCCGCAAACTCCTCACCACCAATGCGTCCGAACACATCGCCGCGCCGTAAAGCCGCTTGCCCGCACTCGGCGATCCGTTGCAGCACGTTGTCGCCTTCCGGATGGCCGTAGGTGTCGTTGATCAATTTGAAGTCATCGATGTCCAGCAACAGAAACGCCAACGGCGTGCCTTTTTTTCTTGCCTGTTCGAATTCAAGGTGGGCGCAGTCGAAGAAGTGGCGGCGGTTGCTGCTCTGGGTCAGGACGTCGGTGGTAGCCAGGCGATGCAACTCGCTTTCCATCTGCTTCTTGTCGGTGATGTCTTCGGCAATGCCGACGATGATCACCGGTTGACCCGGTTCTGCTTGTCGGTTGATGAAGCACTTGTCGCTAAGCCAGCGCACCTGGCCGTCGGCGGTAATGATGCGGTACTCACGGTCTTCAACGGCGCCTTTGACCAGCACTTCGGCGAGGCTGCGCTCGGCGTACTCCAGATCGTCGGGGTAGATGCTGTCGCGCCACTGATTGGCGTCGGCCAGCAACAGGCCGGCGGGCCGACCGAAAATCCGTTCGTAGGCAGGGCTCACGTAGAGCACCTGGCGGGTTTCCCAATTGAACGCCCAAAGCACCGCGTTAACGCTCACCAGCAGCGAGCTGAACAGCTGTTCGCGTTCGCTCAGGCGCGCGACTTCGCCTTGGGCATGCATCAGCGCCATTAGGGTTTGCGCGGCTTCCGGCCACTGGGGTAGGGATGAGTCTTGCAGGTTCTTATTGACCATCGACACAAATCTCAAGGACGTGCCGCGTGTTCGACAGCGGCCACAACAAAGCCCGCCGTAGTGGCGAAGTGTCTTTGAGATAGGGGATTTGGAGCTAAGTTCCGAAGGGTGCGCCCGCAAACGGGGCGCACCGATCAACGGTGTCAGGCGGTAGCGGCAGGGCGCAGCGAATAGGTCTTCAATTGGTCGGCGAAGTCGCGCAGGGACTGAATTCCGCTGGCTTCGGCTTCGTGTACCCAATCCTTGATGGCTGCCAGCATGTCGTGACCATTTGAGCTGGTCTTGACCCAGATCTGCTGCAAGGCCAGTCGTTTCTCGTAAATTACCTTCAGCGCCTGACTGTGTTCGAGCATGGTCTGGATGCGCAGGTGGTGTTTGTCATCGAGCAGGCTGGTTTCCCGCGAGAGCAGGCGTTTGGCCCTGTGGAATTGGTGACGGACCGAGTGATCGACCTTTTCCAGCTCTTGTTTGACCAGCGGCGCGATCACCAATTTGCGGTACTGGGCCATGATCTGGAAGCGGTTGTTGAGGATGGCCATGGCGGTGTCCATGTCCAGGTTGCCTTTGCCTTCGACCCGGTGGGCAATCGGCGCAACCCGTTGAACCTTGGCCAGGCGCAGGAAACTGAAGACCTGGATCCAGGCCCAGCCGAGGTCGAATTCCCACTTCTTCACCGACAGTTTTGCCGAATTAGGATAGGTGTGATGGTTGTTATGCAGTTCTTCACCGCCGATCAGGATGCCCCAGGGCACCAGGTTGGTCGCCGCATCGCGGCATTCGAAGTTGCGGTAGCCGACGGCGTGGCCCAGGCCATTGACCACACCGGCGGCCCAGACCGGGATCCACATCATCTGGATAGCCCAGATGGTGATGCCGATGGTGCCGAACAGCAGCAGGTCGATGACGGCCATGATCGCCACGCCCAACAGCGGGTAACGGCTGTAGAGGTTGCGTTCGATCCAGTCTTCGGGGCAATTCTTGCCGTAGATGCGCAGGGTCTCGGGGTTTTCCGCTTCGGCTCGGTACAGCTCGGCACCTTTGCGCAGAACGGTGGACAAGCCCTTGATGACCGGGCTGTGCGGGTCATCGACGGTTTCGCATTTGGCGTGATGCTTGCGGTGGATGGCGGTCCACTCGCGGGTGTTCTGCGCCGTGGTCAGCCACAGCCAGAAGCGGAAGAAATGTTTCAGGCCGGCATTGAGCTCAAGCGAGCGATGGGCTGAATAACGATGCAGATAGACCGTCACGCCGATAATCGTGACGTGGGTCATCAGCAGGGTGACTGCCACCAGTGACCAGGGCGACAAGCCGAGAAAACCTTCGTACCACATAGGCTATAGCGCCCTCGATAAAGAAAAAAACAGCCGTTGCATTATCACTAAGCCCACAGATAAAACCAGTCGCCCTTTCAGATAAGAGTGGCTTGATGTTTCATTAACCTATAATTCCAACCCTTTTGTAGGGACATGGACGGCCGAATGTCTGCCACCTATCGCGATGCCATGCGTGCATCACTGCTTTACCTGCTGCTTTCCGTCGTCTGGCTGGAGCTCAGTGGTTATTTATTGAACAGTTTCTTCGATAGCTCCGATGAGTTACTGCGATGGCAACTGATCAACGGTTACGTTTGGGTGGTGCTCAGCGCCGGGCTGATCTTCCTCGCCCGGGCGCGATTGTTCCGTTGCCTGGGGATCGGCGCCAAATTGCGTGAGCGCAATGAAGACCGGGAGCGTTTGCGTCAGGCCGCCGCCGTGTTCGATTGCACCCGCGAGGGCGTGCTGGTCACCGACCGTAATGGGGTCATCGTCCATGTGAACCGCGCCTTCATGGAAATTACCGGCTACCAGTGCGAAGAAGTGTTGGGCCGGCAACCCAGCCTGTTCAAGTCCGGCCACCACCCGGCGAGTTTCTATCAGACGATGTTCGCCACGCTCAACCGTTGCGGCGAGTGGAGCGGCGAGATCTGGAACCGTCGCAAAAACGGCGGGATCTACCCGCAATGGCAGACGATCCGCCTGATTCACGACGACCAGGGCCAGCTCAGCCACTACGTCGCGGTGTTTTCCGACATCAGCGCGATCAAGGATTCCGAGCACGAACTCAAGTACCTGGCGCATCACGATCCACTGACCGACCTGCCCAACCGCCTGCTGTTCACCGACCGTGCCGAGCAGGCATTGGCGTCGGCGCAAATCCAAAAGCGCGGCTGTGCGTTGCTGATGATCGATCTGGATCACTTCAAGATGATCAACGACAGCCTCGGGCACACGGTCGGTGACCAATTGCTCAAGGCCGTGGCCGAACGCTTGAAGGCCATGTTCGGTCCGGGCATCACGCTGGCGCGGCTGGGTGGCGATGAGTTCGCCGTATTGGCTGAAAGTTGTCCGCAGCTGGTGCATGCCGCTGCACTGGCCCAGCGGATCGTCGACGGTCTCAAGGAGCCGTTCCACATTGACGGTCATCGGCTGTTTATCAACGCCAGCATCGGCATCAGCCTGTTTCCCGGCGATGCCTTGAGCGCTGAACAACTGCTGCGCAACGCCGACTCGGCCTTGTTCAAGGCCAAAAGTGCTGGTCGCGACGGTTACGCGTTCTACACCGAAGAATTGACCGCCCATGCGCAACAGCGGGTCGAGACGGCATCCGAATTGCGCCGCGCGCTGGAGCAACAGGAGCTGCGGGTGTATTACCAGCCGGTTCACGACCTCAAGACTCGTCGCCTGGTCGGTGTCGAGGCGCTGGTGCGCTGGGAGCATCCGCAGCGGGGGTTGGTGTCGCCGGCGGAATTCATCCCCATCGCCGAGCGCACCGGATTGATCGCCGAGATTGACGCCTGGGTCATGCAGCAGGCTTGTCGGCAGATGTGCCACTGGCAGCAGACGGGGGTGGCGTTGTCGTTTGTCGCGGTGAATGTTTCATCGCGATTGTTCGCGCGCCGTGAGCTGTATCAGCAGGTGGCACAGGTGCTGCACGACACCGGGCTGGATCCGGCGTATCTGGAGCTGGAAGTCACCGAGAGCGCGGTGATGGACGACCCGGAAGTGGCGCTGGAGCAGATGCATCGTTTACGCGAGCTCGGCGTACGGCTGGCCATCGATGATTTCGGCACGGGGTATTCGTCACTGTTGCGACTCAAGCGTTTGCCGGTGCAGAAACTCAAGATCGATCAGGGCTTCGTCGCCGGATTGCCTTGGGATGATGACGACGCGGCCATCGTGCGCGTGATCATCGCCCTGGCGCAAAGCATGGGCATGCAGGTGCATGCCGAAGGGATCGAGCAGGTCGAGCAGGCGGGTTTCCTGCTGGAGCAAGGTTGCGATCTTGGTCAGGGTTATTGGTTCGGCCGACCGGTGCCGGCCGGGCAACTGGACTGGATGCACGCCCCCGAATCCTACTAACAACCCGATCCCCTGTAGGAGCCGGCTTGCCGGCGATGGCTGCCTCAAGTCCTGCGTAAATATCGAGGGCCTCATCGCCGGCAAGCCGGCTCCTACAAGGATCGCGTGGTGCTGATTTTTGGATCCTTGATCCGTCGCACAGACGTAAACCCTCGCCCCGGCAAATAATTTCTTTTGGTTATATAAACATTCTTAAATAGTCTTTTTAAGAATATCCGCACCTATCTACTATTGGCCTCACGCCGCAAGCAGTGCCGCCCACTGCCAGGCAACCTCTCAGTCGAAGGAGCAGCACCATGAGCGCATCCCTACGTAGCGTTGACGGTCAAGACGAAGCCACCATCTTGCGTGAGATCCAGAGCGCCCTGCGCGATCTGCGATTTGGCGCCGTGGAAATCACCGTACACAACGCTCAAGTGGTCCAGATCGAGCGTAAAGAGAAATTCCGTTTGCAGAACCCGAGCACTAAATCGAGCTAAGCAGCCGGCAACCGATTCCAGCACTTCATAAAAAAAGCCAACACACCAAGAATTCCAGGAGCTTTCACCATGTCGTCGATTCGTCATTTCGCTTTGGCCGCACTGGCCAGTGCCCTTTTTGCTGGTTCTGCGGTTGCCAAGGATTATGAGCTGCTCAACGTGTCGTACGACCCGACTCGTGAGCTGTATCAGGATTACAACGCCGAGTTCGTCAAGTACTGGCAGAAAGACCATGCTGGCGACACCGTGAAAATCCAGCAGTCCCACGGTGGCTCGGGCAAGCAGGGCCGTGCGGTGATCGACGGTCTGCGTGCCGACGTAGTGACCCTGGCCCTGGCCGGTGACATCGACGAAATCGCCAAACTCGGCAAGACCCTGCCGGCGGACTGGCAGAAGCGTCTGCCGGAAGGGAGCACGCCATACACTTCGACCATCGTGTTCCTGGTACGTAAAGGCAACCCTAAAGGCATCAAGGACTGGGGCGACCTGATCAAGAACGACGTGTCGGTCATCACTCCGAACCCTAAAACCTCCGGCGGCGCACGCTGGAATTTCCTCGCGGCCTGGGCCTACGGCCTGAAAGCCAACGGCGGTAACGAAGCCAAGGCCAAGGAATACGTACAAACCCTGTTCAAGCACGTACCTGTGCTGGACACCGGTGCTCGCGGTTCGACCATCACTTTCGTCAACAACGGTCAGGGCGACGTGTTGTTGGCCTGGGAAAACGAAGCATTCCTGGCGCTGAAAGAAGACGGCGGCGCCGACAAGTTCGAGATCGTCGTGCCTTCGCTGTCGATCCTGGCCGAGCCTCCAGTGGCCGTAGTCGACAAAAACGCCGAGAAAAAAGGCAACGAGCAGATCGCCGAAGCGTACCTCAAGCACCTGTACAGCCCGGCCGGTCAGGAAATTGCCGCGAAAAACTTCTATCGTCCACGTGACAAGGACGTCTCCGCCAAGTACGCCCAACAGTTCCCGAAACTGGAGCTGGTGACCATCGACAAAGACTTCGGCGGCTGGAAAACCGCGCAACCGAAATTCTTTAATGACGGTGGCGTGTTCGACCAGATTTACTCGGCGCAGTAACCTGACTCAAGCCACACAACGAGCCTGATGCTTAGGCGCGTACCAAGTGGGAGCGGGCTTGCTCGCGAAGGCGGTGTGTCAGGCGACGTAACTGTTGACTGATATGCCCTCTTCGCGAGCAAGCCCGCTCCCACAGGTGCGTTTAGCAGATTGCTTTCAACCAAGGACTTTTATGTCGCGTCGTATCTCCCCCGTCATACCCGGCTTCGGGCTGACGCTGGGCTACACCTTGGTGTACCTCAGCCTGATTGTGCTCATACCACTGGCGGCGATGTTCGTGCATGCCGCTCAACTCACCTGGGATCAGTTCTGGGCGATCATCTCGGCGCCCCGCGTGCTGGCGGCGTTGAAGCTGAGCTTCGGCACCGCGCTGTACGCCGCGATCATCAACGGCATCATCGGCACGCTGCTGGCCTGGGTGTTGGTGCGCTATACCTTCCCGGGTCGCAAGGTCATCGATGCGATGATCGATCTGCCCTTCGCATTGCCCACGGCCGTGGCCGGTATCGCGCTGACTGCGCTGTACGCGCCGAATGGGTGGGTGGGTCAGTTTGCTGCGGACCTGGGTTTCAAGATCGCGTATACCCCCCTCGGCATCACGCTGGCGCTGACTTTTGTAACGCTTCCATTCGTAGTACGTACGGTACAGCCAGTATTGGCCGATATCCCGCGTGAAGTGGAAGAAGCAGCGGCGTGCCTCGGTGCAAAACCACTGCAGGTTTTCCGCCATATCCTGGTGCCCGCGCTGCTGCCTGCCTGGTTGACCGGTTTCGCGTTGGCCTTTGCCCGCGGGGTCGGCGAGTACGGTTCGGTGATTTTCATCGCCGGCAACATGCCGATGAAAACAGAAATTCTGCCGCTGCTGATCATGGTCAAGCTCGACCAGTACGATTACACCGGCGCCACCTCCATTGGTGTACTGATGCTGGTGGTTTCCTTCGTCCTGTTGCTGCTGATCAACTTGCTGCAACGCCGTATTGAAACCCCATAAGGAGGCGCAGAAATGTCCCAATCATCTATTGCTGCTGCTTCCTCGAACGCTGCCCGCCGTGGCAGTGCCACGTCACGGCGAATCCTGATCGGCCTCGGCTGGCTGGTGTTTGCCCTTTTCCTGTTGTTGCCGCTAGTGATCGTGGTGTCCCAGGGTTTGAAGAATGGTCTGGGTTCGTTCTTCACCGCGATCCTTGAACCCGACGCGCTGTCGGCGCTGAAACTCACGGTCATCGCCGTGTTGATTTCAGTCCCGCTGAACCTCGTGTTCGGCGTCAGCGCCGCGTGGTGCGTGAGCAAATACTCGTTCCGCGGTAAAAGCATTCTGGTGACCCTGATCGACCTGCCGTTCTCGGTATCGCCGGTGATCGCCGGTCTGGTCTACGTGCTGATGTTCGGCGCGCAGGGGCTGTTCGGCCCGTGGTTGCAGGATCACGATATCCAGATCGTCTTCGCCTTGCCGGGCATCGTACTGGCGACGATTTTCGTCACCGTGCCGTTCGTGGCGCGTGAACTGATCCCGCTGATGCAGGAACAAGGCACGCAGGAAGAAGAAGCCGCGCGCCTGCTGGGCGCCAATGGCTGGCAGATGTTCTGGCACGTCACCGTGCCCAATATCAAATGGGGCCTGATCTACGGCGTGGTGCTGTGCACGGCGCGGGCGATGGGTGAATTCGGGGCGGTGTCGGTGGTTTCCGGGCACATTCGCGGGGTGACCAACACCTTGCCGCTGCACGTCGAGATCCTCTACAACGAATACAACCACGTGGCCGCGTTCGCTGTGGCGAGCCTGTTGCTGATCCTGGCGCTCTTCATCCTGCTGCTCAAGCAGTGGAGCGAAAACCGTATTAACCGCCTGCGCGCCAGCGCCGCGGAGGAATAATTCATGTCGATCGAAGTGCGTAACGTCAGCAAGAATTTCAATGCGTTCAAGGCCCTCAATGACATCAGCCTGGACATTCAAAGCGGCGAACTCGTGGCGCTGCTCGGCCCGTCGGGTTGCGGCAAGACCACGCTGCTGCGGATCATCGCCGGTCTGGAAACCCCGGATCAGGGCAACATCGTGTTCCACGGTGAAGACGTTTCCGGCCACGACGTGCGTGATCGTAACGTCGGGTTTGTGTTCCAGCACTATGCGTTGTTCCGCCACATGACGGTGTTCGACAACGTCGCGTTCGGCCTGCGCATGAAACCGAAAAACCAGCGCCCGACTGAAAGCCAGATCGCGGCGAAGGTTCACGAATTGCTGAACATGGTGCAACTGGACTGGTTGTCGGATCGCTACCCGGAACAACTCTCCGGCGGCCAGCGTCAGCGTATCGCGCTGGCTCGTGCCTTGGCGGTCGAACCGAAAGTGCTGCTGCTCGACGAACCGTTCGGTGCACTCGACGCCAAGGTCCGCAAGGAGCTGCGTCGCTGGCTGGCGCGGCTGCACGAAGACATCAACCTGACTTCCGTGTTCGTGACCCACGACCAGGAAGAGGCGATGGAAGTGGCCGACCGTATCGTGGTGATGAACAAAGGGGTGATCGAGCAGATCGGCTCACCGGGCGACGTTTACGAAAACCCGGCCAGCGATTTCGTTTATCACTTCCTCGGCGATTCGAACCGTCTGCATCTGGGCGAAGACAAACACGTGCTGTTCCGTCCGCATGAAGTGTCGCTGTCGCGGCATGAGCTGGAGGATCACCACGCGGCTGAAGTACGCGATATCCGTCCATTGGGCGCGACAACCCGGGTGACGTTGAAGGTCGAAGGGCAGAGTGATTTGATCGAAGCGGAAGTGGTGAAGGATCACGACAGCCTGATCGGGTTGGCGAAGGGCGAAACCTTGTTCTTCAAGCCGAAGGTCTGGCAGAAAGTCGCCAACATCTAACCTTGTAGGAGCTGGCTTGCCGGCGATAGCGGTGTGTCTGACACACCGCGTTATCGTTGATCGCCGGCAAGCCGGCTCCTACAGTATTGCGGTGTACACAAACCCCTTGTAGGAGCGAGCGGTGCGGCGATCCGACTTGCCCGCGAAGGCGTCCTACGCAGCAGCGCGCTTCGGATTGATCCGAACACCCCCAACTCGCGCCTCGATCTGCTCTTTCAAGTCCCGTCGCATCCCCAGCAAAAACGCCAGTTCAACCACCACAAACAACGGCCCGACAATCAACCCCGTCACATCATCGACAAACGCCGGTTTGCGTCCTTCGTAATGATGCCCGACAAACTGAATCGCCCAGCCGATCACAAACATCCCGACGCCGCTCGCCAGCCACACCAGCGTGCTTTGCTGTGCCAGCACATGACCCGCCCAAACGCACAGACCGAGCAGCACCGTCATCAGCACGCCTAAACGCAGTTCCAGGCGCAGGTAGAACCACGCCGATGCCAGCGAGACCAGCACCGCCGGCGAAAGCCAGCCTGCGGCCCATTGCGGCCGCGACAGCAACACCGCGACAGCGACCACAATCAGCGGAATACCGATAAAGTGGCTGGCAATATTGCGCGGATCACGGTGGTAGGCGGCGTATTGACTGAGATGGTCAACGAGGCTTTTCATTGTTATTCCTCCTGTAGGGTGATTGATCATGCCCCGGGTTCACCGCTCGCTCTGTCAGCCAGGCGACAATCTCCAGGAGTTTTCATGGACATGCAGGTTTGGCGTTCGCGCCTGGAAACGGGGCAGTGGTTCAGTCATCTACCTGTTCCTCTACAGAATAGTCTGTTGGCCAGCGCCAAGGTGCGGCGCCTGGCGTCGGGGCAGGGGCTGTTCAAACGCGGCGATCCGCCGTGCGGCTTGTACGCGGTGCTCGAAGGTTCCGTTCGAATTGGCGCTGTCAGCGAGCAGGGCAAGGAAGCGTTGTTGAGCCTCGTGGAGTCACCGCACTGGTTTGGCGAAATCTGCCTGTTCGACGGCCAGCCGCGCACCCATGATGCGTTCGGCGTCGGCCAGTGCATCCTGCTGCACATCCCGCAAGCCGCGCTGTTGGCCTTGCTGGATGAGCAACCGGTGTACTGGCGGCAACTGGCGTTGCTGATGAGCCAGAAACTGCGCCTGACTTTCATCAACCTCGAACAGTTGAGCCTGATGCCGGCGCCTGCACGGTTGGCGCATCGCTTGCTGATGATCGCCGACGGTTACGGCGAAATCGCCCCACCGCGGCGCGTGCTGCAACTGCCGCAGGAACAGCTGGCTTCAATGCTGTCGCTGTCACGCCAGACCACCAATCAGCTGCTCAAGGAATTGCAGGGGCAGGGGATTTTGAATTTGAAGTACGGTGAGATTGAGATTCTGGATGCCGAGCGGTTGCGGGCGTTGGCGATTTTTTAAAGTTGCCTGGTGTTTGGGGGGGTATCCGTTATTTTTGTTATGGCGGCTGGCGGTTTCGCCCTTACGGCGAGTCACTTTGGAAAAGCCCCAAAGTAACCAAAAGGCTCTTGCCCCTTTCGTTCGGTGGCTCGCTAATGCTCGCCATGCCCTCGCTCCGGTCCTGCTCCGTGGGCCCGCCGCGATCGGCCATCCTTGGCCGTGCGCGGCTAACCCGGCATCCATGCCGGGTTGCCCACTGCGCAGAACCTGCGCTCAGCCTCTCGAGGGGGCGACTACCGCCACAGCCGCCGAGGCGGCCTGAAAGCCGACCTGGCTCATTTGCGTATGCGTTCTCCTTCACTGCTGCGGTCACTTACTCCGGATATGTACACCGATCAACTGTAGGAGCCGGCTTGCTGGCGATAGCGTCCGTCCAGCCAATACAAACGTCGACCGACCCACCGCCATCGCCAGCAAGCCGGCTCCTACACGAGGATTGGGTTCACACGATTCAAAATTGTAGGAGCTGGCTTGCCGGCGATGGACGTCAACGATAACGCGGGGTGTCTGAATGAACGCGTCGCCTAGACGCTTTTCGCCGGCAAGCCGGCTCCTACAGGGATCGGCGTACGCTTTTGATTCTCACCACTCTTCAGGCCGAGCGTTAGCTCGCCTTCCGCTTTTGATCTGAGCGCCCCCTCGAGAGGCCGAGTGGAGGTTCTGCGCAGTGGGCAACCCGGCATGGATGGCCGATGGCGGCGGGCCCACGGAGCAGGACCGGAGCGAGGGCATGGCGAGCCTTAGCGAGCCACCGAACGAAAGGGGCAAGAGCCCTTGGTTACTTGGGGCTTTTCCAAGTGACTCGCCGTAAGGGCGAAACCAATAGCTGCCATAACCGCAGAAACGGATATGTACCCCAACTCGCCGCTACCGCCGAACCGAAGCATCACAGTAAAGGTGGGCTTTGTCCGCGAAGGCGCCTAGCCTGTGACGACGACAATCGAGGTGTGCCATGCGTGTGCTGTTAGTGGAAGACGAACCGGAGACCGCCAAACTCCTGGCCAGCGGCCTGAGCGAAGCGAGTTACTCGGTGGATGTGGCGCTCAACGGCATGGACGGCCGTCGTTTCATCGAGTCTGGCGAATACGAGCTGATCATTCTTGACGTCATGCTACCGGGGTTGAACGGCTGGCAATTGCAGCAACAGATCCGCAAGCTTGGCGAGACGCCAGTGCTGTTTCTCACCACCAAGGATGGCATTGAAGATCGCCTGCGCGGGTTGGAGCTGCATGAAGACGATTATCTGCTCAAGCCGTTTGCCGTGAGCGAACTGGTGGGGCGGGTGCGCAAGTTGGTGCGGCGGGATCGCGGTCGCTGAAGCTTCTGCGGTGCCTGGGCAATCGCCTTCGCGAGCAGGCTCGCTCCCACAGGGGGGCTGCGTTGCCAGGAAGTTTTTGTGTTCGTTGGAGATCCATTGTGGGAGCGAGCCTGCTCGCGATGAGGCCGGAACATTCAGCACACCCTTAGAATCCTGTCACCGCAACCCATCCCGAAACTGCCCCGGCGTCATCCCTGTCCAGCGCTTGAACGCGCGGCTGAAACTGCTCGTATCCGCAAACCCCAACAAATAACTGATCTCGCTCAACGAACATTGCGGGTCGCGCAGGTGCAGCAGCGCAAGGTTTTCACGGCTTTCATTGAGCAGCGTATCGAACCGGCAACCCTCATCTGCCAAATGCCGTTGCAGGCTGCGCAAGCTCAGGTGCAAGGCCTTGGCGATGTGTTCGGCGCTGGGCTCGCCCTCGGGCAGTTGCTCTTCAATGGCGTCGCGGACCTTGCGCTCCCAGGTCAGGGGTTTGAGCTGCGCCAGCGTGCGTTTGAGCACGGTTTCGTTGTGTTCGGCCAGTTCCGGGTTGGCGTCGTCCAAGTGACTGTCGAAGTCCACCAGCGCAAATTCCAGCCGGTCTTCGTCGGCCGAAAAGTGCACCGGTGAGCGGAAGACTTTGTGCCATTGATGCGCGTCGGCCGGTTCCGGGCGACGCAGGTACACCGCGAGCGGCGCGTAGTCGCGGCCCAGTCGGTTGCGGCAGGTGCGCACGTAAATCGCGGTGAAAGCGTCGATGGCTTCGAACGCTGGCGCCGGGTTGCCTGGCGGGATTTTCAGGCGGAAGCGATAGCGATCCTCGGTGCGGCTCAGTTCAAGATCCAGGGCATCGCTGACCACCTGGTGATAACGCACGATGCGCTCGAACACTTCGCGCAAACTGCCGCTGGCCACCAGCGCATAACCGAGTGCGTGAAAGGTGGTCGGGCTGACGAAGCGCGACACCCGTAAGCCGATCGCCGGATCGCCGCTGACCTGCACCGCGATTTCCCACAGCCGCGTAGTGCCCGACAACGGGTAACGGGCGTTCGGGTCGTCCATCAATTGCGGATCGAGCCCCGCCTGATGGCACAGCGCGGTGCTGTCGAGGCCCAGCGCATCGAGTTGCTTGCGCAGGGCACGGGTCCAGCTGGCGAGGGAGGTCGGTTCAGTCATGCTGATTGGCGCTTCCGGTCAACAGGTTGGCGTCCAGGGCTACCGCCTTGTGAAGGTTCACACGGCAGGATGCGAACATCAATAACCAGAGGATGGAAGCATGGACGGTACTTCTGCAAGTCCCCAGCGACTGAATGCAGCTCAACGATCTGCGCATATTCGCGAAGTGGTGTTGGCCAAAGGCGTCGAACTGCGTAAACGCTACCCGATTCTCAACCATCAGGACGCCTTGGGCGCGGGCATTCTGGCCTTTGCTTTGGCGGGAATGATCGGTTCGGCGGTGCTGTACATCAGCGGATACATGGCCTGGTGGGCATGTCTGCTGCTCAACGCGTTCTTTGCGTCGCTGACCCACGAGCTGGAACACGACCTGATTCATAGCATGTACTTCCGTAAACAACGCGTGCCGCACAATCTGATGATGGGCCTGGTGTGGCTGGCGCGGCCGAGCACGATCAACCCGTGGATTCGCCGGCATCTGCACCTCAATCACCACAAGGTGTCCGGCACTGAAGCCGACATGGAAGAGCGCGCGATCACCAATGGCGAGCCGTGGGGTTTTGCGCGGCTATTGATGGTCGGCGACAACGTGATGTCGGCGTTCATCCGCATGCTGCGGGCCAAGACCTGGACCCACAAGTTCAGCATCATCAAGCGTGCGTTGAAGGTCTATGCGCCGCTCGCGCTGGTGCATTGGGGCGCCTGGTACGTGTTTCTCGGCTTCCACGCCGCTAACGGCATCGCTCATCTTCTGGGAGCACCGATTGAATGGTCGGCGCCCACGCTCTCGATGATGCAGGTGATCGACATTGCGGTGGTGGTGATCATCGGCCCGAACGTGTTGCGCACGTTTTGCCTGCACTTTGTCAGCTCGAACATGCATTACTACGGCGATGTAGAGCAGGGCAACGTGATGCAACAGTGTCAGGTGTTGAACCCATGGTGGCTGTGGCCGTTGCAGGCGTTCTGCTTCAACTTCGGCAGCAGCCACGGGATCCATCACTTCGTGGTGAAGGAGCCGTTTTACATCCGTCAGTTGACCGTGCCGGTGGCGCACAAGGTGATGCGCGAGATGGGCGTGCGGTTTAACGATTTCGGGACGTTCGGGCGGGCGAACCGGTTTGTGCGCAAGGAAGAAGTGCAGGGGCAAACGGTGGAGGGTGTGCGCGTCTGAGGGCCTCTTCGCTGGCAAGCCAGCTCCTACAGGGGGCTTGCTTGCCGGCGAAAGCGGTCGTTCTGTTCAAACCGCGACGCTGACATCCTGCTTATCCACCGCCACCAACGTCTCGATCATCGCCCGCGCAGCCGGTGACAACCGGAACCCCGTGCGGCTGACAATCCCGCATCGCACGCTCATGCTCTCGATGTGCGGCGGCAGGTTTCGCCAGTGCAGCAGCACCAGCGAACCGTCGGCGATGTCCTCGACAAACGCTTCCTCCGTGCCTACTCCGATGGCGTTCGATTGCAGCACGATCCTGGCCAGCGCCGGAAAATGCTCGGTCTCGATGGTCGGTGAAAAATCGATCCGGCCGCTGAGGTTTGCCAGCAGTTTGCGAATACCCGGCGGGATCTGCGTGGTCGCCAACGGGTAATCGAACATGTCGTTGGTCGACAGGCTTTCCTTGGCCAGCAACGGATGTCCCGGACGGCAGAAAAACACACCGCGTTTGGGCGTCAGCGCTCGAGTCTGAAAGTTCGGATCCGCTTCGAAATGGCGGATGTCGGCGATGAAAAATTCAATCTCTTCACGGCTCAGGGCGCGACTGAGTTTTTCCCAGTTATCCACCTGAAAACAGGTGCGTATTTTCGGGTGGGCGCTGATGAATTGCGCCACCGCATCCGGCACCAGTTTTACCGCCGGTGCCGGGCCGCAGCCGAACCGCAGTTCACCGGCGTCGAGCTTGGTCATTTGCGTGACTTCGGCGTTGAGCAGTGCGGCGCCCTGTACCAGCGTCAGCGCATGTTGCAGCACCACCTGACCTTCCGGCGTAGGGCGCAAGTCCTTGTTGCCACGGTCCACCAGTGCGCAGCCGAATTCCTGTTCAAGCCCTTGAATGCTGCGACTGAATGCCGGCTGAGTGATGCCCATGGCGTCGGCTGCCCGTACGAAACTTCGATGTTCGGTGAGGGCAATGAAGTAACGCAGCTGACGAAGATCCATAGGTTTTTCCCGGCATCCTGAAACGACCTCGATGGCATGTGCGACGAGCGTGGTTGAGGTTTTTTAAAGGTAATCGCTTATTCCGTCAACGAAGCAATCAAATAACTATTAGATGATAAAAGAATATCAATAGAGCGTTGTCCCTGCCGCCCGATTGCCGGTGCCAAGGCTTCGTGGCCGCGAAAATGGTCCCGAAATCATGCCTTTGGTGAATATTTTCGATGCCTTAAAAGCATGTGATTTCCGCCTGTTGCCCGCAGCCCTTGCCGGGCAAGGCCTGGAGCCGATGGGTGGTCTTTTATATTCGTTTTTGGTCTATGCATAACTTTAAAGATTACTTTCTGAGATAAGCGTCTGCCTCAATGATTCACCCATCGATACGTCGTCGGGGGATGTCTGGCACGACGTTTCGGTTATCCGCAAAGAGACCGCAGGGAGTTAAGCAATGGGCAATGTCCAGACCGCCGCCAGCGCACACGAGGTGCTGTGGCGCCAGGCGCCGGGTGGCGAGTTGGTCGACCTCGGCCGGGTGCACCGAGTGCCCTTGGGGCAGCTGCGTTTGCAGCGTGCGCCCAAGGGCATTCTGAGTCGCCGGGAAACGATTCTGCTCGGTGTGCTGGCGCTGCTGGTGCATGGCGCAGTCATCTATTGGGTCAATCAGCAGCCGACCAAGGCATTGCCGATCGTGCCGCCGGAAATTCCGCCGATGACGATTGAATTCTCGCGTCCGGCGCCGCCCGTGGTCGAGCCGCCGCCACCGCAGCCGGTGCAACCCGTGGTCGAGCCACCGCCGCCGGTGGAAGACGAGCTGGCCGTGAAGCCGCCGCCACCGAAACCGATTCCCAAACCAAAACCGGTCGCCAAGCCCGTACCGAAACCGGTGCAAAAAGTCGCCCCGCAACCGCCTGCGCCGCCACAACCGGCAGCCCCTGTCGCGGCCCCGGCGCCACCTGCACCACCGGCGCCCGCGCCGGTGACGCCTGCCTCGGCCAATGCCGCGTACCTGAAAAACCCGGCGCCGGAATACCCGTCGCAAGCCGTGCGCCGCGGTTGGGAAGGCACGGTGTTATTGCGGGTGCATGTGTTGGCCAACGGCAAGCCTGGTGAGATTCAGATCCAGAAAGGCAGTGGTCGCGATTCCCTCGATGAGGCGGCGATCAATGCCGTGAAACGTTGGAGTTTCGTGCCGGCCAAGCAGGGTGAGGTCGCCCAGGACGGCTGGGTCAGCGTGCCCATCGATTTCAAGCTTCATTAAACCGCAACCAAATTCGCGCGAAACGTTTACACGAGGAACTCATCATGACGTTACTGGCATCTCCACTTGAATCCATCGAAAGCGCGGTGATCTGGCTGCTGGTGGTTTTTTCCGTTGCCACTTGGGGCCTGGCGTTGCTCAAAGGCGTGCAGTTCGGCCGCCTCAAGGTGCAGGACCGAAAGTTTCATAAGCAGTTCTGGGCGGCGTCGAGCCTTGATTCGGCGGCGGAGCTGGCCGAGACCCAGCCCGGCGCGGCGGCCCGAGTGGCCCAGGCTGGCTACGCGGCCATACAGGTAGGGGAGGCGCCACAAGCGGCGGATTTGAGCCAGGCGATCAACCATCAGGATCGTCTTGAGCGTGCTTTGCGTCAGCAGATCGTGCGTGAGCGCCGCTCGCTGGAAACAGGTTTGGCGGTGGTCGCAAGTATTGGCAGTACGTCGCCGTTCATTGGTTTGTTCGGCACTGTGTGGGGAATCATGGAGGCGTTGAAAGGAATCAGCGCAGCAGGTTCAGCCAGCCTGGAAACCGTGGCCGGGCCGATTGGCGCGGCGCTGGTGGCAACGGGTGTGGGGATCGCCGTCGCGGTACCGGCGGTGCTGGTTTACAACTACTTTTTGCGTCGTCTGAAACTGACGGCGGCGGACCTGGATGACTTCGCCCATGACTTCTACAGCCTGGCGCAGAAGAGTTCGTTCCGTGTGCTGATTCATCCGACGGCGCATAAAACCGCCGCATCGGGCAGCGCGCAGAAAGTGAAGGAGGCGTCCTGAGATGGCTTTCTCCACGCAAGACAGCGATGAGGTGCTGAGCGAGATCAACGTGACACCGCTGGTGGATGTGATGCTGGTGCTGCTGGTGGTGTTCATCGTCACCGCGCCGCTGCTGACCAACGCGATCCCGATCAACCTGCCCAAGACCGAGGCCGTGGCGCCGGTGGAGCAGAAGGACCCGCTGGTCGTGAGCATCGACGGTGCCGGAAAACTGTTTATCAACAAGGACGAGATTCAGCCGGACTTGCTGGAGTTCAACCTCAAGTCGGCGAAGGCCAAGGATCCCGAAGTGCGTGTGCAATTGCAGGCGGACGACGGGGTGAATTACGGCGAAGTGGCGCGAGCCATGGCGTCGATTGAGCGGGCAGGGATTACCAAGTTGTCGGTGATTACCGCACGCTAACCGATTTTCGATTTTCCGGGGCCGTCTCCTTGGCAGGGTGCGGCCCCTTTTTTATGCCTCAAGAAAACCCGTGACCTTGTAGGAGCCGGCTTGCCGGCGATGGCGTTCGTCCAGCCAGTGGAAATGTTGTCTGACCGACCGCTATCGCCGGCAAGCCGGCTCCTACAGGTTGTGTGTGTTTCTTATATTCTTTATGGGTCTTAATAAATAGCTTCTTATTCCTTAACGAATATAACTCTCCTCCCTATACTCGATCAGGAACAGACACGCAGCAGGAGAGTTCCCCCATGCGCAACGAATCAATTCGCTATCTGATTGTGCCGGGCTGGCAAGGATCGCCAGAAGATCATTGGCAAAGCCACTGGCAGAACAGCTTGCCGAACAGCGCGCGGGTGGAGCAGGCCGATTGGCTGACGCCCCGTCGTGAAGACTGGGTGGCGGCATTGGCCGAGGCGATTGCCGCTGACAGCACGCCGGTGATTTTGATTGCCCATAGCCTGGGTTGCATCACGGTCGCGCATTGGGCGGCCACTGCCCCGCTGAATTTTTTGCGCCAGGTGCGCGGTGCCTTGCTGGTTGCGCCGGCAGACGTCGAGCGTCCGGCCTGCGCGCCAGCCTTGCGCAACTTCGCGCCGATTCCGACGAGCCTTTTGCCGTTCCCGAGCCAGGTGGTCAGCTCCGACAACGACGCTGCTGTCAGCGCACCGCGTGCGCTGGAACTGGCACGTAACTGGGGCGCCGAGGCAGGAATACTGTCGGGTGCCGGACACATCAACGTGAAGTCCGGTCATCAGCGCTGGGAGCAGGGTTTTGCTTATCTGTATCGCCTGCAAAACCGCATGGAACATCACGCCCTGCGCCGCGCTTGAACCTTTTCTTTTTTTAACATCGCCCCCCGTCTCCCGGCGGTTTTGGGCGGGAGTCTGCCATGAGTTTTGAAGCCTTCGGTCAGCCGCTGCTGACCTTTCCTGACGCAGAAAAAAGTCCGCTGAGCATCCGCGCCAAGGCGCTGGTGTTCGTCGATCCGCGCTCGCGTCAATTGCGCGCCGAGCTGGAGCAACTGGCCCCGCGTTCGATCTCCGTGTTGATCCGTGGCGAAACCGGTAGTGGTAAAGAACTGCTGGCGCGGCACATCCATCGCGCCAGTGATCGTGGTGGGTTGTTCGTGTCGGTCAATTGCGGCGCTATCAGCCCGACCTACGCCGACGCTGAATTGTTCGGCTATGCCGCTGGCAGTTACACCGGTTCGGCGAGCAGTCGTGCTGGCTGGTTCGGTTCGGCCAATGGCGGCACGCTGTACCTGGACGAGATCGGCGACTTGCCGCTGCCGATCCAGATCAAGTTGCTCGCCGCACTGGAAAACCACGAAGTCACCCGCGTCGGCGCGCATCAACCGAGCCCGGTGGACGTGCGTCTCGTGGCCGCGACCAGCATTGATCTGGCGCAAGCCGTGGCCGCCGGGAAATTCCATGAGCGGCTTTATCACTACCTCAGCGAAGGCCAGCTGGAACTGCCGGCGTTGCGTGAGCGGGTGGGCGATATCCTGTCGTTGTCCGAGTACTTCCTGGGCATCTACAGCCAGCGCCTGGACCTGCCGGTGCCGCTGATCAGCGAAGCTGCGCAGCAGTTGCTGGAGCAGCATAGCTGGCCGGGCAACACCCGGGAGCTGGAAAACGTCATCCACTTTGCATTGCTGGTCAGCACTGGCGACGAGATCCTGCCCGAACATTTGAACCTGCCCGAAGCACCAGCGCCGCTGGCGCAGATCGAGCAGCAGCTTCGGCACATCCTCACCAAAGGCACTGCCACCGAACAAGCCGCTCTCAAACAACTCCTCAAAAACACCGCACTCTTGTAGGAGCCGGCTTGCTGGTGATCCAGACAACGCGGTGTATCAGGCCGGACGCCTTCGCGGGCAAGCCTCGCTCCTACAGATCGAGAACACACCGAGCTCTTGTAGGAGCCAGCTTGCTGGCGATCCAGGCAACGCGGTGTACCAGTAAAGACGCCATCGCCGGCAAGCCAGCTCCTACAGGTGAGTGCGGCGAAATGCAGCCAACACGTGAGTTAGAGCTGTATGAACAAAATGGAATATGAAAGTGAATAAAAGATATTGTTCGGGAATAAAAAATCCCGGTATTGTCCGCTTCACGCCAGCGATAGCACTTCACTGGCACTCGTACTAAACAAGCCGTCGTCGATGACGACCGTGATTTTCGATAAGGACACTGCATGAAAAAGGTTCTGTTGTTCACCGCATTGGCGGCTGCCCTGACCGCGGGCCTGGCCCAGGCTGGCGAGAAACTGGTAGTTGCGGCGACCCCGGTCCCACACGCCGAGATTCTGGAGCTGATCAAGCCAACCCTCGCCAAAGAAGGCGTGGACCTGGAAATCAAAGTGTTCACCGACTACGTTCAGCCAAACGTACAGGTTGACCAGAAGCGTCTGGACGCCAACTACTTCCAGACCCTGCCGTACCTGAAAAACTTCAACGAAGGCAAAGGCACCAACCTGGTGACCGTGATCGGTGTTCACGTTGAACCGTTCGGTGGCTACTCGAAGAAGTACAAAAAACTGGCTGACCTGCCAAACGGCGCGACCATCGCTCTGCCGAACGAAGGCAGCAACAGCGGTCGTGCTCTGCTGCTGTTGCAGAAGGCTGGCCTGATCGAGTTGAAAGACCCGAAAAACGCTTTGGCTACTCCGAAAGACATCGCCAAGAACCCGCACAACTTCAAGTTCAAGGAACTGGAATCGGCCATGTTGCCGCGCGTTCTGGACCAGGTTGACCTGGACCTGATCAACACCAACTACGCGCTGGAAGCAGGTCTGAACCCGGCTAAAGATGCGCTGGTGATCGAAGGTGCTGATTCGCCTTACGTGAACTTCCTGGTGGCTCGTCCAGACAACAAGGACAGCGTAGCCATCCAGAAACTGGCCAAGGCGTTGACCAGCCCGGAAGTGAAAGCCTTCATCGCCAAGAAATACAGCGGCGCCGTACTGCCGGCGTTCTGATTGGACGCAGCATCAAACCCCTTCAAGGTTTCGAACGCCGACGGCTAGCAATAGCGTCGGCGTTTTTTATTGCGCGTGCACATTCCAAATGTAGGAGCGAGCCTCTTGTAGGAGCCAGCTTGCTGGCGATTCAGACAAGGCGGTGTATCAGGCCGGACGCCTTCGCGGGCAAGCCTCGCTCCTACAGATCACGGACACACCGCACTTTTGTAGGAGCCAGCTTGCTGGCGATTCAGACAACGCGGTGTATCAGGCCGGACGTCTTCGCGGGCAAGCCTCGCTCCTACAGGGGATAGGCGTGTGCCGAAGGCCTAGGCCGCCCTGGCCTTCAGCGCCCTGCGCAACGCCACCAGCAGCTTCACGATGTCTTGCGGATCAAGCCGTTGCGGTACTTTTACGTCAGCCATGTTCTCTTCCTTGTGATGGTTCGGCCGGGAGTCTGGCCAAAAGCTGTGCGTCCTTGGAGGGCTATTCCGAAAAAAAGATCCTTCCTACAGCGAAAAGGAAAATAGTCGTCTTCCTCCTTCTCGGCAAATTCACCAGATAGTTTTTTGCGTGATATCAATATGCTTTAACGGTATTTAAATTCCGATTCTTATACCTTTAAAGTCGGTGCCTGCCGGGAGGTTATCCACCGCCCATGGACTGCGCCACCGTCGCTTACCGAGCGGCGTCCAGGATGTTCAATGAACTTCGATTACGCTTTTATCCTCAGCACCCTGCCGGCGTTTCTCAAGGCCGTGGGCGTGACGCTGCAGGTCGGCTTCATCGCCATCGGCACCTCGCTGCTGGTGGCCTTGATCAACGCGACGATCCTGGTGTTCCGCACGCCTTACCTGCAACGCCTGGTCGGGTTGTACGTAGAACTGGCGCGCAACACGCCGCTGCTCATTCAACTGTTCTTTGTGTATTTCGCCTTGCCGGCGCTGGGCATCAAGGTGTCAGGCTTCACGGCGGCGATTATCACCGTGACGTTCCTGGGCGGCGCTTACCTCACGGAAGTGCTGCGCGCCGGGGTGGATGCGGTGCCCCAGGCGCAGCTCGAATCCGGCCGCTCCATCGGCTTGTCCCACGGGCAATTGCTGCGCTACGTGATCCTGCCGCAGGCCGGCATCCTCAGCCTGCCGTCGCTGTTCGCCAATTTCATTTTCCTGCTCAAAGAGACCACCGTGGTCTCGGCCGTAGCGGTTCCGGAAATTCTCTACACCACCAAAAGCTACATCGCGCTCTACTACAAAACCTACGAAATGCTCGCTGTGCTGACGCTGATTTGCGTGCTGCTGTTTTTGCCGCTGTCGTTGCTGCTCAGCCGTCTGGAAAGGAGGCTCCAGCATGGCCAGTTCGGGTCTTGAGTTGTTGTGGGTGTCGTTGCCGCAACTGGGCAAGGGCGCTGCGCAAACCCTGTCGATTTCCTTTCTGAGCATCGCCATCAGCACCGTCGGCGGTGTGCTTTACGGCGTTTTGCGTACGCTGAATTCGAAATGGCTGAACGCGATTTTGCGCGTGTATCTGGAGCTGTTCCGGGCGATCCCGGTGCTGGTCTGGTTGTACCTGCTGTTCTTCGGTCTGCCGATTTTCTTTGGCCTGAGCATTCCGAGCTTTTGGTGCGCGGTGCTGGTGCTGTCGCTGTGGGGCGCCAGCGAAGTCGGTGAAGTGGTGCGCGGCGCCTTGCATTCGTTGCCACGCGGCCAGCGTGAAGCGGGCCTGTCGATCGGCTTGAACGGCCCGCAACTCTACGGCTACGTGCTGCTGCCCCAGGCGCTGAAACGCATGACCCCGCCGACCATCAATGTCTACACGCGGATCATCAAGACCAGCTCCCTGGCGGTGCTGATCGGCGTAGTGGACGTGATCAAGGTCGGCCAGCAGATCATCGAACGCACCTACGAATCCGTGCTGATCTACGGCGCGCTGTTTCTGTTTTTCTTTTTCATCTGCTACCCGCTCTCGGCCGCCTCGCGCGTGCTGGAGCGGCGCTGGACGCAAGCATGAGCGCATTGATCGAGTTCAAGGGTTTCAACAAGTTTTTCGGCGAGCAGCAGGTGCTCGACGGCATCGACCTGAAGGTGAAGTCCGGCGAAGTGATCGTCATCCTCGGCCCCAGCGGCTGCGGTAAAAGTACCCTGTTGCGTTGCCTCAACGGGTTGGAGGTCGCGCACAGCGGCAGCCTGACATTTGCCGGCCGAGAGTTGCTGGACAAAGGCACCGACTGGCGCGAAGTGCGACAGCAGATCGGCATGGTGTTCCAGAGCTATCACCTGTTCCCGCACATGAGCGTGCTCGACAACCTGCTGCTCGGCCCGGTCAAGGTGCAAAAACGCGAACGCCGCGAAGCCCGGGATCAGGCCGAAACCTTGCTGGCGCGCGTGGGCCTCTCGGACAAGCGCGACGCCTTTCCTCGCCAGCTCTCCGGCGGCCAGCAGCAACGCATCGCCATTGTCCGTTCGTTGTGCATGAACCCCAAAGTCATGTTGTTCGATGAAGTCACCGCCGCCCTCGACCCGGAAATGGTCAAGGAAGTGCTGGAAGTCATTCAGGGCCTGGCCCGCGAAGGCATGACGCTGTTGATTGTCACCCACGAAATGGCGTTCGCCCGCGCAGTGGCTGACCGCATCGTGTTCATGGATGCCGGGCGAATCCTTGAACAAAACCCTCCCGAGATTTTCTTTACGAACCCGCAAACCGCACGAGCGCAGCAGTTCCTGGAGAAGTTCTCCTACGTCGCCGCACTACCCAAAACGACTCAAACAAAGGAACTGGAACTGCCATGAAAACTGCCAAGTCTTCTCTACTGCTACTCCCGCTGCTCGGCCTCGCGTTGCTGGCCGGCTGCAACAAAACCGAAGAACCCGCGAAGCCGAAAGTGGCCAGCGAAAGCACCGCGCCGGCCAGCTACCTGGACAAAATCAAGGCGCGGGACAAGTTGATCGTCGGCGTTTTCACTGACAAACCGCCGTTTGGTTTCGTCAATGAAGCGGGGCGTTACGTTGGGTTCGATACTGACATCGGCCGCCAATTTGCCAAGGATCTGCTCGGCGATGAGAACAAGGTCGAGTTCGTCGCTGTAGAACCGGCGAGCCGGATTCCGTTCCTGCAAAGTGACAAGGTCGACCTGATCCTGGCCAACATGACCGTGACCCCGGAGCGCAAGGAAGCGGTGGACTTCACCAATCCAAACCTGAAAGTCGCAGTACAGGCATTGGTGCCACAGGCCAGCGAAGTGAAAAACCTCGATGACCTGGCGACCCGCACCACCATCGTCACCACCGGCACCACGGCGGATATCTGGCTGACCAAGAATCACCCGGACTGGAAACTGCTGAAGTTCGAGAAAAACTCCGAGTCCCTGCAAGCCCTGGCCAACGGTCGTGGCGATGCCTATGCGCAGGACAATCTGGTGCTGTTCAGCTGGGCCAAGCAGAACCCTGGCTACCGCGTGCTGAGTCAGACGCTGGGTGCAGAAGCGCCGATTGCACCGGCGGTGAAGAAGGGCAACATCGAGCTGCGTGACTGGGTGAACGCCGAGTTGGCGAAGCTGGGTGAGGAGAAGTACTTGCTCAAACTGTACGACCAATATGTGCGCAAGGAATTGAGCGATGACACCAAGCCTGAGAGCGTGATTGTCGAGGGTGGGAAGTGGCAGGGGTGATGTTCTGAAAGATGCGTTGATCTTTCGATCGTCTTCGCGAGCAAGCCCGCTCCCACATTAGACCTTGTCCGTTGGGGCAACGCGGTCAACTGTGGGAGCGAGCCTGCTCGCGATTCGGTTTATCGGACACCGTTCAATCCGGCCAATACCACGTCGACACACCTAGCACTTTTGCTAGGTGTACGAACTCCATTTCGGGTGCAAGCTAAGCACTTCACGGGGAGGGTAGCCTGGATGAACACGTTGAAAACCACGATGTGCCGCTACCACTACGACGCTCTGGATCAGTTGGTTGCCATTGAACGTTCGGGGCAGGAAAGGGTGCAGCGGTTTTACCGACGAGACCATCTGGTGACTGAGCTGCAGAGAACCTCCAGCAAGAGCGTGTTCCAGCACGACAGCCAATTGTTGGTACTGCAATCGCGTCAGGGCAATGGCATTCACAATCGGATACTGAGCACTGATCGGCAACGTTCGGTCTTGCATGTCACCGATGCCGCCGGGTCGATACCACAAGTCTATGCGCCGTACGGCAACCGATGGGTTGATAGTGATTCCGGCAGCCTCCTTGGGTTTACCGGCGAAGCAGTTGACCCATTTACCGGTCATTATTTGCTGGGCAAAGGTCATCGAGCGTTCAACTCGGTATTGAGGCGCTTCAATAGCCCGGACCGGCTGAGTCCATTTGCGCGGGGCGGGTTGAATCCGTACGCGTATTGTCTGGGGGATCCGGTGAATTTCAGTGATCCGACGGGGCAGGCTGCCGCGAAAGACTGGCAACCATGGCTGTTCGTTGCCTTGTCAGTCCTGAGTCTTGTTTCGAGTGGGGTTGGGCTTTTCTCGGCAAGGCTCTCTATCAAAAGTTCAAAAATCAATGGTAAGCCGGCTTCTGCATCGTTCTCGAAAATAGCCAGGTATGCAGGTATGACGGGGGCTGCGGCGGGATTAGCGGGGGCTGTGGCGGGGGTGGCGAGATCCACAGTGTCTGCCACGGATCCGGATAATTCCGCTTTGGATCCTCTGCTCATCGCAATGGCCGTTTTTAGCGCATTGTCCTTTGCGGCTACAGCTACTTCAGTGTCTTACAGCTTTCGTGCTTACAAGATAAACAGAGCTGAAGCCGTGATATTTGCCCACAGCGGAAGAAAACCAGAACCGTATAGAAACCCTCAAAATAATGAGCGGTCAGATCCGCTCTCTGATTTTCGCCGCCGTACCTTTTAGATCCGCACATACACTCGGCCACTCAATCCGGCCAATACCACGCCGGCTCATCCAGCATCCGCTGCCCGACAATCCCGGTCTGGCCCAGATTTTTCTCCAGCACGATGCAGTTGCACTCGGGATCTTCCTGTAGCGCCGAAATCAACCGCCGGGCATGGGACACCACCCACACCTGACACTGCTCCGACGCGCGGATAATCAAGCGCGCCAACGCCGGCAACAGGTCCGGGTGCAGGCTGGTTTCCGGTTCGTTCAGCACCATCAGTGTCGGTGGGCGCGGTGTCAGCAGTGCCGCCACCAACAGCAAGTAGCGCAACGTCCCATCGGACAACTCCGCCGCCGACAACGGCCGCAATAACCCTTCCTGATAAAACTCGATGGCGAACCGGCCGCCCGCCAGCGGCTCGATATGCAGACGCGCACCGGGAAATGCATCGCTGATGGCGTTGCGCAAAGCTTCGGGGTCGCCAATCTCGATAATGGTCTGCAACGCCGCCGCCAGGTCTCTTCCGTCGTGGTGCAGCACCGGGGTGCGGGTGCCCAGTTGTGGCTGACGCACCGGTGCGTCGGCGTCGCTGCGAAAGTGATCGTAGAAGCGCCAGCGGCGGATGAACTCACGCATCTCCAGCACCTCCGGCGAGGTCCGTAAGCTGCCTACCTGATCGAACAGGCTGTCGAAAGTCGGCGTGTGCTGAGCCAGCACGTCCCAGCTGCGGTTGGCTCGGGTGCGGATCATCGGGCCGTCGCGATCCACCAGCAGGCTCGCCGGACGATAATGCGCCCCGGCCCACAGGCATTCACGCTTGATTTGCGGATCGAGGCTGAACCGTGACGCAATGGGGGTGCTGTGCCCGGGCAACATGAAATGACCGTTGGAATCGGGCAGCCCAAGGCTGATCGAGTAGCCGAAGTCGTCCCCGGCAAACCCCAGGCGCAGGCGTTTGACGCCGTGGCGAACGGTCGCCTCGATCGGCACTTCGCCGTTGCGCATGCGCCGGGTGATGGTTTCAGGTCCCGCCCAGAAGGTCGAATCCAGGCCGCCTTCGCGGGCCAACGCATTGACCACGCCGCCCTGAGCGGTTTCCGCCAGCAGGCGCAACGCCCGGTAGAGGTTGGATTTGCCACTGCCATTCGGCCCGGTGATCAGGTTCAGACGACCCAGTGGAATCACCAGTTTATTGATCGAGCGGTAATTGGCCACCGCGAGGGTTTTGAGCATGGGAAGCTTCCTGCTGCACTGCGTGGTCCGTCAGTTTGCCTCATTATCGAAAACACTGAGATCCCCCTGTAGGAGCGAGCCTACTCGCGAAGGCGGTGTGTCAGAAAAAGAGAAATTGAATGTTGATCCGCTTCGCGAGCAGGCTCGCTCCTACAGAGAGTGCAGCAAACCTGTGCACCTGTTGAACCCTGTTCTAAGCTCACAGTCGTATCGCCATTGGCACGTTCGTACGACGCAAAGGAGTCTGCATGGCTGGTCCCGGATTGAAAAGAGTGGTTGGCCTGAGTCTTCTTGTCCTGCTGGGGGCCTGCGGGGAAAAACCCCAGGTCGAAAAGGATCGTCCGCGGGTGTTCGTGCAAGTCGTCAACGCCGCGAATTACGCCGCGTCCGTGACCCTCACCGGTGATGTTCAGGCGCGCGTCCAGACAGAACTGTCGTTCCGTGTCGGTGGCAAGATCATCCAGCGTTCGGTCGATGTCGGTGACCGGGTGTCGGCCAAGCAAGTGCTCGCCAGGCTCGACCCGAAAGACCTGCAAACCAATGTCGACTCGGCCCAGGCGCAGGTCGTCGCCGAGCAGGCGCGGGTCAAACAGGCCGCCGCCGCCTTCGTCCGCCAGCAAAAACTCCTGCCCAAGGGCTACACCAGTCAAAGCGAGTTCGACTCCGCCCAGGCCGCATTGCGCAGCAGCCAGAGCGCGCTGACGGCTGCCCAGGCGCAACTGGCCAACGCCCGCGAGCAACTGAGTTACACCGCACTGATCGCCGACGCGCCGGGAGTGATCACTGCCCGGCAGGCCGAAGTCGGCCAGGTGGTGCAGGCCACGATGCCGATTTTCAGCCTGGCGCGCGACGGTGAGCGCGACGCGGTGTTCAACGTCTACGAGTCGCTGCTGACAGAGGATCCTGAGGGCAAAACGATTGTGGTGAGCTTGCTCGATAACCCGGCCATCAAGACCACGGGCACGGTTCGGGAAGTCACCCCGGCCGTTTCCGCGCAGACCGGTACGGTGCAGGTCAAGGTCACCCTTAACGGTCTGCCGGAAGGCATGCAACTTGGCTCGGTGATCAGCGGCACGGCGAAGACGCCGAGCAAATCCGCAATCGAACTGCCATGGTCGGCGCTGACCAAAAACCTCAGCGAACCGGCCGTGTGGCTGGTGGATGACGAGGGCAAGGCGCAATTGCATACGGTGACGGTGAGTCGTTACCTGACCGGCAAAGTCATCATCAGCGATGGCCTTAAGGGCGGCGAAAAAGTCGTCATTGCCGGCGGTCAGTTGCTGCACCCCGGCGTCAAAGTGGAAATCGCCGAAAACACCTACAAGGATTTAGCTGCGGGAGCCCAGCCATGAAGCGCGTGTTGCTGGTGTTCGCCGGAATGCTGCTGGTGGCCTGCTCGAAAGAAGAACCGCCGCCAGAGCCGGTGCGTCCGGTGCTGTCGATCAAGGTCCAGGCGCTGGGCGAGGAGAGTCTCGGCCGCTTCGCCGGCAGCATTCAGGCCCGATACGAAACCAATGTCGGCTTCCGCGTACCGGGGCGCATCGCCAGTCGCAACGTCGATGTCGGCGCCGAGGTCGAGAAGGGCGCCTTGCTCGCGACCCTCGATCCCACCGATCAGCAAAACCAGCTGCGCTCGGCTCTGGGCGATCTGGCGAAGGTCCAGGCACAGCTGATCAACGCCCAGGCCAACGCCCGGCGTCAGCAGGAGCTGTTCGATCGCGGGGTCGGTGCGCAGGCGCAACTGGACATCGCCCAGACCGATCTGAAAACCACTCAGGCTTCCCTCGATCAAGCTAAGGCGGCGGTCGATCAGGCCAAGGACCAACTCGATTATGTCGAGTTGCGCACCGACCACAAAGCCATCGTCACCGCGTGGAACGCCGAAGCCGGGCAAGTGGTGACCGCCGGCCAGCAAGTGGTGACCCTGGCGCAGCCGGACATCAAGGAAGCGGTGATCGACCTGCCCGACACGCTGGTGGATCAGTTGCCCACGGATGTGGTGTTTCAGGTCGCCGTGCAACTGGAGCCGAACATCACCACCACCGCCATCGTCCGCGAAATCGAACCCCAGGCCCAAAGCGCCACCCGCACCCGTCGCGCCCGCCTGACCCTGACCGACACACCACCGGGGTTTCGCCTGGGCACGGCAATCAGCGTCACCCTCAGCTCTGCGATCAAACCGCGTATCGAACTGCCTCTGACCGCGCTGCAAGAGGTCGATGGTAAATCGCGGATCTGGGTCATCGACCCTCAGACCCAAACCGTTTCCCCGCGTGACATCAGCCTGATCAGCCGCACCGATTCCACCATGGTCCTGGCCAGCGGCGTGAAGTCCGGCGAGCGTGTCGTGAGTGCCGGTGTGAACAGCCTGAAGCCTGGGCAGAAAGTGAAAATCGATGAGGACGGCCCACAATGAAAGGGAGTTTCAACTTATCCGAATGGGCGCTCAAACATCAGTCGTTTGTCTGGTATTTGATGTTCATCGCGCTGCTGATGGGCGTGTTCTCGTACATGAACCTCGGCCGCGAGGAAGACCCCTCGTTCACCATCAAGACCATGGTCATCCAGTCCAGCTGGCCGGGTGCGACCCAGGAAGAAACCCTCAAGCAGGTCACCGACCGCATCGAGAAAAAGCTCGAAGAACTCGACTCCCTCGACTATGTGAAAAGCTATACACGGCCCGGTGAGTCCACGGTCTTCGTGAACCTGCGCGACACCACCAGCGCCAAGGACATTCCGGAAATCTGGTACCAGGTGCGCAAGAAGATCAACGACATTCGCGGCCAGTTCCCCAAGGGCCTGCAAGGGCCTGGGTTCAACGACGAATTCGGTGATGTGTTCGGTTCGGTGTACGCCTTTACCGCTGACGGCTTGTCGATGCGCCAGTTGCGCGATTACGTCGAGCAGGTTCGCGCCGAGATTCGTGAAGTACCGGGGCTGGGCAAGGTCGAGATGGTCGGCGAGCAGGATGAAGTGCTCTACCTGAACTTCTCAACCCGCAAACTGGCGGCGCTGGGGATCGATCAGCGTCAGGTCGTGGATAGCCTGCAATCGCAAAACGCGGTGACGCCGGCCGGGGTCATTGAAGCCGGTCCCGAGCGGATTTCCATTCGCACCACCGGGCAGTTCGCGTCCGAGAAAGACCTGGAAAACGTCAACCTGCGGCTCAACGATCGCTTCTATCGCCTGGCCGACATTGCCGACATCAGTCGGGGTTATGTCGACCCGGCAACCCCGGAGTTTCGCTACAACGGCCATCCGGCCATCGGCCTGGCCATTGCCATGAAGAAGGGCGGCAACATTCAGGATTTCGGCAAGGCGCTGCACCAGCGCATGATCGACCTGACCGCCGATTTGCCGGTGGGCGTCGGTGTGTACAACGTTTCCGATCAGGCCGCCGTAGTGGAAAAAGCCGTTGGCGGCTTCACCAGCGCGCTGTTCGAAGCGGTGGTGATCGTGCTGGTGGTCAGCTTCGTCAGCCTCGGCGTGCGCGCCGGGTTAGTGGTGGCGTGTTCTATTCCGCTGGTGCTGGCGATGGTCTTCGTCTTCATGGAATACAGCGGCATCACCATGCAGCGGATTTCCCTCGGCGCGCTGATCATCGCCCTCGGCCTGCTGGTGGACGACGCGATGATCACGGTCGAGATGATGGTCACCCGGCTGGAGATGGGTGAAACCAAGGAGCAGGCGGCCACGTTCGCCTACACCTCGACCGCGTTCCCGATGCTCACCGGTACGCTGGTGACGGTGGCCGGTTTTGTACCGATCGGCCTGAACGCCAGTTCTGCGGGCGAGTACACCTTTACGCTGTTCGCGGTGATTGCCGTAGCGATGCTGGTGTCGTGGGTTGTCGCGGTGTTGTTTGCGCCGGTGATCGGCGTACACATCCTCAACGCCAACGTGAAACCTCACGATGAAGAACCTGGACGCATCGGTCGCGCCTTCAATTACGGCATGCTCTGGTCCATGCGCAATCGCTGGTGGGCCATCGGCATCACCATTGCCTTGTTCGTGGCGTCGGTGTTTTCCATGCAGTTCGTGCAGAACCAGTTCTTCCCGTCCTCGGACCGGCCGGAGATTCTCGTCGACCTGAACCTGCCGCAAAACGCTTCGATTGCCGAAACCCGCAAAGCCGTCGACAAGCTCGAAGCAACGCTCAAGGACGACCCGGACATCGTGCGCTGGAGCACCTACATCGGCGAAGGCGCGATCCGTTTCTACCTGCCGCTCGACCAGCAATTGCAAAACCCGTACTACGCGCAATTGGTCATCGTCAGCAAGGGCCTGGAATCGCGAGAAGCCCTGAGTCAGCGTTTGCGCGAACGCTTGCGCAAGGATTTTGTCGGCATCGGCAGTTATGTGCAGGCGCTGGAAATGGGCCCGCCTGTCGGGCGGCCGATCCAGTACCGGGTCAGCGGCAAGGACATCGACCAGGTGCGCAAACACGCCATCGCCTTGGCCACCGAGCTGGACAAGAACTCGCACATCGGGGAGATCATTTACGACTGGAACGAGCCGGGCAAAGTCCTGCGCATCGACATCGCCCAGGACAAGGTGCGGCAACTGGGGTTGTCGTCGGAAGACGTGGCCAACCTGATGAACAGCATCGTCGTCGGTGCGCCGGTGACACAGGTCGATGACGATATCTACCTGATCAACGTCGTGGGCCGCGCGGTGGATGCCGAGCGCGGTACGCCGGAAACGTTGCAGAACCTGCAGATCGTCACGCCCAGCGGCACCTCGATCCCGCTGCTGGCTTTCGCCACCGTGCGTTATGAACTGGAGCAGCCGCTGGTGTGGCGCCGCGACCGCAAGCCGACCATCACCATCAAGGCTGCGGTGCGCGACGAGATTCAGCCGACCGATCTGGTCAAGCAACTGAAGCCGGAGATCGACAAATTCGCCGCCGCTTTGCCGGTGGGCTACAAGGTCGCCACGGGCGGTACGGTTGAGGAAAGCGGCAAGGCCCAAGGGCCGATTGCCAAGGTGGTGCCGTTGATGCTGTTCCTGATGGCGACCTTCTTGATGATCCAGCTGCACAGTGTGCAGAAGCTGTTCCTGGTGGCGAGCGTCGCGCCGCTAGGCCTGATCGGCGTGGTGCTGGCGCTGATTCCCACCGGCACGCCGATGGGCTTCGTGGCGATCCTGGGGATTCTGGCGCTGATCGGCATCATCATCCGCAACTCGGTGATTCTGGTGACCCAGATCGATGCCCTGGAGAAAGAGGGGCTGTCGCCGTGGGATGCGGTGGCGCAAGCCACGGAACACCGTCGCCGGCCGATTCTGCTGACGGCTGCGGCGGCGAGCCTGGGGATGATCCCGATTGCCCGGGAAGTGTTCTGGGGGCCGATGGCCTACGCGATGATCGGCGGCATCATCATCGCGACGTTGCTGACACTGCTGTTTTTGCCGGCGCTGTATGTGGCCTGGTACAAGATTCGCGAGCCGAAAAAAGAGGCCCGGTAAAGCAGAGCGCTTCGCGCTCTAATCGCGAGCAGGCTCGCTCCCACAGGGAAATGCGGTCTCCTGTGGGAGCGAGCCCGCTCGCGATGGCGTCCGACCTGACTACTCAGATTTACGCCAGACACTCGCCAGCCAAGGCTGCTGCTCCCGAGGTAGCCCCGCCGGCCGGTAGTAATGCTCCAACTCCACAAACCCCGCCGCGGTCAGCAAATCCTGCCACGCCTGAAGATCGTGATAAGCCCCATACCGCGGCCCATTCCACCCCTCCTGATTCTCACCACGCGGATTGGAACTGAACAACACCCCACCGGGCCTCAACGCCCCGCGCAATTCCTTCAACACCCGTGGCAATTCCTGACGCGGAATGTGAAACAGCACCGCGTTGGCAAAAATCCCGTCGAAGCGTTCAGCCGGCAAATCAAGCTTCAGAAAATCCTGCTGCCACACCTCGCAACCACTGTCCTCGCGCGCCATTTGTGCAAACTTCTCCGAACCGTCGAGGCCGACTGCGGTGTGGCCCATGCGCGTGAACGTCTGCAAATCCCGGCCCGGCCCGCAGCCAAAGTCGAGGATGTCGAAGGGCGCCTCACCCTGAATATGCCGCAGCATCGCATCAATGTTCTGGCTGACATCGTGATCGCGCGTCCCTTCACGAAAACCTTCGGCCACCGAGTTGTAATGACCGAGGGTGGTGGAGGTGATTTTCTCAAGGTCGTCCGGGGTTTGTTTCATGGCGGGCTGCGCAGGCAATTGGGATTCGCCGAATATACGCCATCAGGTCTGGGGCTGCTGCGCAGCCAATCGCTGGCAAGCCTCGCTCCTACAGGTTTCACACCGTCCAGAAGATCACGCGAACCCTGTAGGAGCGAGGCTTGCCAGCGAAGGCGATTTAACTGTCGACCGATTATTCAGGCCGGTTTCCGGTGTGCTTCATCCCCAGACATTCAATGGACCGGTCAACCATCGCCTTGGCAATTTCCAGCAAATGCCAAATAGAGAACACCATGGCCCTGTCGGCACCTTTCAGTTGATCGCCGCACCGATAAGCGGTGACCGAGGCGCAGCGCAGAAGGTCGGCGACATAGAGTTGCGTGTCCTCGAAGTTCACGTCCTGGCTGACGTTGTAGAAGCGCAGTTCGTCCGGTGCGCCGGTATGTTCGCGGGTGAGGTAAAAATCGATCGCGTGGTAAAGCGCTGAACGACCTTTAAGTGGATCGTCGTTGTCTTTGCTTGAGGTTTCGGGAGGTGGATCGGGGACTGGTTTTTTCACTTGTGTTGCTCCTATTGATGCATGGGAGCCGTCACTTTTCGCCTACTAAAACGATGGGTGGCGGCTGCGCGCAGGTTAGTAGACCGGTCAATAGGCAAACCGGCGCACCCAAAGGTGCCCCACGCACAGCCACCATATTCAGCATCCGGCAAATTGCCAGACATGAGCATGAACACGCTATGCACCTATCGATCCGGGCTACTAATCCCGATCACTGATGAGCAGTGACGGACCGAGACTAGCCAGCGGATTTACCAGGCGCAAGCGTGCGGAATCATCTAGGAAACGTCCTGCAAATGAAAGGGATTGGCCTTGTAGGAGTGCTGATTTCTCTGTGGGAAAACTTCCAGATTTGTAGTGGATTTCCTACCGCTAACCTTGATTCAGCGCTTGTTCAACCCCCGCGCCAACCGATCACCACCCAACTGAATCACCGCCACCAACACCACCAGCAACACAATCACTGTCAACATGATCTGGCTATCAAACCGCTGATACCCATACCGATACGCAATGTCCCCCAATCCACCCGCACCAATCGCCCCGGCCATGGCCGACGAGTTGATCATGGTCACCAAGGTGATCGTGAAACCACCGACAATCCCCGGCAACGCTTCAGGCAACAGCACATGCCAAACGATGTGCCAACGCCGGCACCCCATCGCCTGCGCCGCTTCGATCAAACCGTAATCCACCTCACGCAAACTGACTTCGGCGATACGCGCAAAGAACGGCGTGGCCGCAATCGTCAGCGGCACCACGGCTGCCCAGACACCGTAAGTGGTGCCGACGATCAGCCGGGTGAACGGAATCAGCGCCACCATCAGAATCAGGAACGGAATCGAGCGAAACAGGTTCACGAACGCACCCAGTGCGCGGTTCAGCGCCGGTGCTTCGTAGATCCCGCCCTTGGAGCTGGTGACCAGGATCACCGCCAGCGGAATCCCCGCCAGCAGCGCGATCAACGACGACACGCCAACCATCAAAAACGTGTCGATGAAGCCTTGCAGCAACCGATCAAACCACATAACCCAGCACCTCCACCTGTTGTGCCCAGTTGCCGGCGCGTTGACGCAGTTCCTCTGCGCCGAGCGGTGAGCCGGTCACCGCCAGCAGCAATTGCCCCAGCGCATGGCCCTGAATCCGTTCCACGCCGCCTTGCAGCAAGCGCACGCGACCGCCGAGGGCGGCGAACAGCGCGGCCAGATCCGGTTCGTCGGTGGCGCTGCCGGTGAATTGCAAACGCAGGACCACGGCGGCGTCGGACGACTGTGGTTGCGCCTGGAGACGACTTTGCAGCTCCTGCGGCAATGCGTGTTGCAACGGCGCCAGTAAGGTCTTGCTGACCTCATGCTGCGGGTTGCCGAAGACTTCCCACACGGGGCCTTGCTCGACGATGCGGCCATGCTCCAACACCACGACGCGGTCGCAGATGTCGCGGATCACCGCCATCTCGTGAGTGATCAGCACGATGGTCAGGCCCAGGCGCTGATTGATCTCGCGCAGCAGGCCGAGGATCGATTGCGTGGTCTCCGGGTCCAGCGCCGAAGTGGCTTCGTCGCATAACAGAATCTCCGGGTCGTGCACCAGCGCGCGGGCGATGCCAACGCGCTGTTTCTGTCCGCCGGAAAGCTGCGCCGGGTAGGCCTTGTGCTTCTCTTGCAGGCCGACCAGTTCCAGCAGCTCACGAACTTTCTGCTCGCGTTTTTCCTTGGGCACGCCGGCGACTTTCAGCGGCAACTCGACGTTCTGCCAAACGGTTTTGGCCGACATCAGGTTGAAGTGCTGGAAGATCATGCCGATGCGCCGACGCAGCGCCACCAGGCGGTCTTCATCGAACTCGCCGATGTCCACCTGATCGATCAGCACGCGTCCGGTGCCCGGTTGTTCGAGGCGGTTGATGGTGCGGATCAGCGACGACTTGCCGGCGCCGCTGCGGCCGATGATGCCGAACACTTCACCGCGCTGGATGGCCAGGTCGATGCCGTGCAACGCCGCCACCGGACCTTGCTGGCCGTTGTAGGTCTTGCCCAGGCCGATGAAGCGCACGTGAGCACGGTTCAGGTCGGGGTGCAGTTCGGTCTGTTTAGCTTGCTGAGGCTCTGGAATATCCAGTCGCCGTTGGATCGCGGCCGTCATTCTCAGCTTTCCCAACCGGCTTGATAGAGTTTGCCGTGGGCCTTATCCAACGCTGCGCGAACGGCTGGCGAATGCTGGTAGATGTCGACGAATTTGATCAGGCGCGGGTCGGCTTTGTTTTTCGGCTGGATCACGAACTGGATCACGTATTCCTTGTGATCGAGGCCGTCGAACAGCAACGCGGAACCGGCATCGAATGTCTTCGCCAGGCGGATGTAGGCCGGGTAGCCCTGCACCAGATCGGCGTCGTCATAGGCGCGCACCAGTTGCACCGCTTCGACTTGCAGGATTTTGATCTTCTTCGGGTTGGCGATGATGTCTTCTTCGGTAGCCTTGTAGCCGACGCCTGGCTTGAGCGTGATCAGGCCGGCCTTGGCCAGCAGTTGCAGGCCGCGACCGCTGTTGATCGGGTCGTTGGCGATGGCGACGCTGGCGCCTTCCGGCAGCTCGTCGAAGCTTTTGTATTTCTTCGAGTAGAGGCCGACGTTGTTGATGATGCCCGGTGCGAACGGCACCAGGTCAAAACCGGCGGCGGCCTTGGCGTTTTCCAGGAACGGCACGTGCTGGAAGTAGTTCACGTCGATGTCGCCGGCGGCGAGGCTGACGTTGGGCGCGATCCAGTCGGTGAACTCGACGAGTTCGACTTTCAGGCCTTGTTTATTGGCTTCTGCGACGGCGGCTTCCAGCGGGATGGCGAAGGCGGCGGTGGTGCCGACTTTCAGCGGCGCGTCGGCGGCGAAGGTGATGGAGCTGAAGAGGCCGAGGGCCAGGGCCAGTGCTTTGACTGGGTGAGAGAGGTAGTTCTTGGTCATGATGTTTTTTTTCCAGTCAGTGCATAAGTTTTGGGTGTTTGGACGGGCCTCTTCGCGGGCAAGCCTCGCTCCTACAGGGGATTGCAGTGCCCCTGTAGGAGCGAAGCTTGCTCGCGAAGCTTTTAGCGGCGAAACGCGGAGCCGGTGTGTTGCTCAGGCAAATGCGCCTCTGCGTGAAACAGCTTCTCCCGCAGGCTGCCGTCGTCATAAGCGGTCTTGTACGACCCACGCCGCTGCAACTCGGGAATCACCAGTTCGATGAAATCCACATAGCTTTCCGGCGTGACAATTCGCGTCAGGTTGAAGCCATCCAGACCGGTCTCGGCGATCCACGATTCCAGCTCATCGGCCACTTGCTCCGGCGAGCCAACGACCGTGATGTAGCGACCTCCGAGCGCGTGTTGTTCGAGCAATTTGCGCCGGGTCCAGTCGTTGTTTTGCAGGTTTTTGGTAGCCGATTGAATCGCGTTGCTCTTCACGTACTGGATCGGTTCGTCGATGGCGTACTCGGAAAAATCGATCCCGGTCGATGCCGAGAAATGCGCCACGCCGGCCTCGGCGCTGGCGTAGCTCAGGTATTCGGCGTGCTTGGCCCAAGCGAGTTCTTCGGTGGCGCCGACGATCACGTTCAGCCCCATGAACACCTTGATGTCCTCAGGATTGCGACCGGCTTCAACGGCGCTGGCGCGCACCTTGTCCACCTGAACCTTGGTCGACGGTTTGTTCTGGCCGCTGATGAACACGCATTCGGCGTGGCGCCCGGCGAACAGCAAGCCGCGATCCGAACTGCCAGCCTGGAACAGCACCGGCGTGCGTTGCGGCGAAGGTTCGCAGAGGTGATATCCCTCGACCTGATAGAACTCGCCCTTGTGTTCGACCTTGTGCACTTTGTCGGGTTGCGCGTAGATCCGCTGCTGCGGATCGTTGAGCACCGCGCCGTTTTCCCAGCTGCCTTCCCAGAGTTTGTAGAGCACTTCGAGGTATTCGTCGGCCTGGTCGTAACGACGGTCGTGCTCCACTTGTTCGCTCAGGCCCATGGCTTTGGCGGCGCTGTCGAGGTAGCCGGTGACGATGTTCCAGCCGACCCGGCCGCGGCTCAGGTGATCGAGCGTCGACATGCGCCGGGCGAACAGATACGGCGGTTCGTACGTCAGGTTGGCGGTCAGGCCGAAACCGAGGTTTTTCGTCACCGCCGCCATCGCCGAGACCAGCAGCAGCGGGTCGTTGACCGGCAGCTGGATCGACTCTTTCAGCGGTACGTCCACCGAGTTTTGGTAGACGTCATACACGCCGACGATGTCGGCGATGAACAAACCGTCGAACAAACCGCGCTCCAGCAACTGCGCCAGTTCGGTCCAATACTCGATGGTCTTGTATTGAGTCGAGGTGTCCCGTGGGTGCGTCCACAAACCATGGTTGATGTGCCCGATGCAGTTCATGTTGAACGCGTTGAGCAGGATCTTCTTTTTCTCACCGGCCATCAGATGGTCCCTCGCAACGGAGGGTTTTCATCGTTGAGGTAGTAGTTGCCCACGGCGTGATACTTCCAGCGCACCGGGTCGTGCAGCGTGTGCACCCGAGCGTTGCGCCAATGGCGATCCAGTCCGTGTTCGATCAGGGTCGCCTGGCTGCCGGCCAGTTCAAACAGCGTGCTGCCGGCGGCAAGGGAGATTTCGGTGCTGATGGCACGAGCTTCGGCGACGGCAATCGACGCGGCGGCAACGGTCTGTGCGTTGGTGTCGGCTTGAGCTTTGTCGAGGAATTCGCCGGAGCGTTCCAGCAGGGCTTCGGCGGCGTGCAGACGAATGCTCAGGTGACCGAAGCTCTTGATGGTCAGCGGGTCGTCGATGGCTTTTTCGTGTGTGGCGTCGATCCATGGCCGGGTTTTGGTCCGCACAAAATGCAGCGCGTCTTCATAGGCGGCGCGGGCGATGCCGGTGTCGATGGCCGCATGAAGAATTTGCGCCAACGGGCCGACCGGGGTCGGGCGTTCGAAGGCGCTTTGAAACGGGATCACGTCTTCGGCGGCCACAAAGACGTCTTCGAACACCACCGAACCGCTGCCGGTGGTGCGCTGGCCGAAACCACTCCAGTCGTCGATGACTGTCAGGCCTTTGCTGTCGCGTGGTACGAATGCGAGTTGCTGCACGCCGTTTTCATCCACCACCGAGGTCGGGATGCGCTGCGCGTAGATCGCGCCCGTTGCGTAGAACTTGCGGCCGTTGATGCGATAGCCGTCCCCGTCGCGGGTCAGGCTGGTGACGCGGTCGTGGGCGGTTTTGGTGCCGAGTTCGGCGAGTGCATTGCCGAAACGCTGGCCGGCCAGCACTTCTGCATAGAGACGTTTTTTCTGCTCGGCGCTGCCGTTCACGCGCAGCACTTCGAGGGCGTAAAAATGGTTCTGCGGAATTTGTCCGAGGGATCCGTCCGCCTGGGCGATCAAGGCGATCACCTTGGCCAGCGTGACGTTGGAAACCCCGGCGCCGCCGTACTCTTTTGGCACGCTGATGCCCCACAGGCCCGAGCGGGAAAACACTTCCAGTTCCGGGTGCGGCAAACGGCGTTCACGGTCGCGCAGGGCGCTGTCGCGTTTGAAATCTTCGGCCAGGTCACTGGCGACGATCAAGGCTTGCTCATCGCTGGTTATGACCGCGACGTGGTGAGAAATTGTCATGTGTTTCTCCAGGTGTCTGGTCGTTAAATCCAGGAGTGGCGAGCGGGGAGCGTGCCGTTGAGGTGATAGGCGCCGACGGCGTGATACTTCCAGCGCACCGGATCGTGCAGCGTGTGCACGCGGGCGTTGCGCCAATGGCGGTCGAGGTTGAATTCGGCGAGGGTGGCGCGGCTGCCGGCCAGTTCGAAGAGCTTTTCGCTGGCCTGCAGCGAGATCTCGGTGGTCAGCACCTTGGCTTCGGCCACGGCAATCGAGGCACGGGCGGCGGACTCGGCGGTGAGCGGCGCGGCGTTGACCTGATCGAGTACCTGCCCGGCTTTGCGCAGCAGCGCTTCAGCGGCGTGCAGTTCGATTTTCAGTTTGCCGATGTCGGCGATCACATAAAGATCATCGCTGGCGCGTTCGACCTTGGCGTCGATCCACGGGCGAGCGCGGGTTTTCACGAATTCGATGGCGTCGTCGATGGCGCCGCGAGCGATGCCGGCGTCGATGGCCGCTTGAATCAGCTGCGAGACGGCGCCCTGGATGTTCGGCTTGTCGTTGATCTTCCAGTTGTCCACCACCAGCTCGGCGTCGACCCGCACGTTGTTGAGCAAAATGGTGCCGCTGGCGGTAGTGCGCTGGCCGAAACCGGACCAGTCATCAACGATCCGCAAGCCCGGTGTGCCGCGACGGACGAAGGCCAGCACTTGCTTGCCGTCGTCATTCAGCGCCTTGACCGCCACCCAGTGGGCGAAGAGGGCGCCGGTGGAGTAGAACTTCTGCCCGCTGATGACAAATCCGTCGCCGTCGGCGGTGATCCGTGCCTTGAGTTCCAGGGTGTTCTTGGTGCCGCGCTCCGGCCCGGCATTACCGATGCGCCAACCTTCGAGCACGCTCTTGAACAGCTGTTTTTTCTGCGCTTCGGTAGCGCTGCCGAGCACCAGGTTGAGAATGCCGAACTGGTTCTGCGGGATCTGCCCGAGTGCCGGATCGGCTGCGGAAATGATCGCAAAAACATCGGCCAGGGTGACGAACGAAACCTGCGGGCCGCCGTATTCGCGCGGGATGGCAATGCTGCCCAGGCCGCTGCGGGTGAACTGTTCGATTTCCGACCACGGCAGCTTGCGCTGACGGTCGCGTTTAGCCGCTTGTTGGCGGGCGACCTGCGCCAGCTCATGGGCGGCCTTGATCGCTTGTGCGTCGTTGCGCAACACCTGCGCGGGCAACAACAACGGGGCGATGTCCAGATCACTCTGGACGATTGCATCTGCCAGACTGGACATCAGTGCCGCTCCTTGGCTGCTGCACGCAATGCCCTGGCGATCTGCACTGGGGTGATTGTGTTCCGGACCATACCTACCTCACATCTCATGGAACGCCGCGATGGATGCGGCGAAGTAAAAACAAGAATGTCCGGTGGTCCGGTTTATATACCCTAAGCGTGTATAAAAATTAAATAAACTAACTTTTAGGAATATGGATAGAAGTGTGTCGTGAGCAACTGTACGCAGGGCAACACTTTGTTCTTGTAGCAACAGAAACACCCTGCGGTCGGCTTTTGTAGGAGCGAGCCTGCTCGCGAAAAACGTGCAGGCAGCGCGTTCATTCAGGTAGTCAGCGTTATCGTTAACCTCCATCGCGAGCAGGCTCGCTCCTACAAGGGGTGTGGGTTTCAGCGATTGTTGGATTCTGCGGCCATGAGCACTTCCTTCGGCCGGATCTTCAAATACGGATTGGCACACCCAATCTTCAACGTACGCGTCGGCGCCCAGCGAGAGTTGTTTCCCACGCGGTCGAGGATGCAGTAGGTCACTTCCAGCCGCAGGTCTTCGCCGGCTTCGAGAATGATCGCCGGCGGCACCCAGACCTGAATCGGCTGGCCCACATCGCCGGCCTTGAGCCGTGGCAGGTCCATGCGCACATCGCCCCAGCGCAGGGTGATTTCATCGTCGATGGCCATGTTCAGGTACGGCTCGATGGTCAAGGGAACGCCGCGCTTGATCTGGTTCGGGTTGACGCCCTGACGGCGGATGGTTTCGGGAATGCTCACCGGCGCCAGGCTCTGGATTTCATCGCCGTACAGGGCAGAGGGCTGGCCTCCCGGGCAGTCGAGCTTGACCTGCACGCGGGTTGTCGGTGACAACGCTGGCCCATGGCCGACCTGCATCAGCCGGTAGTGAATGCGAGAGGAGCCGTTGGCGATGAAGCTTTGCGGCACGCGCAGGCTGACGGATTTGCCGACGTCCAGGGTGTTCAGCACTCTGGAGGCCACGTAGCAGTTGTCCCAGAACAGTTCGATCAAGTCGCCTTCGTCCATGCCGGGATAAGGCGCGACGGCGATCAGCAGGTGAGAAGCCGAGGTGATGTTGATGCCGCTCCGGTGGGATTGCTCCACGGTCGGTGCCGCAAGTTCGGTTTTTTTCGAAGTATGTTTCATGGGTTTCTCCTTGAAGTCTTGCAGCGAAGTCCGTTTCTGAAAGAACTGATTGGCCGAGCCACAAACGGCTCATTACTTGCGTATGAACAATGATTGAACGTGATGAGTTCGTTTGCCGGAGACTAGATAAGAGTGCGCTGGAATAAGTGTCAATAGAGTTGGTTAGTTAAGTAACGAATCTTTAGTTATTCAGAAAGCTCCTACGCTTTCAGGTCCGGAAGCCCCATCGGCTTGTCGAACATACCCACGGAATCAGCGGTTTTTTGAGGCGGGAGGCGCCGGTTGTTCGTGTGGTCACGCTGAGGTGTTTTGTGGATTTTAGGTGAGGATAATCTGTCGCAGGACATATATATGTACCGCACGCGATTATTGAAAGAGGAATAAATTGTAAGAGTGGTTTGAGTGGCTGTTGAAGGGGGTGTGAAGTTTCGATGTAACTTCCATCCGTGGAAGTTTATGTCGCTGTTATGGCTGCTCAGTGTTGAGCGTTGTTCAGGAACTTGCTGAGAAACTGTTTTGTCCGTTCTTCTTTCGGATGGGCAAACAATTCTTTGGCTTCGCCTTGCTCGACGATCACACCCTTGTCGAAAAACACCACGCGGTTGGCCACGTCGCGGGCAAAGCCCATTTCGTGGGTCACGATGACCATGGTGCGCTTCTCCTCGGCGAGGCTGCGGATGGTCGCCAGCACTTCACCCACCAGCTCCGGATCGAGTGCCGAGGTGGGTTCGTCGAACAGAATCACTTCCGGTTCCATCGCCAGCGCACGGGCAATCGCCACACGCTGTTGCTGGCCACCGGAAAGGCGTCGCGGGTACGCGTCTTCCTTGCCTGCCAGGCCAACCCTGGCCAGCAGCTTTTTACCCAGGGCAACGGCTTCGGCGTGCGGGACCTTCTTGACGATGATCGGGCCTTCGATGACGTTTTCCAGGGCGGTGCGGTGCGGGAACAGGTTGAAGTTCTGGAACACAAAGCCGACGTGCTGACGCAAGCGCCGCACCAGGCTCTGCTGCTGGTTCAATGGGCGGCTGCCATCGATCTCGATGTCACCGACCTTGATCCGGCCGCTGGAGGGTTCTTCGAGAAAATTCAGGCAACGCAGGAACGTGGTTTTCCCCGAGCCGCTCGGCCCGATGATCGCCACCACCTCGCCTTCCTTCACTTCCAGATCAATGCCGTTAAGCACTACTTGACCCTTGAACTGCTTTGTCAGTTTTTCCACGACAATCATGGGGTCAGGACTCCTGGTCGTGCCGATTGACCCGCTCTTCCAACTTGTTCTGCAGGTGCGAGAGCACCGTGGCCAGAATCCAGTAGATCAGCGCGGCGGCAAGATACATGGTGAAAATTTCGAAAGTCCGGGCGGTAATCAGCTGCGCCTGACGGAACAGTTCCGGCACCTGAATGGTGGCGGCCAGCGCCGTGTCCTTGACCAGCGAGATGAAGCTGTTGCCCAGCGGCGGCAATGCCGTGCGCATCGCTTGCGGCAGGATGGCCCGGCGCAATGTCTGCGCGCGGGTCATGCCGATACTCGCGGCAGCTTCCCACTGGCCACGCTCGATGGAGCTGATTGCGGCACGCAGGATTTCGCAGGCGTACGCGGCCATGTTCAGCGAGAAGCCGATCAGGGCCGCCGGCAACGGATCAAGTTCGATACCCAGTTGCGGCAAGCCGTAATAGATCACGAACAGTTGCACCAGCAACGGCGTGCCGCGAAAGAACGACACGTAGATGCGGGCCAGCCAGCTCACCAGTTTGAAGCGCGACAGGCGCATCAACGCCAGGCCGAACCCCATCACCAGACCGAAGAACATCCCGCCCAGGCTGAGGATTACCGTGTAGTACGCGCCCTTCAGCAGGAAGGGCGCGGAGTCCAGCGCAAGTTGGAAAGCTTCTCCCATTATTTGGTGACGTCAGCGCTGAAGTATTTTTCCGAAAGCTTTTTCAGCGTACCGTCGGCACGCAGCTTGTCGATGGCCTTGTTCACCGCTGCCAGCAACTCAGGCTCGCCTTTGCGCAGGGCAATGCCGGCTTCCTGACGGGAGAACGCTTCGCCGGCGGCGGAAGTGTCCTTGGCCTTCTTGGCGTATTCCAGTGCGGCAAGGCGGTCGATCAGGATGGCGTCAGTGCGGCCGTTACGCAGGTCTGCGAACTTGCTCGGATCATCTTCGTAGGTGCGCACGTCAGCGGTCGGCACGTTGGCTTTAACCCACTGCTCGTAGTTGGTGCCCAGGCCTACGCCGACTTTCTTGCCAGCCAGGTCGGCGGCAGACTTGATGTTCAGCTCGGCAGCTTTTTTGGTCAGCACCAGCGCCTGAATCCCGGAAATGGTGTACGGCTCGGAGAAGTCATACTTCTTCTTGCGCTCTTCGGAGATGGTCACTTGGTTGACCACTGCGTCCAGACGCTTGGATTCCAGCGCCGCGAGGATGCCGTCCCATTTGGTCGGTTGCAGTTTGACCTTCACGCCCAGCTCTTTGGCCAGGGCTTCGGAGAACTCGACTTCGAAGCCGGTCAGTTTGCCGTCGGCGTCAACGAAGCTGAACGGTGGGTAAGTGCCTTCCAGGCCGACGTTGATCACGCCAGCGTCCTTGATTTTTTGCAGTTGCTCACCGGCAACCGCTTGCCCCAGCAGGCCGGCGCTCAGCGCCAGGCCCAGCGAACCCACCAGCAGATTTCGACGTAGTGCGGAAAAATTCATGACAAGCCCCTGTGATTTCTTATGAAGACGCTTTTAGGAATGTTGGCAAAATCGGGATTTGGACGACTGCGATATCCTGCCCTAAAGCAGCGTATGCGTCTCGCTGCAAATTCGCCTGCGGCGTGACTATATGACGGTGCTTATAGATAGGAAAATAATAAATATTGCGTTTGTTATTCTTAAAATGCATATGCGTCAGATAGACCGCTATCGCCAGCAAGCCGGCTCCTACAGGGGCGTGCACGATTTTTCATTCGACGCGAACCCTGTAGGAGCCAGCTTGCTGGCGATAGAGCGCAAAGCGCTCTCAGAACGCCGAATCGTAGGCAAACAACGCCGGCGCCCCACCGGTGTGCAGGAAAATGATCGGCCCCTCATCAAAACGCTGACGCCCAATCCCGTCCAGCAACCCCGCCATCGCCTTGCCGGTATACACCGGGTCCAGCAACAGACCTTCCTGGCTCGCAACCAGTTTTACCGCCGACAACGTCCCGGCATTCGGCTCGCCATAGCGCGGGCCGAAATATTCGTCCCACAACTCAACCTTGAAACTCGCTGGCAGGCTGACGCCCAACAGCGCTGCGGTGCGCTCGGCGAGGCCTTGAACCTTCGGCCGCTGATCTTCTTCGCTGCGCGAAACCGTCACGCCAATCACTGGCAAATCCGGCAGTGCTTCGCTCAACGCGAGCGCCAGGCCGCTGTGGGTCCCGGCGCTGCCCGATGCCAACACGACGGCGGCGAAGGTCAGGCCGGTGTCCTTGATCTGTTCGGCCAATTCCAGCCCCGCGCGCACATAACCCAGAGCACCCAACGCATTGGAGCCTCCAATCGGCACCAGATACGGCTTTTTGCCGTTGCTGCGCAGGCGTGCGGCCAATGCTTCCAGTTGCTCGTCAGCGTTGTCGAGGTTGTCCACCAGTTCGACCTTGGCATCGAACAGGTCAAGCAGCAGCCGATTGCCGTTGCCGACATAGTTGGCGTCTTCGGTGCCCAAAGGATTTTCCAGCAACGCTACGCATCCCAGGCCCAGTTTGGCGGCGAGGGCGGCGGTCTGGCGCACGTGGTTGGATTGCAGCGCGCCGGCAGTGATCAGCGTGTCCGCGCCCTGGGCCAGCGCATCGGCGCCCAGGTATTCGAGTTTGCGCAGCTTGTTGCCGCCCATCGCCAGCGGCGTCAGGTCATCGCGTTTGACGTACACGTCGCGGCCCAGCCAGGCTGACAGGCGTTCGAGTTTTTCCAGAGGGGTCGGGTGGCCGAGCAGATCGAGGCGGTCAAAACGGGCGAGCTGTTGTTTGATCATGGGTCCGTACTGGCGGTGGGAGATGTCAGGACTATAGGCACGCCCAAATGCATGGGCAACCGGCAAGATTACTTATAGCCAAAAGTGCTGAGCACAGCACAATCAGTTCTTAATTCGGTTTCCAGACCTTGCCGTAAAGTAATCGCCGTCAGTGCGGCCAGACAGTCCGGCCGCCCGTGTGGAGTTTTTTACCGTGAGCGAGCGTTCCAGCCATTGGCAATTGCAGACCATCGTCAGCCAACTGCGCACGGCGCGTGACGAGTGGCGTGCACAAAACGGCCGCGCCAGCGGCGAGCAGGGTGGCCGCGAGTTGCCTTCCCGAGCGGCCATGGCGGAGATTCTTGAAGCGTTGTGCGGGGCGTTGTTCCCGATGCGCCTGGGGCCGGTCGACCTGCGTGAAGAGAGTGAAGATTTCTACGTCGGTCACACGCTGGATGTCGCGTTGAATGCGTTGCTGGGGCAGGCACGGCTCGAACTGCGTTACGCCGCCCGCCACAGTGCCTCGGCCGACACTGAAGTAGAAGCCAAAACGATCCAGATCATCCAGGACTTCGCACTCGCCCTGCCGGGCCTGCGCAGCCTGTTGGACACCGATGTGCTGGCGGCCTATCACGGTGACCCGGCGGCCCGCAGCGTCGATGAAGTGCTGCTGTGCTATCCGGGGATTCTGGCGGTGATTCACCATCGCCTCGCCCACCATTTGTACCGTGCCGGGCTGCCGCTGCTGGCGCGGATCAGCGCAGAAATTGCGCACTCGGCGACCGGTATCGACATTCACCCGGGCGCGCAGATCGGCCGCAGCTTTTTCATCGATCACGGGACAGGCGTGGTGATCGGCGAGACCGCGATCATCGGCGAGCGTGTGCGGATTTATCAGGCCGTGACACTGGGCGCCAAACGCTTCCCGGCGGATGAAGACGGCCAGTTGCAGAAGGGCCATCCGCGGCATCCGATTGTTGAAGACGATGTGGTGATTTATGCCGGTGCGACCATCCTGGGGCGGATCACCATCGGCAAGGGCTCGACCATTGGCGGCAACGTCTGGCTGACCCGCAGTGTGCCGGCAGGGGCCAACCTGACGCAGGCGAATTTGCAGCATGATGATGGGACGCAGAAGTAAGGCCCGGGATCTTTAGCAATAATTCTGACGCCATCGCCAGCAAGCCGGCTCCTACAAAGTTTGTGCCGTACTCGGAATTACCGTTCGACATAAAACCCTGTAGGAGCCGGCTTGCCGGCGATTGATCTCAAGCCAATCCGAGATAACGGCATCCACCCATTTCCCCACTGAACACCCCCC